>JAHXHR010000090.1 GCA_025656505.1 Candidatus Thiodiazotropha sp. (ex Epidulcina cf. delphinae) | reverse complement strand
TATACTTGATGAAAAATTTTTTAACTCTGATAAGCGATTGTCTCGGCGATGTCGGGGAGATCATGCCCTGGGATCTCGATGAGCGGCTGGCGGCCAACCCGGATCTGCTGATCGTTGACGTGCGCGAGTCCTATGAGTATGACGCGATGCATATCGAGGGCTCCCTTCTCGCTCCCCGGGGCATCCTGGAATCCGCCTGCGAATGGGACTATGAGGAGACCATTCCCGAGCTGGTCAAGGCGCGGGAGCGTGAGGTGGTGGTGGTCTGCCGTTCCGGTTATCGCAGCGTATTGGCCGCCTCCTCCATGAAAAGGCTGGGTTTTGAGCATGTCGTCTCCCTCAAAACAGGCCTGCGCGGCTGGAACGACTATGAGCAACCATTGGTCGACAAAACGGGCAACCGGGTCGAAATCGAGCAGGCGGATGACTACTTCACCCCCCAATTGCGTCCGGATCAGCTCAGTCCTAGATGAGCTGTTTTGAAACAGTCCGCAAATGAACGCCAATGTGGCAACAAGCTTGAGGAGGGCCGGGTGCGGCCCAGCCGCACCATAAGTGTGCAATTCGCCCCGTAGCGTGATTCGCCCAACCGGTGAAACGGGTCGCTGTGATGCGTATGATCCGCCTGTCTGATCAGGTCAGGTTTGATTTTTCAGGCGGACAAAGCCAAGGCAGGCCAACCCGGTAGCCCAGATCAAGAGGATGGAGGGTTCGGGTATGGGGTGGTCGGGCATGGCTGCGTTACGGACCAGCCAACTGCCGAAGGTGGGCAGGGAGTCGCTCTCGGACCACGTATCCTGTTCGTCACCGGCACGGCTGACACAGACCGGTTCATCGTCACAGCCGACCGGTCCGGTATTTTCGGCATGGTAAATATGGCCGTCGACGAAGGCGGGTTTATATCCCGCCGGTATACTGTAGTACGCAGGGAAATAGTGTCCCCTTGAGATGCCGGCAGCGAATTTCGAAGTATATTGGTTTGGTTCGATCCTTTCGTACGTGGCGCCTAGCAGCGCTATGAATGCCAGATTGTCGGGATGATTGGTTGACCGTCCCTGTGGCAGCACTGTGTGGTCCAGCAAAGCGTTGGTTTGTTCGGTGGTCGCCCACTGCCAGCCGTTCGCCCATATTTCCGCGTCGGCTTCCGTGTCCAGTATCGAGTTTCCCACCGTATAGGTTAAATCCAGCCATTCCAGCCCGGTTGTCGCGTCATAGGTAATCAGGCCGTCGCCACCTGACAGGTAATTACGTTCCGAGAGGTCAATCAGGCCGGCCTGGGAAACTGAAGCATATAATGCAAGCGTCAGCAATCCCGGTATATTCAAGTGCCTTTTCGTTTCCATGATAACAATTCCCTATATGTGGTTGTCGGTTAAAAAAGTCCTCTAACTGACTGAAGAGCCTGGTTTTAACGGCCGTTAATGAACCTGCTCCAATCCCTGTAAACGGGCGAATAATGTGGTTAGGCTGAACATTCCGTAACGAAGTGCGGGTGAGTGCCGTAACCACTGGTTACTGATTGATCATACCGCTATCAGCAAGGCCGTAATAGGTAATTATACCTCTACCGACAAGGGCGTAAAGGATTGTAATAAAGTGTCATAACAAGTGTATACGGCATTTTCGTTACCTTGTCACCGGTTCTACATGCCAAACCTTTTCCGCATACTCATTGATGGTGCGATCGCTGGAGAAGTAGCCCATGCGGGCGGTGTTGAGGATCGCCATGCGGTTCCAGTCCGTGGGGTTAAGATATCTCAGGTCCGCCTGATCGCTGATCGTCAGATAGGCCTGGAAATCGGCCAGGACCTTGAAGTGATCGGTGTGGAGGAGACTGTCGGTGATCATGCGATAGCGAGTCGGGTCTTCCGGTGAGAAGAAACCGTTGGCGACCATATCGATGACCCGTTTCAGTATCGGGTCGGATTCATAGAAGTACCTAGGGTCATAGCCTTGTCGATCCAGTCTGGCGATATCCTTGGTGGTGAGGCCGAAAATAAAGATGTTCTCAGCACCGATATTCTCCAGCATTTCTACATTCGCGCCGTCCATGGTCCCCATCGTGAGGGCGCCGTTCAAGGCCAGTTTCATATTCCCCGTCCCCGATGCCTCCATGCCGGCGGTGGATATCTGCTGGGAGAGTTCAGCGGCGGGGATGATATCGGATGCGGTGGTGACGTCGTAGTTAGGGATGAAGATGATCTTCAGCCGGTCGCTGACGGCCGGGTCGTTGTCGATGACATCGGCCACGTCGTTGATCAGGCGGATGATCAGTTTCGCCATCGTATAGCCGGGGGCCGCCTTTCCGCCGAACAGGATCGTGCGCGGTACGCAGGCGCTGCCCGGATTGTCCAGCAGGCGATTGTAGAGGGCGATGGCGCGGAACAGGTTGAGTAGTTGGCGTTTGTATTCGTGGATTCTTTTAACCTGAACATCGAACAGGGTGTTCGGATCGACCTGTTTATTCAGATAGTACTTGATCAGATCGGCCATGTGGGACTTGTTGGCTTGTTTGATAGCGGAAAATTCGGCCTGGAAGGTGGCGTCGTCCGCCAGCGGTTCGAGCTGTTTGATCAGATCCAGGTCGCCGATCCACTCCGGACCTATGGCTTCGCAGATCAGCTTGGCAAGCCTCTTGTTGGATTGATAGAGCCAGCGGCGCGGAGTAATGCCGTTGGTGATGTTGATGATCTTGCCGGGATAGAAACAGTTGAAGTCCTTAAAGGTCGAGTTGCGCAGCAGTTCGCTGTGCAGGGCGGAGACGCCGTTCACCTTGTGACTACCGATGATCGCCAGATGGGCCATGCGGATGCGCCTTTCTCCGCTTTCATCGACGATGGAGAGACGGCGAAGGATATCCATGTCGTCTGGATATAGATGCCCCAGCATGAGCAGGAAGCGGCGGTTGATCTCCAGGATCAATTGCAGATGGCGCGGCAGCATCCGCTCGAAGATGTTCAGCGGCCAGGTCTCGAGGGCTTCGGGCAGCAGGGTATGGTTGGTGTAGGAGAAGATCCGGGTGGTGGTCTCCCAGGCCTGCTGCCACTCAAGCTGGTGCTTGTCCATCAGCAGGCGCATCATTTCGGGAATGGCGATGGCCGGGTGGGTGTCATTGAGCTGAATGGCTACCTTCTCTGGAAGTTCTCGAAGCTCGTCGTGATCGGTGAAGAAGCGCCGTAGGATGTCCTTCAACGATGCGGAGACGAAGAAGTACTGCTGTTTCAGGCGCAACAGCTTGTTCATGGTCGAGCTGTCGTTGGGATAGAGCACCTTGGAGATATTCTCCGACAGGGTCTTGCCGACGACCGCTTCCGTGTATTCTCCCCGGTTGAACTGGTTGAGGTCGAAGTCTTCGTAGGCCTTGGCGCTCCACAGGCGCAGATTGTTGACCGTGTCGTTTTTGAAGCCGGGAATGGGGGTGTCATAGGCCTGGGCGATGATGACATCGCCCTCTATCCAATCGAAATGACGCCGCCCCGTACTGTCCTGGTATTCCATGACCCGTCCACCGAAGCGAATCCGGTAGGAGACTTCGGGGCGGGGGAACTCCCAGGGATTGTCATGCACCAGCCAGTTTTCCGGCAATTCCACTTGATTACCGTTTTCGATCTTTTGCCGGAACATGCCGTATTCGAAACGAATGCCGTAGCCGTAGCCGGGGATATTCAAAGAGGCCATGGAATCGAGAAAGCAGGCCGCCAACCTGCCCAGGCCGCCGTTGCCGAGCGCCGCGTCATGCTCCAGATTGCGTAGATTCTCTAATTCGATACCGAGTTTGTGCAGGGCTTCGGTGCTGGCGTCATGGATGTCCATATTGAGCAGGCTGTTGACCAGGCTGCGTCCGATGAGAAACTCCATCGACAGATAGTAGACACGCTTGGTATCGTGCTTGTAGAAGCTGCGCTGGGTCTCCATCCAGCGTTCGATCAGGCGGTCGCGCACCACATGGCTGAAGGCCATCATCCAGTCGTGCTCGGTGGCGGTGTACGGGTCTTTGCCGATGGTGTAGACGAGGTGGTTGGAGACGGACCTTTGGATGGCCTTAGGATCGGAACCCAGGAAGTCGTATTTGAAGGCGCTGTGTTTGACGTTGCTCATGAGCGTCTTGATGCATCGTTAAAGTATATTAGCTTAATTGATAGCACTATTCCGGTGGGCTGCCAAGCCGGGGATGCGTAACAGCAACGGCAGAAGCAGGAGATAACACAGCAGACCCAGGGTATCGGCCGCCAAGTCCAGGAGAGAGAACATGCGATAGGGCAGAAAACCCTGCACTACCTCGATGAACAGTCCATAGGCTATCAACGATACAATCTTGGCTGGGTTCCAGTGCGAGCCGGGCCAGGAGAAATCGACCAGCACCGCAAGACAGAGGAAGGTCAGGGCGTGGGAGACCTTGTCGTTCAGGCCGCTGTCGAGGTAAATTTCGATAGGCGTGAAAGCAAGGTAGGAGAAGATCAGCAGCGCAAGCGCCAGTAGTGCACGAAACAGCAGGGGGTTGGACAAGGCGGCGCCGGCTGCGCTGCCGGCCTGCTCTCTGGCAATGGCCCGGTAACCGATATCCGTTCTGAAACAGACCCCCTCCCAGTGGATGGACCGGGCAAGATCATAGGCGCCCCGTTGTGCCTGTGTGACCGTCTTACCCAGCGCGGTGGCGCAGAGCACCCGACCTCCGGCGGTCACGACCCGATCGTTTTCCAGCGCGGTTCCGGCATGGAAGACCTTGCCGGCAGGGGTTGCGGATTCCGCCAGTCCGCTGATGGGTTTCCCCTTGTCGTAACTGCCGGGATAACCATCGGCGGCCAGGACCACGCCGACGGATGCGCGGGGATCCCAGGTTGTGCTTTCCCGGTCGAGTCTTCCCTCCAATGCCGCGAGGCAGTGGGCCGTCAGATCCGATCGCATCCGCAGCATGATCGGCTGGGTCTCAGGATCGCCGAAGCGGCAGTTGTATTCGATCACCTTCGGCGCGCCGTCGGCGGCGATCATCAATCCGGCATAGAGAAAGCCGGTATAGGGCAGGCCTTCTTCCGCCATGCCCCGGATCGTCGGCCGGATCACTTCCTGCATGATGCGCTGGTATATCGCTTTGGTTACTACAGGCGCGGGAGAGTAGGCGCCCATCCCGCCGGTATTGAGACCGGTGTCGCCGTCCCCGATCCGCTTGTGGTCCTGGCTGGTGGCCATCGGCAGCGCATGCTCGCCATCGGCGATGACGATAAAGCTGGCCTCCTCGCCTTCCAGGTACGCCTCGATAACCACTCGGTGGCCCGCCTCGCCGAAGGCGTTGCCGGCCAGCATGTCACGCACGGCGGACTCGGCGGTCGGCAGATCCATGGCGACGATCACGCCCTTACCGGCAGCCAGGCCGTCGGCCTTGATGACGATGGGGGCGCCGGTCTGATGCAGATAGTCCAGCGCAGGTTGCAGGTCGCTGAAGGTCCGGTAGTCGGCGCTGGGAATCTTGTGGCGAGCGAGAAAATCCTTGGTGAAGGATTTGGAGCCCTCGAGTTGCGCGGCCCCGCGGGTGGGACCGAAACAGCGCAGATCGGCCGCACTGAAGGCATCGACGATACCGAGCACCAGCGGCGCTTCGGGGCCGACGATTGTCAGGCCGATCTCTTTTGCCTTGGCGAAGGCGATCAGTTCGTCGATCGATTCGACGCCGATCGCCACGTTCTCGAGTTTGGCCTCAAGGGCAGTGCCTGCGTTGCCGGGCGCCACATACACCTTGCCGGCCAGAGGCGATTGGGCGGCCTTCCAGGCCAAGGCGTGTTCGCGGCCGCCTGAACCGATGACCAGAATATTCATCAGTGGCGGAAATGGCGCATACCGGTGAACACCATGGCCATGCCGTGTTCATCGGCGGCGGTGACGGCCTCTTCATCACGCATTGAGCCGCCGGGCTGGATGACCGCGACAATACCCGCTTCGGCGGCATTGTCGATACCGTCACGGAAGGGGAAGAAGGCGTCCGACGCCATCACCGAGCCCTTCACCTCCAGCGCTGCGTGTTCCGCCTTGATGGCGGCGATACGCGCTGAGTTGATCCGGCTCATCTGGCCGGCGCCGACACCGATGGTCATGCCGTCGCGGCCATAGACAATGGCGTTGGATTTGACGAACTTGGCGACTCGCCAAGTGAACAGTAGGTCACGCATCTCCTGTTGCGTCGGTTGTCGTTGGCTGACCACCTTGGTCTCTTTGGTCAGTTGCAGATCGGCGTCCTGCACCAGCAGGCCGCCATTGACCCGTTTGTATTCGGTGCGATGGACCGCCTCGCTGAGCCATTCACCGCACTCCAGCAGGCGCACGTTCTTTTTGCTGCTAACCGCTTCGATGGCGGCAGCGGTGATCTTGGGGGCAATGATCACTTCCACGAACTGGCGTTCGACGATTGTCCTCGCCGTCTCGCCGTCCAATTCGCCATTGAAGGCGATAATGCCGCCGAACGCCGATTCCGGATCGGTGCTGTAGGCGCGCTTATAGGCCTCCAGAGGGGTGACGCCATAGGCCGCGCCACAGGGATTGGCATGCTTGACGATGACGCAGGCCGGGCCTTCGTCAAAGCTTTTGGCGCACTCCAAGGCGGCATCGGTATCGGCGATATTGTTATAGGAGAGCGCCTTGCCTTGAAGCTGCTTGGCGGTGGCGACGCTGGCTTCGTCGATACGGTGCTCCACGAAAAAGGCTGCTTTCTGATGGGGGTTTTCGCCATAGCGCATGGTTTGCGCCTGTCTGAACTGCAGCGACAGGGTGCGTGGAAAATCGCTGACCTCCTCTGTCACCCGCACACCCAGGTAGTTGGCGATGGCGGCGTCGTAGCGAGCGGTGTGTTCGAAGGTCTTCACCGCCAGGTCGAAGCGCGTGGCATCGTTCAGGGTGTTGTTGTTTTCGGCCATCTCCCGCAACACCCGGTCATAGTCCATGGCGTCAACCACCACGGTGACGTGTTTGTGGTTCTTCGCCGCCGCACGCAGCATGGTGGGGCCGCCGATATCGATATGTTCGATAGCGGTGGCCAAATCACAGTCCGGTTTGGCCACCGTCTCTTCAAAGGGGTAGAGGTTGACCACGATAAGATCGATAGCGCCGATGCCGTTTTCTTTCATCACCCCGTCATCAATGCCGCGACGTCCGAGAATGCCGCCGTGAATCTTCGGATGGAGGGTCTTTACCCGGCCGGCCATCATTTCGGGATAGCCGGTGTATTCGGAGACTTCGATCACCGGCACGTCGTTCTGAGTCAGTAGTTTCGCCGTTCCTCCGGTGGAGAGGATCTCAATCTTGTTTTCCGCCAGACTGCGGGCGAATCCGACGATGCCGGTCTTGTCTGAGACGCTGATCAGGGCGCGTTTAATCGATGCCATGGGTGAAGTTTTCCATAAGTTATGTGCTTAGGACTGCCTCGAATCCGCTGCAATCCAGGGATAATCCACGGTTTGTGCGATCTTTAGTCCAGATCGTACTGGGAGAGTTTCTTGCGCAGCGTGCTGCGGCTGATGCCCAGGATGGTTGCAGCCTGGGTTTGATTGCCGCCGGTATGTTTCATGACGCTCTCGAGCAGGGGGGCTTCCACTTCGTTCATCACCAAGCGATACAGATGGTTGGCGCCATACCCGTCGAGATTATTGAAATAGCGTTGCATGGCATCGCTGACGCATTGGCGTAGAGGCTCGGATTTTTTACTGTGGGTGACGGTCAGATACTCCTCACCCTCTTGATTGGATAGAACAGCTTCGATCATCATGCCGCTAAATCCTCTTTTTCTTGCAGGTTTTTAAAATACTCACGGATCGTCCGCAACTGTAGCGTAGCGGATTCCGCACTATATATCTTATGCATGAATGCCGCACCACATGGGCGCCCTTTGCTGTACCAGGCGATGTGTTTGCGTGCGATGCGTACGCCTCGGTGCTCCCCATAAAAATCATAAAGCTGTCCGACATGTTCGATAATGAGGCCGGCAACCCAGCCAATATCCGCTTCAGGCAGATAGGCGCCGGTTTGCAGATAGTGATTGATCTCTTTGAAGATCCATGGGCGTCCTCGCGCGGCGCGACCTATCATCAAGGCGTCAGCGCCGGTTTGGCGCAACACCGCCGCCGCCTTTTCCGGGGAAACGATATCGCCGTTTGCGATCACCGGGATCCCGACCGCCCGCTTGATGTCGCGGATGGTTTCGTATTCAGCATGACCGGCAAACTTGCAGGCACGGGTGCGGCCGTGGACGGCCAGGGCTTGAATGCCGGTCGCTTCGGCAATCCGCGCAATGCGTACGCCGTTGCGGTTATCGGGATCTGTGCCGGTGCGGATCTTCAGCGTCACGGGTATGTCCACTGCATTGACGACAGCGTGCAGTATAGCGGCAACAAGAGGCTCATTGTTTAACAGCGCGGACCCGGCTGCACGCTTACAGACCTTTTTCGCCGGGCATCCCATGTTGATGTCGATGATCTGCGCGCCCGTCGCCGCATTGGCGCGAGCCGCCTCCGCCATCAGATGGGGGTCGGATCCAAGGATTTGCACGCTGATCGGATTCATTTCACCCTCGTGGTCGAGTCGCTTGATACTCTTTGCAGTCCCCCATAGCGAGGCGTCGGCCGTGATCATCTCCGAGATGGCCAAACCGGCTCCCAGGCGTCTGCAGAGTTGCCGAAACGGCCTGTCCGTGACACCGGCCATAGGCGCCAGCAGCAGATTGTTCTCAATGCCATAGGATCCGATATGCATCCGATTCGCCACTCTTCTGGAGGCTGTTCACAGGGGAAGGAGGGGTTAGAATACTACCGGTAAAATCGGCCGGAATCAAAGGCAAAACGGCCTTGAATTGATCCGGAACTGTTTAGCTCAACGAGTCTGCTTGTGAATCGGCTGGAAGGGTGCCTGGTAACCCATTCAATCTTAGGCGGATATGGTTGAATTACGCTCCCGCGAGCCGAGAACGGTGGAATGGTAAATGCTTTATTGCGGAATTAAATCCGGCCCCGGTTATAAAAAATCAAACTTGAAGCCGGTGACTTCGTTGCCGGGATCGGCCAACTCCAGTTCCACATGCACGGATTTCAATCTGGGCATCATCGTTTGCGCCTGATCGTGTGTGGTGCGATATTCATCGGGACTGAAGGTGCGTCGCGCAATGAGTTGTCCCATATCGTTGTAGAGGCTCAGTTGCAGCTTCGGATAGGGTTGCTGAAAGGCTGCTGTATTGACCATTTCAAGTTTTAGAGAGAGGACGTTCTTTTTCTCGGAATGAGTGGTCAGGGTGCGTTCACTGATGAGGATTTTTTCGGTGGCCCGGCGAATCGGCACTTCACAACCGGCAATCCGGCAGACACCGCCCAGGAGTTGCCTGCCGATATGGTTGTGAATGAGGTTGTCACGCAATTGCCAGACGATTTGACCGCTGAGCGGTATGATCAAAAGTAGTGAACCGAGCACCCAGAAGAGTCTGTTGCGAGGGCGGTTTTTATCATATCCCTCTGCAAAGATGAAGGGCTTTTTCTCCTCCGTGAAAGTCGCAGAGGCGTGCTCATCCTCCATGGAGGAGATGGATGAAGCAGGGTAGTCCGGAGTGGTGCTGTCGGCGGGTGGCATCGTCTCCTCAGGTTGCTCCGTTTCGAGGTCGAGACTCTGTGCCGGGTCGGTCGGGGTGGATTCCGTTTCGCGGACCTCCAGCCCGATGACCTCGGCCGAGTCCTGTTGGCGGTTTCCAGCGCTGAGCAGCAATGAGGCCGAGTCCTGATCCAGCAGCTCGGACATCTGGGATTCGGTGCCTGCGGCAAAATAGTCCGGTTCGGTTGCGAGGCCGTCATCCTGTTCCAGCAGAAATAGATCCTGGCTGCCGCTTCCGAGCCCGCTTTCGCTCACTTCCGGGCCAGTGTCCTCGTGAACATGGTAGATACAGGGGCCACCATCCGCCAAGGCATCCAGGGATTTCCCCATTTCACTGTCGTTGACCGGGACGGAGTTGCGATCACCCCCTTCCATAGCCATGTCATCGACACCCAGCAAAGCGCCAGACCCGACTGCCGACGCTGGGGATGGCGATGGATAACTGAAGGTCGGGTCATTGCTGAAGGGGGCAGGGGACTCCAGTAGGTTCATCAAGGCATTGAAGACGCTGTTGCACTGGTTGCAGCGCACATTGCCCTCAGCAGCCTTAAGTTGCCCCGGGGTGATGCGGAACAGGGTCAGACAGTGTGGGCATTGGGTAAACATAGCTCGGGTTGCTGTAACGGCTGTCGTTACTCTACGTTAGACGGAAGCTGAACGGCAGGCAACCCCTTTCCGCTGATAAGAACCCATTCCCCGCACTGTCTGGCAGGGGCCGGATCAGCGAACGAGCGATAGTGAGACGCCACGTCCGATTGCTGTTCGGCAAGTATCCCGGAGAGGGCGAATCGCCCGCCTGGACGGATCAGTCGAGTGAGACGGGGGGCGAGTTGAATCAGTGGTCCGGCCAGGATGTTCGCCACCAGCAGGTCTACCTGTTTTGTGGGTGTGGTTTCCGGTGGGAAGGTGCTGAGGCGCTCGGCCACGCCGTTTTTCTCGGCATTGTCACGGCTGGCCTGCAATGCCTGTGGATCATGATCGACGGCAATGGCCGAAAGCGCCCCCAGCTTCAAGGCGGCAATCGCAAGGATGCCGGAGCCACAGCCGTAGTCGACGACCGTTTTTCCCCGTAGATCCTGAGCGTCGAGCCATTCCAGGCAGAGTGCGGTAGTGGGATGGGTGCCTGTACCGAAGGCCAGGCCGGGATCGAGCCGGATTACGACGCCTTCCGCCTGTTCAACCGATTCTCCCTCCGGACAGACCCATAGGCGTCGGCCGAAGGACATGGGTTTGAAATGTTCCAGCCAGACACGCTCCCAGATCCTCTCCTCGATGCGTTCCCAGTGCAATCCGGCGGCAAGCCGGTTATCGAGAACGGCTGCGAGTTCGGTGCGTAGTTTCCGTGGATCCCGTTCGCCCTCGAACAGTGCCGTTACGCGGGTGCGATGCCACAGTTGTTCAGATGCCGGCGGTAACTCCAGCAGCGGTTGATCTCCCGCATCACCCAGGGTCACGGAGAGCGCACCGAGGTTTCCGAACAGCAACTCCAACAGGGGCGCCTCGGTTTCGCTGCAGTCGATGGAGAGTTGTAGCCAAGCCATGATGAATTTTGAATCGCGTGAATCCTTGTTACACCGATCTTCCCTACCCGCCGGTCGCTACCCGGTCGGTAGGGTGCCGACCCTGCCGCACCATAAGCGTGTCGGATTAATAATGCAGTAGATTGTACCTTACGACGTGGTAGGGTGTTTTGTGCGGCTGGGCCGCACCCTGCGCGCCTATATGCGCACGCATTAATTCATAATTCAATTCAGAGTCCCAGCTTCTTCTCCAGGTAGTGAATATTCGCCCCGCCGGTCTTGAAGACGCTGTCGCGCATGATATCCAAATGGAGTGGGATGTTTGTCTTGATGCCGCTGATCACCATCTCCTGCAGGGCGATGCGCATGCGGGCGATCGCTGAATCACGGGTCTCGCCATGGGCGATCAGTTTGCCGATCATGGAGTCGTAATAGGGCGGGACTCGATAGCCGTTGTAGATGTGCGTGTCGACACGGATGCCCGGTCCGCCGGGTGTATGGAGTTGGCCGATGGTGCCGGGGCTGGGTAGAAAATTCTCCGGGTCTTCTGCATTGATCCTGCATTCAACCGCGTGGCCTTGCAGTTTGATGTCATGCTGTTGATAGCTCAGGGGTTCGCCTGCCGCGATGAGAATCTGTTCCTTGACGATGTCGACGCCGGTGATCAACTCGGTGACCGGGTGCTCCACCTGTACTCGTGTATTCATCTCGATGAAGTAGAACTCGCCGTCTTCATAGAGGAACTCGAACGTGCCGGCGCCGCGATAACCGATCCGTCTGCAGGCATCGGCGCAACGTTCACCGACGTCGCTGCGTTGTTTATCGGTAATCCCCGGCGCAGGCGCCTCTTCCACCACCTTCTGGTGGCGACGCTGCATGGAGCAGTCCCGCTCGCCCAGATGGATGGCGTTGCCATGGGTATCGGAAAGGATCTGGAACTCCACATGGCGTGGGTTTTCGAGAAACTTCTCCATGTAGACGGTGCCGTTGCCGAAGGCGGCCTCGGCCTCGGCTTTGGTCATCGCAACCGCGTTCAACAGGGTGGCCTCGGAATGCACCACCCGCATGCCTCTGCCGCCGCCGCCGCCTGCGGCCTTGATGATCACTGGATAACCGATGTCATTCGCCAGTTCCCTGGTGCGTTTTGCATTGTTGTCGAGTGGGCCGTTCGACCCCGGCACCGTGGGCACATCGGCCTGGCGCATGGCCTTGATGGCGGCGACCTTGTCACCCATCACACGAATGGTATCCGCCGTCGGGCCGATGAAGATAAAGCCACTGTTTTCCACCCGTTCCGCAAAATCGGCATTTTCCGAGAGAAAACCGTATCCGGGATGGATGGCAACCGAGTCGGTAACCTCGGCCGCACTGATGATGGCAGGGACGTTGAGATAGCTTTCGGCGGATGGCGCAGGGCCGATGCATACCGATTCGTCGGCAAGCAGCACATGCTTCAGGTCTCGGTCGGCCTCGGAGTGAACGGCCACCGTCTTGATATCCAGCTCTTTGCAGGCACGCAGAATACGCAGTGCAATCTCACCACGATTGGCGATTACGATCTTGTCTATCATGGCTTTACTCAATCGATGATGAACAGGGGTTCATTGTATTCAACGGGCTGACCGTTTTCGACCAGTATCTTCTTCACGGTACCGGTCTTGTCTGACTCGATTTGATTGAGGATCTTCATCGCCTCAATGATGCATAGCGTATCGCCGACGGCGACTTGTCGTCCCTCTTCCGCGAAGGGTTTGCTGCCGGGCGAGGATGAACGGTAGAAGGTGCCCACCATGGGGGATCTCACGGCATGGCCCTGAATCTCCTCCTGTATCTGTGCCTCGTGGGCGGCCGGGGCAGGGGAGGGCATGTGAGGGATCGGCGCTTGGGGCATCATGTTGGGGATCGCCATGGCTGTAGGTAAAGCACTGTGCCGGCTGATCCTTACCGACTCTTCTCCTTCGTGGATTTCGATCTCAGCGACGTCCGACTCCTCCAACAATTCAATCAGTTTTTTTACTTTGCGAATATCCATGTTGTTCAGTCTCTGTGAGTTTATTTATTGAGCCGCGCAACGGCGGCTTGCAGGGCCAGCTCATACCCCTGTGCGCCCAGGCCGGTGATGACGCCTTCGGCCTTGTCGGAGAAAAAGGAGTGGTTTCGAAACGCCTCTCTGGCATGCACATTGGAGAGATGGACTTCGATGTAGGGTATGCCCGTGCCCAGCAGTGCGTCCCGCAGGGCGATACTGGTGTGAGTGAAGGCGGCCGGGTTGATTATGATGAAAGCGACGCCCGATTCGCCGGCCTCATGCACCCAAGCGATGAGTTCATGCTCTGCGTTGCTTTGGCGGAAATCGATCTCATGTCCTAATCGTTTGCCCTGATCCTCGATGTGTCGGCGAATGGCATCCAGTGTCTGCTTGCCGTAGTGCTTCGGCTCCCGCGCGCCAAGCAGGTTCAGATTGGGGCCGTTAAGTACCAGGATGGTTGCCATGTTGCGGTTTTCCAAGGCAGTGGGCAATGAAAAAAGACCGCCCGTTCAGTCGCCGGTGTCATCGCATCGGAAGGCATTAAAGCGGTCTGGATAAAGAGTCGTTGGATTCTGCAAGATAAGCACGCTTTTGTCCAGTTTCAGTGCAGTACTTACCAAGATCGTTGCAACTTTTCGATATCTGTCCGGATGGGGCGCGCCGGTGCGCGGAAGATCCCCCTCTGACCGGCTTATCGGATAGCCCGGTTTATATGGGGGGCGAATTCATTCGCCGGCTTGAAGCCGACAATGCGATATTTTTCACGCTCCTTGCCGTCGCTGCCGTAGAAGATGATGGCAGGCGGGCCGGGCAGGCCGAAATGTCCCTGCAACAGCGCCTGATCGGTATCGTCGTTGGCGGTGACGTCTGCCTGCAGCAGGCGGGTGTTAGCGAGTGCGGCGATCACCTCCGGGTCGGAAAAGGTGTACTTTTCCATCTCCTTGCAGGAGATACACCAATCGGCGTAGAAGTCCAGCATCACCGATTTCCCCTGACTGCCGGCGGCAGCGACTTCCCGTTGCAGGTCATCGACACTCTTGATGCGGCTGAATTGCAGTTCCCGGTGGCCCTGATCGCCGCCTGAACCGCCTGCTATGGCAATGCCCCGTAGCGGTTGCAGGGTGTCCTTGCCGCCCGATGCGGCGCCGACCAACATCAGTGTGCCGTAGACGAGGAACACGAAGCCGAGGCCCTTCCAAAGTTTCTGCCAACCACTTGCCTCTATCTCCAAGTGGCGTAATGCTCCCATATAGATAGCGGAAACGATGAACAGCATGCCCCACATCAGCATCACCGCTTCGGCCGGGATTATCCGTTCAAGCATGATAATGGCGACACCCAATAGGGCTACCCCGAATACCGCTTTGACGGCGTCCATCCAGCTACCTGCTCGCGGCAGCAGTTTACCGGCGGAGGTGCCGATGGCGATCAAGGGTGCGCCCATGCCCATGCTGAGCGCGAACAGGGCGAGTCCGCCAAGCAGGGCGTCACCGGTTTGGCCGATATAGATCAATGCCCCGGCCAGTGGCGGGGCCACGCAAGGGCCGACGATCAGGGCGGAGAGAAAGCCCATGATCGCTACGCCGGTCAGAGACCCTCCCTGCTGTTTGTTGCTGACCTCGGTGAGCTTGCTTTGTAGACTGCTGGGGAGTTGCAGGTCGTAAAAGCCGAACATCGACAGGGCCAACAGCACAAAGACCAGTGCAAAACCGCTGAGTATCCAGGGGTTCTGAAAGTAGGCCTGCAGGTTCTCTCCGAACAGGCCGGCCAGTATTCCGGCAACGGTATAGGTAATGGCCATCGCCAGTACGTAGATCAGGGATAGGGTGAAGGCCTTGCGGGTGGTGATCTTATCCCCATGACCGGCGATGATGCCGGAGAGGATCGGAATCATCGGAAAGACACAGGGGGTAAAGGCCAGGCCGAGGCCGAGTAGGAAAAAGGCACTGATAATGACCAACATTGAGCCGCCCTTGAGGGTATTGGCGATCTCATCCAGTTCGGAAACCGGTTCGTCGGGTGCTGTGTCGGACGGGCCGGATCGGGTGACGGGGAACTCCCCCGCTTCCGCTTGAGAAATAGCAGGCAGAGAGAGGTTGAAACGTTTGCTCATCGGGGGATAGCAGACGCCTATCTCGGCGCACCCCTGGAATTTCGCCTGTAAGGTGATTTCCCCGGCATCCGCCGTGCTGCGCACCAAGGGGACAGTGAGATCGATTTCGTTGTGGTAGACCGCTACATCGCCGATAGTGCCGTCCGGGCGGATGGAGTCCTGCTTGATCTCAGATTCAGGCAAGTCAACGCTCCCTAAGGCAACATCCTCTGTCTCCACCAGGGAGAGTTGAATTTTATCCCGATAGAGGTAGGTGCCCTCGGCAATGCGCCAGTAGAGGCGGAGATGGGTGCCGTCCTCGACTGTGGCGGAGAGCTTGTAGGCCTCCTCAGGATCGAGTAATTCGTCTTCTACGGCATTGTCGAAAAGGGGGGGAGTGTTCGTTTCGGCAATCGCCTGCACCGGTTCGGCAACCGCCAGGGGCAGGATGGATTCCTGCATTGGTTGTAGCGCTAGTCGAATCTCCTGGATGTGTGGCGGGAAACAGATCCCCTGATCTGCGCAGCCCTGTGAACGGGCCTTGAGCAGCAGGGTTTCCTGTGATCCCTGCATGCGCCGAATCGGTATTTGTGCCGTTGCCTTGTTGCGATAGACGGCCACGTCGCCGAAGAACTCATCATGCTTGATCTTGGCTTCCGACAGGGTTGGCTGACCGATCTCGATGCCGATCGTGTCGGTGTCGAAATGGATCTTGTCCCGGTACATGTAGTAGCCGTCCGCGATGCGCCATTCGACCAGCAGCTTATCGGTCCCGTCGGCGCGCCCGGAGATCTGGAATGCCTGATCGGGCATCAGTAGGTCTTCCTCGTTCAACACCGCCTGGGTCGGGCCGGCGAGCCCTAGCAGCATCAGCAACGGAATGATCAGATTTCTTTGTTTGTGCATTGCTCCACCCAGTCGAGGTAGCCATCCAGCCCCTGCTCTACAGGGACTGCGATGATTTCCGGAAGTTCATAGGGATGTAGTGTCCGGAGCG
>JAHXHR010000089.1 GCA_025656505.1 Candidatus Thiodiazotropha sp. (ex Epidulcina cf. delphinae) | reverse complement strand
GCGATCAAATCGTTGGGAACAGTTCTGGGGGAAAGTTAGCCAATTTGGCGTGGGGTACTAATACACTACATCATGCTATAGCTACACCCCTCGGAGAGGTTACAAGAGTGTCGTGACGCTCAGGATGCGAAACGGGACATCCCAGTCCCCCTTTCGCCCTCGCTTGTCACGACAGCCTATTATGCCCCGGCCGTCCTGCGTCCGTGCCGCTTCGCCACACCATCGCTACGCTCGGCGCCGGCTTCGCAGCACTCCCTCAAATGACTGGACGGCGTTTCGGATGCGCTTGCATATTGCCTCCGCCGGCTTGGGTCCTATCGGCCCCTGCGCCACTCCGGCAATACGCCCGCGCCTACGCCTACCGGGGACTAACCGCCTTCGCTTCGCTCTCCATGGCGGTCAGCGAGCGAATAGCATCATGAAAACTTTTTGCATTATCGTCGGTTATTCCTATACAGCCAGACGTTCCGGGCTTATTCCCATCAGGATGTATGCCTAAACGTCCTCCAACTTTTCCTCTTTGAGTCTTAAACGTAGGGTATATTAGGAACAAAGAAGCCAAATCCTGTTTTGTCCTTAAAGGGGACGCCTACGCTATTTGTATAGCTTGTTATTTCGCGTCGGCCAACATCATATACCCCTTTCGGTAATACGTCTGAACCAAATGGACCACTAACAGCCTTCCAAGATAGGCTCTTCTTTGGCCATGAGAGTTTTTTCAACGCAACGTTAAAAATTAAATCTGCCATATTTTTCTCCTTTAGTACTCCTAATTTCGCCTAACGACCAAAATCACCGGAAGGCAAAAGCGGCGTTTGTTTTGTGTGGAATGGAGCGCAGTGACTGACACAAAACAAACGACGCTTTTGACTGTCCGAGTGAATTTTGCTTGTGTGTGCCCGGCATGGGCATGATTTTATGGGGTGCAAGTCCCCTGTACATTGTCTGTAGAGTCGTCATTACTGACCATTTAAAAAGTACTAGCCGACGGCAAGGGTGGAAGGGCGACCGACCATCTGAAAGAAGCCCGAGAGCAAACCTGCGAGCCGATGGACAGAAACTGCATAGTAAGGCCGAACCCCAGGGCGAGTCAGCACAACATGACGAAGCCCATCCAGATCGATGGGGGATGGTAAATGCAGCGGTTGTGCGGGGAAAGATCATGTTCTTACCCGGGGAGATCTGCCGGCCTAAGCGTTTTAACGGACGTGGTGGAACAGAGCCTGCGAAGGTGCGCGTTAACATGGCAGAAGTCAGCCGAGGACGAGAACCCAGGCGGAGTCCTGGGGAAAGGTCCGAGGGCAGTGTGACAGAGAGGTGCTCATGAGCTCAAGTAACTCACAAACCCCGTCCGGGGAACTGGATGCTCGGCGCGTCACGAAATCACCTCCTGTTGATTTTGCATCGGTGGAATACATCGTATCGAATGCGAGTATACCCGAAGCATGGAAAAAGGTCTGATCCAACAAGGGAGCGCCCGGTGCTGATGGTATCAGCATCGAGAAATTCCCGAAATGGGTGCGACCCCAGGGGTACGGCCGTCCTGAAGCTGGTGCGGCCGCAGATGATTGTACCAAACCCGAAACAGCCCCAAGGCCGCCTCAAGCTGTTCCCGCGAATCCACTTCCCAATGGCTGAGTTTCCCCTTTAGGGTGCCGAAGAAACGCTCGATGCGCCCGTTCATCCAGGGACATCCCGGCGCGGTGGTCTGATGCTTGATATTGAGCGGCCACAGACCCATCTGGAACAGTCTTGCCTGAAAGATCGGTTCATTGTCGGTGCGGATGAAACAGGGTTTGCCATAGCGCCGGACGGCGCGGATGAGCTGTTCCAACAGGGTCAAGGCCGTCTTGTCCGCCAAGGCGGTGAGGGGCAGATTGGCATGGCTGGCGTGCTCCACGATGCCGAGCAGGGTATGGGTGTTGCCCCGACAATCGGTCTTACCGGTTAGATCCAGGTCCTCATGCGGGTGAGTTCCTGGCGCACCCAGGGCGGTTTAGGGGTGTTCAGTAGCTTGCGGCCGGCGCTGTGTCAGGAGGTGGCTTGCGTCGCCCGTAATAGCGTGGCGTCCGAGGCGGGGCCAGAGCCATTGCGCCAACCCGTGCAGGCAAGCCGCCAGCCGCGCTTTGAGTCGATACAGGGCATAAAAGCGGAGCGTGATATGAGACATGGATACCTCGTTGTTTAATAGAGCTATCCAGTCGAAGCGGGGATTGGTTTAGGTTCAGGCGTGTGTTATTTATTTACGACAAAAATTGGCCAACCACTGAGTCATCAACAGAAACTGGACATTCCGGCCTCGATTGGGAGAGGGGCATTCCGGATGCAAATCAGTACAGACCGGGCTTCGGCAACACCACCTCTCCGAGATTGAAAACGACAAGCGTATGTTGGGCAAAGCCAATGCTAAGAAGCCGGCCGAAATCCTGAAGTGCGATTATCGTAGGCTGTTGTAACACCTCACGAGACAGGGCGCTTCAGCCTGACCCTGGAGAACCTGGTCGATGGCGCGCGCACCCTGCAGCTCTTCTATATCAAACCCGATGGTGAACTGGTCTACGCTGAGTCGCTGACCTTCAACTCATTGAACAACAGCCACAATGACGGCACAACCGTCACCACCCTGAACGACATCAGCGCCGCGTTCGATGCCACCCAGCTCGCCCGCGGCGACTACACCCTGCAGATCCTCAAAAGCCATGATGACGGCGCCGACATCACCACCCTCCACGACATCGTCGCTGACCTGACGGTGCAGCCGATCACCCTCACCCAGGCCGGGCACACCGGCCTGATCGGCAACCGGGCGCTGACTAACGCATAAAATCGAGTAGCCCGCCACTGCCTTTGTTATCCTCAATATAGTCGGCAACCTCATCATGCCCGTTGCGTTTGGCCAGATCGATAGCATTCTCTCGACGCAGGTTGATCTGGTGGGCATTGGCATTGCCCTTCAGCAAGCGCTTCACAATGTCTAAATGCCCAAGTTCCGCCGCCAACATCAAGGCGGTGTTCCCTGCCTGATTGCGATGATCGAGGTCTGGTCCGTAACGCAACAGGATCTCGACTGTGGATAATGATCCGCTTCTCGCGGCCAGCAGCAGGGCGGTATTGCGGTTGTCGCTCTGCCTGTCTATCCGGTGTTCATTTTTTAATAATTCTTCGACTACCTCGGAATGGCCGAAAGAGGCGGCGCGCATCATCGGTGTCACACCGTCTTTAGCCTGCAGATCGGCCTTGGCCCCTGCATGCAACAACAGATAGAAAACCTTTCTGTTGCCCTCGTCGATGGCATGGTAGAGGGGGGTGCGACCTTTGAGGTCTGCCTGATCGACGGGTGCACCCTGTTTTATCAATGCCTTGACGATATCGGGCTGCTGTTTGGCGATAGCCAGGATCAGGGGGGTGATGCCCTCATCCGTCGCCGCCCTTGCGACGGCGCCATGAGATAGCAGCAGGTCCACGAGTTGTAGATTTTTATGCGTTACCGCCATGTGTAGCGGGGTTACGCCGTTTTTGCCGGAAATATCCACCTTTGCGGCGTGGCCGATCAATTGCCGGACCATTTCCAGGTTATTCTCCCTGCCGGCCAGGAGCAGCGGCGTAGGGCTGCCTGATGAGGCTAGATTGGGATCCGCCCCCTGATCGAGCAGCAGGGTCACGGCTTTACTGTGTCCCTGCCAAACAGCACGACTCAGCGGGGTGAGTCCCTCGGGATCGAGACCATTGATTTCGGACCCCTGTTTCAAAAGCGCCTCGATCAACGGCATTTGTCCTCGCCAAGCGGCCAGGTGGAGGGTGCTCCAGCGGGCAAAGGGGTTCTTCTCTTCATTTTCCTCATTCTTTGAGGGCAACACGGATTGGCTGATCTTGGCAAGATCGGGGAAATCGGATGTTCTGTTTTTTGTCTGGGTGGCGATGCCGCCGGCGGCCTTCAGCTTGTTGGCAATGGCTGTGTATTTTCTTAACAGGGCCAGATCCAGCGAGGTCTGTTTCTTACGGTTTTTGGCGTTGACCTTGGCGCCGCGCTGGATGAGTTCCGCCACGACCTGGGGCTGTTTTCTTGCTGTGGCAATCAATAGCGGGGTGTTTTTGTTGGCGTTATTGGTCTCAAGCCGGGCGCCTGCGTCGATCAGGCTGCGAGCGATCTGCACATAGCCGAGCCCTGCGGCGGAGTGCAAGGGTGTGTCTCCCAGGCTGTCGCTGGTATTGGGGTTGGCGCCTGCGGCAAGCAGCACATTGACGGCTTCGAGACGGTTGTTGATGCATGCCTCATGGAGTGCGCTGCGACTGAACTTGTCCCTGGTATCGGCTGGGACACCGGAGGCGAGCATGCGCTTTATGGTCTCCGACTTGCCGGCGGCGGCGGCGCGATTCAGCAGTTCCGCTGCCTGGCTGGCGTCCAGGCCTGTCGCCGGCGAGGATGTGGCCAGATACTCAAGTTTTTTTTCAGCCAGCCTGTGTCCCTGTGCCGCCGCTTTCTCGTACCAGGCGCTGGCTTGCGCTGTATCGGCCTTCACTCCCCAACCGTTTTCGTACATGGTGCCGGTGGTGTACTGGGCATCCGCATGCTCCTGTTGCGCGGCTTGCAGGAACCAATGGAAGGCTTGCGCGTGGTCTTTTTTTACCCCACGGCCGGAACGGTAGAGTCCGCCGAGGGAGAATTGCGCCTCCCGGTCACTCTGCTGAGCCAGCGACTGATAGATCTCGGCGGCCTTTTCAAAGTCTCGGAGGCGTATCGCGGCTTGCGCATCGTCATGGGGCGTTGCCGTTGCCTGTAGCGGCATAGCCAGGCAGATGGCGAGCAACAGAAATAGGATCGGGAATCGGCGTGGGTTCATGTCATGAAGTGCTTTAGGCTGTGCCATGTTTTGTTTCCACGCTGATCCCGGTCTCTTTGAGAAAGCCTGTGGGGAGAATGCCGCCGGCACAGATGATTGCTGCATCATTAGGAATCTCAATCTGTTTTCCCTTGCTGTTAATGGTGACGCTCTGTTGGGTGAACCCCAGGACATTACTACTGAGAAGCAGGTTGATTTCTCCCGTCTTGGCGGCATTATCGACCTTTTGTCTGTTCTTCTTCTTGGCCCGGTTGAAGGCGCCGCTTCGGTAGGAAAGGGTAACCGTCGTGCCGGGTTCGGCTGCAATGCTGGTGGCTGCCTCCAAGGCGCTGTCGCCGCCGCCGACGACCAGGACGTGCTGGTTCCGATACTGTTCCGGATCGATCAGACGGTAGGTGATTTTACTTAAATCCTCTCCCGGCACACCGAGCTTTCTCGGTGTGCCGCGGCGACCGATGGTGAGTAGTACGGTGTGGGTATGGTAGCGGTCTTTGTTGGTTTTGACCTCATAGCCGCCCTTGTCGCTTGGTGTTATCTTCTCCACCCGTTCGTGATAATTAATTTGGACGCCGGTTTTCTTTTCCACCTGCTGCCAGAATTTCAGCAGCTTCTCCTTGGTGGTTTCGGTGAACTTCATCTCTCCCGCAAGCGGCAGTTTGACCGGGGCCGTCATCACCAGCTTGCCCCTGGGAAACTGGAATACGGTGCCGCCCAGGGACTCCTGCTCAATAGTCTTGTAGCGGATTTTCTTCTCCATGGCCCTCAGGGATGCGCAGAAGCCTGCCGGACCGGCCCCGATGATCAGCACATCCAAGGGGATGGTTTGGTCGCCTCTGGGTATAGCGCAAATGTGGTCCAACGCCTTGTGGCCCTGTACGATGGCATTCCTGATCAGTCCCATACCGCCAAGCTCACCGGCGATGAAGATGCCCGGCATGGTGGTTTCGAAATTGGGTGCGAGCAGCGGGATGTCGACGCCGCGCTTTTCGGTGCCGAAAACCAGGGTGATCGCATCGAAAGGACAGGCGGTCTTACAGGAGCCGTGGCCGATACAGTTGGTGGGTGCGATCAGTTCCGCCTTGTTGTCGATCAGTCCGAGAACGGGGTGATTCAGTTGCTCGGGACAGGCCCCGACGCAGGTCCCGCAACCCATGCATTTAGCTGGATCGATAATGGGGTGCAGTGATGCCGGTTCGGTCAGACCGGCCTCGAACTCTTCCGTCTTGAGGGCGAGGTTTCGTCGGCTTTTCCGTTTTCCATGCAGAAGATAGATTGCCCATACAAATACGATGGGTAATAGGTAGATAAGATAGAGGTCGATGGTGTACTGCATTTCCTGATCTGTGTTTAGATAGTGGCGTGCGTCTTTTGTGGGATATTCAGCCTAAATTCTACAGAGTCCTCAAAAATCCGAACCCCATGCCGATAGCGTAATCACCTTAGCGTGTGATAATTTGTGAAGCCCTTCAAGGATGGGAAAATTATCCCAACATAATATAGAAATACAAGTAGAATAGAGTCTGGTTGCTATGTCTTGTCGCAACGGAGCAAGACTTGAAACAGATTCAATTCATACCGGATTATAGGTGAATAGATGGAAACAGCCGCACTATCGCGCAGTTTAGACCATACCGACAGAACATGGCTGGAGAGTTTCCTCCCCAAATGGCGGCGCTGGGCAGGTGTTTTGTCCATGACCGGGTTCTCGCTGCTTCTGCTCTATATGGGCTGGCTCAACCGCAGCGAGGCGGTTTGGACGGCTGAAGAGGGTTGGGGATACTGGCTCGGGATCACCGGAGGCAGCCTGATGCTGTTGCTGCTGCTCTATCCCATGCGTAAACGCATCCGCGGTATGTTAAATTGGTCGACTGTCAAGTTCTGGTTTCGACTGCACATGGTGTTTGGTGTGCTGGGGCCGGTGCTGATCATGATGCACTCGAGTTACCGTCTCGGTTCACTGAATGGCCGGGTCGCCCTGTTCAGTATGCTGATCGTAGCCGTCAGTGGATTGATCGGACGCTATTTTTACACCCGCATCCACTATGGTCTGTATGGTAGAAAGGCTACTTTCGCTTCCCTGCATACCGACTCGGAGGCGCTGAAGAAGAGGCTCGGCCGCCTGTTCGAGTTGCGGCCCAAGTCCAAGGAATTGCTCAAGCAGTATGAACAGCAGGTTATGGAGGCGCCGAAAGGCATGGTCGCCAGCGCCGGGCATTGGTTCACTATGCGCCTCATATCCGCCAGACTCTATCCTTCCGTCATGCATTCCCTGAATAAAAAACTCCTGGCCGTAGCCCACAGCAAGGGTTGGGACAAGGCAAAAGTGCATCGTAATCAGCTACGTATCAAACACCTGCTGTTGTCTCATCGAAACATACTTAGGCAGATTCTCGAAATTCATTTCTATGAGAGGCTTTTCGCTATTTGGCATGTGCTGCATATGCCGCTGTTCATCATGATGGTGATCACCGGCTTTGTGCATGTCTATGCCGTGCATGCCTACTGATTTCCCGGTAAGCGTTTCCTTCTCTGCGATGAATCGAAACGGCTGTCTTGCCTGTTGCCTGTTCCTGCTGATGTTTAGCACGGCGTTCCCAGCGCTTGCGGGCAAGCTTGATCTGCTGATGATGCCCGGACCGGTGATCGCCGGTCATGCCGAGTTCGAGGAGAAATGCGAGAGCTGCCATAAGACCTTGGAGAAGGCCGATCAGGTGCGGCGATGCCTCTCCTGTCACGATCACAGTGATGTGGCTGAGGATATAGAACAAGGCAAGGGGTTTCACGGCAGGCTGGACAAGGACCAGGCGGCCGAATGCAAGTATTGTCACACGGAACACAAGGGGCGGGATAAGGATATCTTGAATTTCGATACGGAGTCTTTCGATCACAGCCGGACGGATTTTGAATTAAAGGGGGCGCATCGGCCGGTTGCCTGCCGACTCTGCCACACTCAGGAGTTGAAGAAATACAGCCAAGCCTCTTCGGTGTGCTTTGATTGTCACGAGGCCGACGACTCACACCGGGGCAAGCTCGGTAAGGAGTGCGATAAGTGCCACAGCGAAAAGAGCTGGCAGGAGCAGAAATTCGATCACGATCTCGATACGGAATATAAACTGATCGGCAAACACAAGGAGTTGGACTGTAAGTTATGCCATGCCGGCGAGCACTATAAAAACACCCCGAAAGCGTGTATCGGCTGCCATCTGATCAACGATGCGCACAATGGTCGGTATGGCGAGGAGTGTGAGAAGTGTCATGGTAACGAGGAGTGGAAGAAGCTGGTCTTCGATCATGACAAGGATACTGAATTCAGTTTGGAGGGCAGGCACAAGGATGTTCCGTGCGATACCTGCCATAGCAAGGGTCCGTATGAGAAAAAACCATCCAAAACCTGTTTCTCATGCCACGAGAAGGACGATGAACACAAAGGCCGGAACGGTGAGAAGTGCCGGGATTGCCACCGTGCCGAGGATTGGAAAAAGGTGAAGTTCGATCATGAGAAGGACGCCGAGTTCCCGCTAAAGGGCAAGCACAAGGATCTGGCATGCCATGCCTGCCATCGCACTGTTGCGATGGATGACCTCAAGGATGCCGAGTGCTTTACCTGTCATCGCGCTATCGATGTCCATAAAGGCGAGCAAGGCGAGAACTGCAGCTATTGTCACAATGCAAACGGCTGGAATGAGAAGGTCTTTTTTGAGCACGATATTACCCGCTTTCCTCTGATCGGCATTCACAGTGTCGTGGCCTGTGAGTCCTGCCATCTGAATGCGGAGTACCAACAAACCGATATTGCCTGCCTTGCCTGCCACGGGTCTGAAGATATTCACGAAGGCCGGATGGGTGAAAAGTGTGGCGATTGCCACAACCCGAATGCCTGGATGCTGTGGACCTTCGATCACGATGTCCAGACCGATTTCGCCCTGGAAGGCAAGCACAGTGAAATCTTCTGCCATGCCTGCCACCGGGGTGATTTGACAGCGCACAAACAATCGCCGAATCACTGTTACGGTTGCCATCGAGGGGATGATATTCACCGTGGAGGCTTCGGGCGCCATTGTGATCGCTGCCACAGCGCTGAAACGTTCGAAGAACCGGATATTCGCTAGTGCGCCCACTTACCTTACCTATTGCTACATGGATAGCCATATCATGAATACCATTCAACCAAATACTATGCGACTCAGCCGGACAGTAGGGGATTATCTCTGGTTGGCAGTGTTATTCGGATTATTCATTTGTAGTGTGTCGGGTGATCCTTCGCTGGCGGCCGGCGGTAAATTCGACCATTTTTCCACTGGTTTTCCCTTGACCGGCGAGCATCGTATTGTGGAATGCGACAAATGTCATGACACAGGGCGGTTTGTCGGAACCCCCGTGTTGTGCGACGGCTGTCATAACGATGCCGGTGCGAGCGGTAAATCGACGGACCATATCCGCAGTGACAACCAGTGCGATGATTGTCACACCACGGTGGGTTGGCATGTGGCGCGCTTCGATCATGGAAGCATCGCCGGTGACTGTTTCGCATGTCACAACGGCAGTGCCGCACAGGGTAAGAACAGTGAGCACATTCACTCGTCGAACACTTGTGAGTTCTGTCACTCCACCTTCAGTTGGGGACGGGTCAGCCATGTGGATCATACGGCGGTCACGGGTAGTTGTGAGAGCTGCCATAACGGCACTGTCGCGGCAGGCAAGCATGCCGGCCATATAGCTACCACGGAGTCATGCGATACCTGCCATATCACCAGCAGTTGGCTGTTGGTCTATTTCGATCATGGCGATGTCGTCAGCGGTAGCTGCGAAACCTGCCATAACGGGGTTGGCGCAACCGGTAAATCGGTTACCCATATCCAGACTTCGGAACCCTGCGACCTCTGTCATGCCACCAATGGCTGGCGTGTGGATGATTTCTCCCATGCAGGCGTGCGGAACGATTGTGAAAGATGTCATGACGGGGTCCGGGCAACCGGCAAAAATGTCGGCCATCTGGTCACCGATGAACCCTGCGAGATCTGCCATACCTCGACCCATTCGTGGTTGGTCGTAACGTTCGTGCATGGTGAGGAGGTCTTCGGTCGGTGCTCCACCTGCCATGACGGCGTGGTCCAGTCAGGCAAGCACGACGCGCATATCGCCACCACCGCCGAGTGCGATACCTGCCATATCTCCACCGAGTCATGGGAATCGGTCGGTTTCGATCACAGCGAGGTTGTTGCGGGCACCTGTGCGACCTGCCATGACGGGGTGCAGGCGCCGGGTAAGCATGACACCCATATCACCACCAACGAATCCTGCGATGTCTGCCATGCCACAACGGCTAACTGGCTCGTGATCAGTTTCGATCACGAGAATATTCAGACAACCGGTGTCTGCTCATCCTGCCATGACGGGGTGCAGGCGACCGGTAAGCATGGACAGCATATACAGACGGATGCCCAGTGCGATATCTGTCATGACTCCACCAACGATTGGAGCAGCACCAGCTTCGATCACAGTGGCGTGGAGACGGTCGGTGTCTGTTCCAGTTGCCATGACGGCACGGCTGCGACGGGTATGCATGCCGCTCATATCGAGACCAACGCCCAGTGCGATACCTGCCATAACTCCACCAGCTCTTGGACCGGTATCAGCTTCGACCATGGCTCGATTCCGACCGCCGGTGTCTGCTCGACCTGCCATAACGGCATCAGGGCCACGGGTAAGCATGCCACCCATCTCCAGACCAATACCGAGTGCGATACCTGCCATACGGTTTCGGCCTGGAATATATCGAATTTCTCCCACGAAGGCGTTTCCGGTAGTTGCGAGACCTGCCACGACGGCATCGTGGCGACCGGTAAGCACGGGGATCATATTGTAACCAGCTCCTCTTGTGACGCCTGTCATTCGACAGCGGATTGGTCGCTTACCGGGTTTACCCATGAGGGTGTTTCAGGCACCTGTGAGTCTTGCCATAACGGCGACATTGCGACCGGCAAGCACGGGGACCACATCCCGACAAACGCGAGCTGCGATAATTGTCACAATACCGGCGGCTGGGCGATCGGCACCTTCAATCACGAGGGGGTGACGAACAGTTGCCAGTCATGCCACGACGGGGTCCGGGCTACCGGGATGCATGACGCCCATGTGGCGACGTCCGCTGCTTGTGAGGCCTGTCATACCTCCACCGGCAACTGGTCGGAAGTGACTTTTGATCACTCGATCGTGACCGGCGCCTGTGAAAGCTGCCATGACGGCGTCACCGCCACAGGGAAATCGGCTGATCACGTCCAGACCAGCGCACCCTGCGATAACTGCCATATCTCGAATGTCACTTGGTCCAGCGTCAGATTCGATCATAGCGATATTACGACCGGCTGCGAATCCTGCCATAACAATGTGGATGCGATCGGTAAGCCGGATAATCACATTGTGACCAGCGAACCCTGCGAGGCTTGTCATACCACGGTGACCTGGAGCACAGGCACTTTCGATCACGCCGGCGTATCCGGCGCCTGTTCAAGCTGTCACGACGGCGTCATAGCCACCGGTAAATCGGCAACCCATATTCCCACTAACGCGCAGTGTGACGCCTGTCATACATCGACGGTCAACTGGACGGATACCAATTTCAACCATGACAATATAGAAGTGGCGGGTATTTGCTCAAGCTGTCACGATGGCAGCGGGGCTACGGGAAAACACCCACAGCATATTCAGACGACTGCGCAATGCGACACCTGCCATCTCTCCACGCTGAATTGGAGCGACACCAGCTTTGACCACAGCGGAGTCACCACGGCAGGGGCATGCGACTCATGCCATGACGGCACGACCGCGACCGGTAAACATACTGAACATATCACCACCAGCGAACAGTGTGATAGCTGCCATACATCCACGACATCCTGGTTCAGAGTCAATTTCGACCATAGCTCTGTGCAGACGTCCGGTATCTGTTCAAGCTGCCATAACGGCATCAGGGCCACGGGCAAACACGCCGATCATCTCCAGACCCATGCGGAATGCGACGCCTGTCATACCTTCAATGGGTGGAATATCTCGAACTTTTCCCATGAAGGCGTGACCGGCGCTTGTGAATCCTGCCACAACGGCGTGGTCGCAACCGGTAAAGGCGCAACCCACATCCAGACCGATTCATCCTGTGATGTTTGTCATACCACCGCGGATTGGACATTGGCGCAATTTAATCATCAGGGGGTCGTTTCCGGCAGTTGTGAGTCCTGCCACAATGGCGACATCGCCACCGGCAAGCTTCCGTCGCATGTCTTGACCAATGCCCCTTGCGATACCTGCCACAACACCAGCAGTTGGAACGTAACCAACTTCAACCACGAGGGTGTGACCGCAAACTGTCACGCCTGCCACGACGGGGTCAGGGCCACCGGCAAGCATTCCGCCCATGTGACTACCACGGCATCCTGTGAGGTGTGTCATACCTCTACCGGCAATTGGCTGCAGATCAGATTCGATCACTCGGTGGTGACCGGCGCCTGTGCGAGTTGTCATGATGGTGTAACCGCCACGGGTAAATCGGCGAATCATGTCCAGACCAATGCGCCTTGCGATAACTGCCATATCTCCAATATCACCTGGACGAATATCAGATTCAATCACGCCGACATCACCACGGGTTGCGAATCCTGCCATAACAATGTGGATACGATCGGTAAACCGGCAAATCATATCCCCACCAACGAACCCTGCGAAGATTGCCATACTACGGTGACCTGGAGCACCGGCAGGTTCGACCATGTCGGGGTGACCGGGACATGCTCGAGTTGTCACAACGGCACGATAGCCACGGGTAAACACACAGGCCATATCGCCACCAACGGACAATGCGACAGTTGTCATACCTCGACCGTCAACTGGACATCGATCCGCTTCGATCACAGCACCGTAACCGGCAGTTGTCAGAATTGCCATAACGGGACCACGGCGACAGGCAAGTCGGCCGGTCATGTGGCGACGAACGCGGCCTGTGACATCTGCCATACTTCGCAGACTACCTGGACGGCGGTCAACTTCGATCACGCGGTTGCGATAGGCGTCTGTTCAAGTTGTCACAATGGTGCGGCGGCGACCGGCAAGCCGGGCAATCATGTCCGGACCGCATCCGAGTGCGACGCATGCCATATTTCGCAAACCACCTGGAGGGCGGTGCAATTCGATCACAGCAACGCGGCAGGCATCTGTTCCTCCTGTCACGATGGGGTCATCGCGATGGGCAAGGATCCCGGCCATATCCCGACCACGGCCCAGTGCGATGACTGTCATCTCTCCATTTCGCACTGGAACAATGTCCGATTCAGCCATGTCAATGTGGCCGGCGCCTGCTCCGATTGCCATAACGGCGTGACGGCGGAGGGCAAGCATGCCGATCACATTCGGACATCGGCCCAGTGCGATACCTGTCATGTCTCCACCACCGACTGGAGAAACGTACAGTTCAACCATCAAGGCATCACCACCGGCTGTTCGAGTTGCCACAACGGCTCACTGGCGACGGGTAAGCCGGGCAGCCACATACCGACCACCGGGGAGTGCAGTACCTGCCACACTTCGACGAGCAATTGGTCAAGCGTGAACTTTATCCATGCCGGTGTGGCCGGCGCCTGTTCCAGCTGCCATAACGGCACCTTTGCAACAGGCAAGCCGGCTAGGCATGTGCAGACCTCGGCCCAATGCGATAACTGCCATACCTCCACCTCCTCCTGGTCCAGTGTCACTTTTGATCACAGGGGCGTAACCGGCAACTGCAATACCTGCCATAACGGCACCACGGCGACCGGTACGCCGCAGGGGCATTTCGTCACCACCCAGCAGTGCAACGGCTGCCACACCACCAACAGATGGTTGCCGGTGGTCAACTATCGCCATGTCTCCTCAAGCTATCCGGGTAACCACAGAACCAGGCTGACCTGTAATTCGTGTCATACCAGCAACAGAGAGTCGGTGCCATGGCAGTTCCCGGCGTATGCGCGGACCTGTGCCGGTTGTCACGCCAATGACTACGACTCGGGAGAGGATGATCACAATGGTCTCAGTAATGACCGTAACTGCGGGGCCGGTGGATGCCACAGGGTTACAGACCGCGACTGGGATTGATAACGGCAGGGGTGGCATAGCGTGCAGGTCAATATGCAATCAAGGATCTATTTCCGGCTGCTGATGCTTATACTGTTGCTGGTTTCATGGCAGGCCGGCGCGGCAACGGCGACCAGGGTGCTTGATCGCATCGAATTACAGACGGAGGGCGAGGCCAACGTCATCTCCATCTATTTCAATGTGCCTGTGCGTTACGTCTCACACTTAATGAACGAAGCAAACAGTGAAGTCGGTGTGCAACTGAAAATCGGCCAGACCACTGATGAGGAAATCGGTAAGACCAGCGAGGAGGAGATGGGTGACCTGGTGGAAAGCGATCAACTGACCTGGAGCCCTACAGCCACCGTTCCGCTGGATAAAGTGGTGTTTCAGGGGAACAACATCGGCACATCCACGTTGTTGGTCTCGTTCGCAACACCGGTCAAGGACTTCACGATTCGCCAGGGACGTGATTTTTATGTCATGGAGTTCATCCTGCCGGAGGCGCCGTCAGGGGTGGATCAAGCGGACTCGACAGGGAGAACGGTGGATACCGCTGTCCCGGAGACCCGTGCGCCACTCAGTTTCAAGTCGCTGCCGCTGGTGATTTATGTCATCAATCTCAGCGCGGATTGGCAACCGATCGATTTCTCCCGGATCGCCCCGGTGCCGGTGGATGACAATCAATTGCTCTACACAACCAAGACGATGGTGGATGATCGCACCCGGCACCGTCTGCGCTTGGGGTTCTTTCGGACCAAGGAGGAGGCCGGACAGCAGTTGAAGGCGCTGAAAAACTTCTATCCGGATGCCTGGGTCGATACAGCGGATATCGTGGAGCGACGTCAAGCCTTTTTCGACAGGGGCATTGAACAGGAAGTTGACGTTCAACCCCTGCATGAGCCTGAAATATCGGATGTGGATCCCCGTTTGACCGACATGATGGAAATGATCCGGCGCACGATCACCGCAGGGGACTATGCCAAGGCGGTGCGACTCCTCGAAGCCCTGTTGGAAGAGCCGGATAATATCTACTCTAAGGAGGCCCTGGAACTGCTCGGGCTGTCACGTGAAAGAAACGCTCAGATCGCCCACGCGAAGGGAGAGTATCGCCTCTATCTGGAGAAGTACCCCGAGGGCGAGGATGCCGAGCGTGTCTGGCAACGTCTTCTCGGATTGGAGACCGCGCCGCAGAGCCCCCGTGAGCCGCAACGCAAGAAGCGGGAAGAAGGAGAGGAGGGCGCCGTGGCGGTATGGGAGACCTATGGCGGTTTTTCCCAGAACTACCGCAGGGATACCATCGACAGCCCCTTTGTGGAGGATGAAGACAGTGTTTCCCGTTCCGAGATAGAGACCTTCATCGATCTGAATTCCCGGCGCAAGAGTGAGGATTTCGACATGCGCCTGAAGCTTACCAGCAGTTATATCCACGATCTGCTGGATGACGGCAACGATTCGATGCTCAGCGACGCCTATCTGGACGTGGAGCATTTGCAGACCAGCGCCAGCGCCCGTTTCGGGCGTCAGCGATTGCGCTCCAGCGGTATCCTGAATCGTTTCGACGGTCTTGTGCTGGGCTATGAATTGACCCCGGATATCAATATTAGGGTCACCGCCGGCCTGCCGGTGGAACGCTCCCGCGACACCTTCCTGCATGAACATAAGCAATTTGCCGGCATCAGCGGCGATATGGCGAGTATTTTCGAAAACTGGGATCTCAGTTTGTTCCTGGTGGAGCAAAGGGTTGACGATCTGGTCGACAGGCGGGCGTTGGGCGGCGAGATCCGCTACTTCGATCCTGAGAAATCCCTGTTCGGTTTGCTCGACTACGACATCTTTCACCAACAGCTCAGCATTTTTATGGTGCAAGGAAACTGGCGGTTACAGGACGAAACCCGTCTGTATATGAATTTCGATTATCGGAACAGCCCGATTTTGAGTACTTCCAATGCACTGAGCGGACAGCTTGACCCGGTCACCCTGATGTCGATCGAATCGATCGAGGAACTGCAGCGTTTCTACACCGACGAGGAGATCTACGATCTGGCGCTGGACCGTACCGCAGAGACCACGACCTTTTCCTTCGGCGCAACGCGGCCGTTCTCGGAAACGCTGCAGTTGAGCGGCGACATTACCGTGAGTAAAACAGGTGGAACACCGGCCTCGGGTGGGGTGTCGGCCGCAGAAGCGACCGACAATGAGTTCTTCTATACCTTCCAAGTCATTAAAAACGACCTGCTGAAACAGGGTGATATAGGCATTTTCAGTCTGCGCTACTCCGATTCCAATACCTCGGATACCTTCAGACTCGGGATCAGCAGTCGCTATCCCATCACCAATGTTTGGCGAATCAATCCCCGATTGGATCTCTCCTACCGTCAAAACGACGACAATGACGGGACCCGTTTGACCGTCAGTCCGTTTATCAGGATGGATTACCGGTTCCGTAAAAACTTCACCTTCGAATGGGAGGGGGGATTGAACTGGTTCGAGGAAGATGACGGTATGGAGGAAGTGACCAACTTTACCGACTATTTCATCTTTGCCGGTTATCGCTGGGATTTCTGAATATCGGTTGATTGTCCGCGACCGCCACCACTGCTATAACCTCGTCATTCCGGCGGATGCCGGAGGAGTGGTGCATGGACGCACCGTTTACGGA
>JAHXHR010000088.1 GCA_025656505.1 Candidatus Thiodiazotropha sp. (ex Epidulcina cf. delphinae) | reverse complement strand
TTCTATTGCAACGAATCGCAACGCCGCCGGCGCGGAAAAGGGCCGGAATCACGCCGCGAACGATGATTGAGAACACCCCCTAGTGTACTGTCTCATACTAATTGCGTGATATCCGAGGAAGATCTATTAGAGAGGTTCTCGCCGACAGGTATTGTTTCAAAAGTGGATACGGTTCAATATGCCACCTTCCTGAAGCCATGAATTCGGCATGTTCTAAGGAGGGAAACGACAGACGATGATGAGAGTTTGCATACTAGGTGGAAGCGGCTTCGTCGGGCAGCATTTGGTTGCCCATCTGAGCAATCGGGGCATCGCCTGCCGGATACTCACTCGTCACCCACAGCGCCATGCGAATCTCAAGGTGTGCCCCGGCGCTGAACTGATCAAGACATCCCGGATCGACACAGCCACCCTTGTCCGCCATTTCACCGGCTGCGATGCGGTGATCAACCTGATCGGCATTCTCAACGAATCGGGCAGGCAGACTTTCAGACGTATCCATGTCGAGCTGGTCGACACCATCGTGGATGCCGCGATTAAGGCGGGAGCCACCCGCCTCCTGCACATGAGTGCCCTGCGCGCCGATGCGGGCAAGGGGTCAAGCAATTATCTGCGCAGCAAGGGCGAAGGGGAGAACAGAGCCCATACCCATGGTAGTACGGCGCTCAAGGTCACCAGCTTTCGCCCTTCCGTGATCTTTGGGCCCGGAGACAGTTTCTTCAACCGGTTTGCCTCTTTGCTGAAGCTCTCCCCACTGCTGTTTCCTCTCGCTTCCCCGCGAAGTCGTTTCGCACCCGTCTATGTCGGCGACGTCGCTGAGGCCTTTGCTCAAGCCCTTGAAGATCCAGGCACGGCGGGCGGGCACTACGATCTGTGCGGACCACAGACATATACGTTGGCGGAACTGGTCCGCTTCACGGCGAAGACGCTGGGAATCAGGCGGATCGTACTCCCCCTCGGCAACGGCCTGTCGCGCCTGCAGGCGCATCTACTCGGCCACATGCCGGGAAAGCCTTTCACCCTGGACAACTATCTCTCTCTGCAGACCGACAGCGTGTGCGAGCGGAACGGTCTTCTCGCGTTGGGCATACAACCCCAGGCCATTGAGAGCCAGGCGCCCTGTTACCTATCCCATGCAAACTATCGCGGACGTTATGACCGTTACCGCAATGGGTTAACCCGGATGTTTCACCCAGGAACGTGATGATCGTGCCGAGGGCGCGTTCAGCGTTGCCGGGTAACACTTTGCACTTCGCTAATATTCCATAAATTACATGTTAAATCAAAAGGTTAATTCACATTATCAGCGGCGGGGTGAAACGTCCGGGTTAAGCCTGAATCCGTGAGTCCACGGCGGTGCGCGGCAGAGGATTCAGCGTAGAGAAGCCGTTCACAAAATCCCGCAAAATATCGACTTTCCAGGCCCATCCGAAGACTGATGCGTTGAAATATTAGTAAATTTTGATATACTAAAAAATCATCACTTATGTTGTATTTCAAGATGATCAAGCAGCACCTGATTTTCATTTTATTGCTCGTCGTCGGCGCCAGCCACGCTGACTCATCCCTGACGACAACGGACTGGGCCGGCACTTCCGCCACTGCCCGCGAGCGTCACTCGCCGATCCTGGTAGTGTTCGGCGCGGAAGCGTGTGGCTATTGCGCACGATTGATGCAGGAGATCATCGAACCGCTCTCCCGCCAAAGTGATCGCAGACTCCCCCTGATACGCGAATTCGATATCCATTCAAGCGGAAAAATCACTGATTTCAACGGCGATGCCATACGCAGCCGCTGGTTCAAGAACCGCTACCAGGTCTATGCCGTCCCGACCCTGTTCATCCTGGATGCGGACGGCAAGCCTTTGACCGATCCTATTGTGGGGTATAATTCCCAGGACGAATACCGGGAGTTACTCCATGCCTCGTTAGGCGCATCCTTCGCGGCATTGGACTAGGGGGCGTTCTCAATTAGCTGAGTGAGCGTGATTCTGAGTCATTTTTCGTGCCGGCAAGGCGCGATGAGGCGTAATAGTCATTCTATTGCAACGAATCGCAACGCCGCCGGCGCGGAAAAGGGCCGGAATCACGCCGCGAACGATGATTGAGAACGCCCCCTAGTACTCCGTCAATGCGGTATTGAAGGGGTAGTCGCCACGGACCACGCTCCATTCCAGCGAGTCGAAGCAAATGGCATGTCATGCAATAAAAAAACTCATCGGTGTCGTGCTGCTCAATACCTTTATCGTCCTCGCTGTCTTGGCTGATCCGGGCAAGCTGATTTCAGCAGAGGATCTCAGCCGGCTTGCCTCCGAGGCGCAACAGCGCCGTCTGCCGATCCTGCTGATGGTCTCACGGCACCATTGCGGGTTTTGCGACCGTATGAAAGAGGAGGCCCTGCAACCCATGCTTTTAAGCGGGTTATACCGGAATCGGATCCTGATGCGTGAATTGTCGATCGATCCGGGAGAGATGATCACCAATTTTCAGGGCAAGCGTGAAAATGCTGTGGATTTCATTCGCCAATACCAAGTCTATGTCACACCGACCCTGCTGTTCCTCGATGCCGAGGGTAAAGAGACCGCAGAACGCATCGTGGGCATCAATACCGTCGATTATCTGATCTTCTACATCGAAGAGGCGATAGACGAGGCAACCGCCGACATCACTCACTAGCCAGTGACATTTCACCAAGCCGCCGATAATACACACCAACCATTTGATTTAACAAGCATTTTTTACCGAAAAGCATTACCGGACAATGCTGAACGCATCTTCGCACCGATCTCGTTACTTACAGCCGTTCACAAAAATCCCGCAGACTGAAACCCCGCAGGTTTATATCCAAATCTTTAAGCAGACCCAATACCTTGAATCGTTCCCCCATCTCCGAGGGCAGCGTCAGGCGTTTCACACCCTGTACCAGCGCCATGTGCCGAACCAGATCATTAGGATCGGAATCGGCCAACAGCGCATCGAGACCGTTGGCGATCAGAAAATGGGCCTGTGTCGTGTAGCCGTCCAGTCTGAAACCCGCGTCAAGGGCCACCCGCGCGGCCGCAGTGAAATCGACTTGACTGGTAATATCCTGCAGACCGACCCGGCACAACGGATCGGCATGGGCGCGATGGCGATAGTGACACATCAGCGTGCCCTGATTGCGTTGAGGATGATAGTACTCCGCACCGCTATAGCCGTAATCGATCAGGATAGCGGCGCCGCGCCGCATGGCCCCTGCCAGGGCGCGCAACCAGGAGGCTTGGCGTAAATTGATTTCAGAGACATACCCGCTCGGCAATCCGCCCCAGGCCTGCCGGATATTGTTCACCGCCTCTTCCAGGCCGGGTGTCACGGGTTCGGCGAAGTGCTCATTAAGCCCTTGCTCATCATACGCCACAAAGTTCTCTTCAATGGAGCCGTCTGCGATACGAAAGCGACTCACCGGCATCGCATCAAGCAACTCGTTAGCGATCACGAAACCGTGAAAATCGCCGGGCATGCCGTCCAACCAATCGACAAGGGACAACAGATGCGGCGCACGCGCCTGCAAGGTCTCGTGTTGACGCGCCCGCAACTCCGGACTGACCTCCAGGATCAGATAGCGTTGAGGCAGCGCGCCGAGGTGTTCCAGCTCAACCAGCAGATCGCCGGCCAACAGCCCGGAACCAGCGCCGAATTCGAGTATGTCTCCGCCTGACATCGCCGACAAGACCGGCTCCACCTGACGGGCCAGACACTGGGCAAATAGCGGTGAAACCTCCGGCGAGGTAATGAAATCCCCCTGCTCACCGAATTTACGACTGCCCGCCACGTAGTAGCCCAGCCCTGGCGCATACAGCGCCATATCCATGAAACGGTCGAACGGGATCGCTCCACCCGCCGTATCGATGGCACGCCTGATCTGACGCAACAACCTATCGCTTACCATCTGTGCGGTAGCGTCAGGCAAAGGCAGTGTCCCGCCTGAAGAGACCGGATGGGCGCTGCGACTGTCTGGCATGTGTTTAGAAACCTGTATGAATCCGTTAGAGTAGACGTGGCATAACTATATCTGACCAGCGCCTGAGAACGCGGTTTCCCGATCTTAATAATTACGATGCAATATTCAACCACGGAGTTCCAGGATGACGCAAAATCGAGTCGATTTGACTGGAAAGAGCGCCTTGATTACCGGGGCGGCCCACCGCATCGGCGCGGCCATCGCCCGCGTTTTACATGCCGAGGGAATGGATATCCTGTTGCACTATCGCAACTCCAAAGCCGCCGCAGAACAGGTGAAAAACGAACTGGAGGCAGACCGACCGGATTCTGTCTGGCTGCTCCAGGCCGACCTTCACCGGCCGGACAGCCACCGGCAGTTGATCGGGCAGGCCGAAGCGCGATGCAAACGGCTCGACCTGTTGGTAAACAACGCCTCCGGTTTCTACCCGACGCCGGTGGAAACCGCGACCCACGAGCAGTGGGACGACCTCATCGGCAGTAACTTGAAAGCGCCGTTATTTCTCTCCCAGGCCGCAGCGCCGCTCCTGCTCAAGACGAATGGCTGTATCATCAACCTGGTGGATATCCATGCCCAACGACCACTCAAAAACCACCCCATCTATTCAGTCGCCAAGGCGGGAAACGTTATGCTGGTTAAATCCCTGGCCCGGGAACTGGGGCCTGCAATCCGCGTCAACGGCATCGCTCCCGGCGCGATCCTCTGGCCCGAACAAGGACTGAGCGACCGGGACCGGCAGGCCATTCTCGACCGCACCGCCTTGAAGCGACCCGGCACACCGGAAGACATCGCCCACACCCTGCTGTTCCTGTTTCGTGACGCCCACTACATCACCGGACAGATTATCGCTGTCGATGGTGGTAGAACACTGCAACAGTGAGGGTATGAATAGGCCGGGTCCGGATAATCACACCGGCGACCATCGCTCTCCATACCCTGTAATCAGAATAGAGCGCTCCACTGCGGTTTTTAGGTTAATTCAGCATGAAAAAAACGGGTGAGAAACCATGACGGAAGCCATATCCGGCCTGACATTCAAACAAAGCGTCGACCATATGGTGGACCGCGCCCTGGCGCTGATGGAACTCGATCCGGGAATTGCCAACGCGATTAAATGCTGCGCCTCTGTGCTGCAGGTCAGCTTTCCCGTGGAGATCAGGGGAAAGGTTGAGGTCTTCACCGGCTGGCGCGCGGTACACAGCATCCATCGCCTGCCTGCCAAGGGAGGATTGCGCTACTCCGAAAGCGTGGACCAGCAAGAGGTCGAGGCGCTGGCCGCCCTGATGACCTATAAATGCGCCATCGTCGATGTCCCGTTCGGCGGCTCCAAGGGGGGACTCTATATCAATCCGGGCAACTACTCCCGAGACGAGTTGAGGCTGATCACACGCCGCTTCACCCGGGAACTGGCAGCCCCAGGTTTCCTCAACCCGGCGACCAACGTGCCGGCCCCGGACATGGGCACCGGCCAACGTGAAATGGCGTGGATCGCCGACACCTACAAACACCTCTATCCCGAGGAGATCAACGCCCTCGCCTGCGTAACCGGCAAACCCGTCGCCCATGGCGGCGTCAACGGCCGCACCGAAGCCACCGGTCGTGGCGTGCAATATGCGCTACAGGAGTTTTTTCGTCATAAGGAAGAGTTGAATGCCGCCGGACTGGATGGGAACCTGGAAGGTAAGCGAATCATCATCCAGGGACTGGGCAATGTAGGCTACCATGCAGCCAAGTTTCTCGCCGAGGAAGACGGGGCCAGGATCATCGCCGTCATCGTGCGTGACGGAGCGATCTATAACCCGCAGGGCATCCATGTCGAAGAGGCCTATTATCATCGTTGTTCCCACGGCGGACTGAAGGGCTTTGCCGGTGGGAAGTTCATCGAGGACGGCGCCTCCGTGCTGGAGTATGAATGCGATATCCTCATCCCTGCCGCCATCGAGGGGGCAATCTCCGAGAACAATGCCCCGAACATCCGCGCCAAACTGATTGCCGAGGCGGCGAACGGTCCCGTCACGTTTGAAGCGGACCGGATCCTGCGCAGCAGAGGCGTCACCATCCTGCCCGACGCCTACGTGAATGCCGGTGGCGTGGTGGTCTCCTATTTCGAATGGATTCGCAACCTCAGCCACATGCGCTTCGGGCGTATCGAGCGCCGTCTCGACGAGGCGCGTGGCCGCCATGTTGTCGCCGCGCTGGAGCAAACCACCGGAAAACAGGTGCCCGACCGGATCAGCGCCGGCCTCTCCCGCGGCGCCGATGAACTGGACTTGGTGCGTTCGGGTCTCGACGACAGCATGCGTCAGGCGATGCAGGAGATCATCGACATCCGCAGCCGTAAACCGGAGATAGAAGACTATCGCACCGCCGCCTACATCATTGCCCTGCAAAAACTGGCGCGCTCCTATATCGACATCGGCGTGTAGCGGTTTCATCGCGGAAACCGCCGTTTGGCAAGCCCCTCGCGGAATCGTTGTTCTATTGCAAGGCAGTTGTAACGCGGCCATGCACAGTATGGCGCTGCTCACTCAATGCTATCAAACCACTTTACAAGCAGGGGAATTTGTACAAGAATGTATTCTTAATACCATTAACGGACTAAACTCTGACGGAACCGATTGCATCGGTTCGGAAAAACCATAGCCCAGACTAAGGATCGGCAGGACATGGACACCATTATCAAACACTTCCGATATTGCGGTGGCGTCGGCGATGCCAACCGCCTCCCCCTTTCACTCGATGCGACTACGCTTAGTCCTCAATATAGTCAGTGATGTAAAAGGCTGCGTCAGCGCGAAGTAGTCGCTCCCAAAACACCTGCCTGTTTTGCGGATCAGGTGAAACGCTGACCAGTCCTGATATGAACGGTATTGTTATGCCCGCCCGGTCACGGCGTCGAATATGCGCCCCCGGACAATCTCCGTTCCGTCGGTCGCTGAAGCTGTATTGGTATGGAAACAACATATGGAAATAACCTAGATGGGGAAACCAAGCATGACACTTATGCAATGGATAGATGAGAAATACGGCACTAACGTTGATGTTTGCGACAACCAACACAAGGAGTTGTTCGATCGGATCAATGCCCTCAATGATTCGCTAACCGACGGAAACCGCGCGCATATAGGCAATCGGCTCGACAGCCTGGTCGACTATGTCATCGCCCACTTCGAAACGGAAGAACGCATGATGGAAGAGCGAGGCTATAACGGACTGGACGCCCATCGTCAGGAGCATGACCGGCTGTTGTTGACCTGTACCGATCTGCAGGACAGGTTTCACTCAGGCGAGATGGATATTGGAGAGAGTACCATGGCCTTTATCAAGAATTGGTTCGACCACCATATACCTGTGATCGATAAAAGCTATGGCCCGGATCTAAGCAATTGATTACAACCCCCTTGTTGACCATCAAACAATAGCTGACTTTTTTCTTTCCGGCGCCCCGGGTACCCTCACCCGCGGGCTCCGCTTTTTCAGAGGGAGAAGAAACGCCGCAAGACATCCAGATCCTGGGTCTTGGTCATGGGCGGCAGGCTGCGGATGAATAGCTTACCATAGGGTTTGTTCAGCAGCCGGGGATCGCATACCACCAACACCCCCCGATCTCTCTCGTCACGGATCAGACGGCCCGCGCCCTGTTTCAGTGCGATCGCGGCCTGGGGGAGCTGAAAGGTCATGAACGGGTTACCTCCCCGCTTGCGCAAGGCATCAATGCGCGCCTGCAGCACCGGATCCCCCGGCGAGGCAAAGGGCAGTTTGTCGATGATGACGCATGAGAGCGCCTCGCCTCTCACATCGATCCCTTCCCAGAAACTCGAGGTTCCCAGCAACACGGCATTGCCCAGCTTACGAAATCGTTCCACCAGCTCGGTGCGCGGCGCCTCGCCCTGCACCAACATCGGATATTCGAGCTTGTCTTTCAGGTAGCCGGCAGCCTCCTGCAAGGCCCGATGACTGGTGTAAAGCAAAAAGGCGCGACCACTGCTGGCCTGCAGAATCGGTAGGGAAAGATCGGAAACGGTGCGGTTGAATTCAGGGTTGTTGGGGTCCGGCAAATCCTTGGGAACATACCACACCGCCTGTCGAGGGTAATCGAACGGGCTATCCCAGCAGTGGGTCTCCGCCTCATCCAGACCGAGTTGACCGGCAAAGTGCTCGAAACTCCCTCCCACCGCCAGGGTGGCGGAGGTAAAGACCCAGGAGGCCGGATGATCTTCCATCACGCTACGGAAAATGTCCGAGATCTCCAACGGCGTGCGGTTGAGACGGAAGCTCTGGCGTTGCGTCTCGAACCAGCGGATCGACGCCGCGTCATCCTCATCCTTCAGGCCTTTCAGCCTTTGCATAAGCACCTCACAGCGCTCCCTGCAACTGTCGAGCCCCTTACCCCGCCCCTCGATGGCGCGCAGCATTTCGAGCAATCGATCCAGGTGTTTCAAGAGACCGTCCAGATGGGCGATCACCGATGGATTATCGGCGATCTCCGCCCAGGCGCCTCTACGCTGATCCAATCCGAATGCGAGTCTCATGTCCCGGGTCGCCCGCTGCAAACGTTCGGCGCTTTCAGGCAGGTCGGGAAAGTCCTTGGCCTCACGATGGTACTCGGTGACGGTATCCCGCGCCAGATCAAGCAACTGGCGGCCACTGACGCTGTCGCCGAAGAAGTTGCCCGCCACTTCGGGGAGCTGATGGGCTTCGTCGAGGATGAAACAGTCGGCGCTGGGAAGCAGTTCCCCGAATCCCTCCTCCTTGAGGGCTAAATCGGCACAGAGCAGATGGTGATTGACAACCACCAGACCAGCCTCCTGGGCGCGCTTGCGAGCATCCATTAGATGGCATTCGGCGTAGGCGGAACACTCCTGACCCAGGCAGTTGTCGGTGGTTGAGGTGACCAGGGGCCAGATCCCGGCATCCTCCGCGATTTCCGGCATCTCACTGATATCTCCGCTGTCTGTGGCTGACGACCAGCTACGGATCGCCTGTAACTGCCCGACCTGCTCCCTGGTCAAACGGATCTCCTCCACCAGGGTATTTTCGAGTCTGTGAATACAAAGATAGTTGGCGCGCCCTTTCAGCAAGGCAATGGAAATCGGGTTGGAAAGGCTCTGCCTCAGCATCGGCAGATCCCGGTGAAACAGTTGATCCTGAAGGTTCTTGGTGCCGGTGGAGATAATCACCTTGAGACCCGAAATCATCGCCGGGGCCAGATAGGCGAAGGTCTTGCCGGTGCCGGTGCCGGCTTCACAGATCAACACCCCGCCCTGCTCCATAACACGACCGACTGCCTGGGCCATCTCCTGCTGCTGCCGGCGGTACGAGAAACCCTCGATCCGATTCGCCAACCAACCGTCAGGCCCGAAAATCTCGGTATAATCCGTCATCGTCCCGATGGTGAGCGGTCAGCCGGCCCGGTTATCCCAGACTTCCGGCTCGAGACCGTTCTCGCGGGTCCAGGCAAGACGACCGATGATCTTGAACCGCGCCACCGACATGGCGCCGCGCTTGGCCCGACTGCCGCTGCTCTTGTCAACATACTCGAGAATATCCTCCCGCTCCGCTTCATAGATCTCATAAGGTTCATACTCTTCGTCCATGAGCACCAGCACCACGCTATCCCAATCCTTGTCCAGCTTGAGCTGGCCGATGCGCTGCCCTGACTGGCTCTCATCGAAGATGGTGCGGGATTTTATCTGAACGCGCTTGCCGCCACGGCTCGGATCAAGGGCATCATGACCGCCCTCTCCCTCGGCCCTGGCTTCAAGTCGGAGCAGTTTCACTGCATCATATTCGGCAATTTCATTGCTGATGCCCGGCAGGGGCTTGCCCATGGTGCGCCGATATTCCGCCGCCAATACGCGAGCCCGGGCGATCAGTTTGTCAGCGGCGTAGACAGTCAAGCCTTGCTCCTTACTGCTGAGGAATGGGATTCTGCCCGGATTGTAGCCTATCTTGTGTCCGCCCAGAAACAGCTCCTCGATAACGAGCCCGGATGTTTCACCCGGGCGAGAGGCACATGGAGCAACACAATGCATGAATAGGCGATGAGGATGTTTGCCGGTCCGAACCTGCCTCAACCAATCGAGATCCGCTGATGCTCATTGACGATCTCTTCAAGCAGATCGACAAACGGCCTGGGGCGTCCGAAGTGATAACCCTGGGCGTAGTCGACCCCCATATCCCGCAACGCTTGTCCGATGGCGGCATCGCTGACATATTCCGCAATCACCTGCTTACCCATGAAATGGGCTATTTCCATGATCGATATCACCATTGCCAGATCAGCGGGCTTGTGCATCATCTCGCGTACGAAAACACCGTCTATTTTGACGAAATTCACCGGAAAGTCTTTGAGATAGGAGAAGGAGGCATAGCCTGACCCGAAATCATCCAGATAACAGGAACAACCCATCTCCCTGACCTCCTGCATAAAGGACGCGGTTCCGCCGATGTCACGGGACAGGGCGGTTTCGGTAATCTCGAAGCCCAACTGGTGCGGCTGCACCGGTGAACCGGCTATCTGTTTTCTCAGAAACCGCTTGAAGTCGCTGTCGGCGATGGATTTGATGGATAGGTTGACGGAGAAGCTGATCCGACTGTCCATGGCATCGCCATAGGGGATGAGGGAACGGAAGAAACGCTCGACAACCCAGCGGTCAACGGCGCGCATCAGATCGTAGTGCTCGGCAATCCTGATAAAGGATTGGGGAGGCTGGAGTTCACCCTTCTCGTCCATGATGCGCAGCAATATCTCATAGTGAGGGTTCAGCCCCTCCTCGCTCCTCAGCGGCACAATGGGTTGGACGTAGAGCACCATTCTGTCGTTGGTCAGGGCTTCCTGAATGGTCGGGATCGCCTGCACCATCTCCTTGTGGTCCCGATAGGCCGTATCCGAGGCCACATAGATACGGGTACAGTTTCTGCCTCCCTCCTTGGCCAGATGACAGGCGGACAGCGCGGCCTGCAGCAACTCGTCGCTACTGCCCTGTTCCCGGGCGTCGACCTGCACCACACCGAGACTGGCGGAGACGGGAATCAGCCGATCGCTCCATGTGTAACGATACTCTTCGATCGCATGGCGCTGCGACTCGGCGAGCTGATAACCCTTTTCCAGATTTGTGTTCCTGATCAGCATGGCGAACTCGTCATCGCCGATGCGCGCCACCACACCGTTTTCAGAGAGATAACTCAACAAAATCAACGACACCGTCTGCAGCAGTTTGTCGCCGCCTTCGAAACCGCACAGATCGTTGACCACCTGGAACTGATCCAAATCGAGAAGTATCAGCACATGCTCTGCATGGTTTCTCTCCGCATCGGCCAGCAGTTCCCGCAAATGGCGCTCGAAACAGCGCCGATTCATCAAACCGGTCAGGAGATCGATGGCGGACTCCTCTTTGATTTCGTTGTAGCTTTTGTCCAGAATCCGGTCGATTGTCCGCTCGACGATCGGTTGGACGCTATTCTTCAGTACGGCGTAATCCTGGCCGGCGAATCGTTCGGCCAACTCATCGACACCGGCATCCAATGCCTTGAAGCCGTCACCGTCAACCAACAGATAGCGGGTGGATTGCGGGCTTTTCCAGGCCAGATTGAGCATCCGGGAAGAGCGATTATCGCTTTCCACAACAAGCCACTCATCGATCTTCAAGGAACGGACCTGTTCCAGAGACGCGGGGTCTTCCCCGGCTGCCGTCGGTCGTTTCGGCCCCCTGTTCCCGCTTGAGTGGAATTGCGCCAGATAGACCTCGTCGATGACCACCCGTTGTTCGAAACAACGCGCCTCCTCCGCCCCACCCGTCAACAAGGCCTGTTGCAGTTCTGCGGCAAAACGCCTGCTCCCTTGGGGGTGAACCGGATATTCCCGAAAACCCTTTCTGATAATCGAGATCAGATCATGGACGCGGCTTCCGGACATTTCACGGACTGCCGGTTTGCCGTGAAACAGTTTCATCAGGATCTCTATCACGCAAAGATAGGCCTTCCAGGCCGGGCTCTCTTCACCCTGCGATACCCGTGTCTGCACCAGGAGATTGATCCATCCGTAACGAAACAGTCTGTCCAGTGCGATGGAGACTGATTTACCCAACAGTTGGTGGCGCAGGCAGTCCATCACCGCTTGCTCGGCCTGCGAGTGGAGTTGTTCCTTTTCACAGCAGGCAACGGCAATCCGGCGATTACCATGAAACCGCTCCAGTTGCTCGCCTTGCAACGCCTCCAACGCTTTCGTCACCTGATCGACGCCGATAAGCATGCCGCCGTCGACGGCCTCCAGGAGCCGCGAAACCGCAGATCTGCCCCGCAATGCCGATGCTCCCCCGGGACTATTGAGATAGGGAGTCAAGGCCTCGATCACAGCCAGCAGGCGTCTGACGGGATGGTTGCTGTTTTCCAACAGCGTCGGGTCTTGCACCACCTCCTGGATGATCGGCACCTCCAGGCGATTGAGCAGACCCTTGAGTTCATCGGGCACCAGGGAGTCCTGCTGCAGGGCCGCCACCAATTCCTCCCCAGTGCTGATGGCGGCTCGTATCACCGGACCCAGGTTGACAACAGGCTCTGTCTGGCTCGCCAACCCCTGTTCCAACTGACTCAGCAGCGAGGATCCATGCCTCAGCGGCAGGGTATTCAACGACTCCACCACCTGCGCGGCTTCCATCGTGCTCTGGCGCGGCATCGGCTGTCTCTTATTTCGATGATGCTGCAGGTCGAGCAGTGTTGAAACATGGCGCAACGGCTCTCCCGGCGCGGCGCGATATGCCTCGCTGTCGAGCTCCGTCCGCCGGGCGCCGCCTCGACCCGCTGTCGCCGGATCGAGTCCTTGCTGCCCGAGACCGTCCAACATCTCTTCATAAAGGCGCTCTATGCCTTGCAACACGGTGCTGTAAAAGACCTTGAGAATGAGCTTGAAGCAGTTGAGGTGCAGATCGTATCCATCCAGCGCGTGTTTCATGGCATTGAGCAGACTGATCGGCGACAGAGGATTGGCTTCATCCTTGATGGCGGCGTGAGTCAGATAGGAGAGCGTTACCTCCAGTCTGTACAGACTGCGCGCCTGCTCCGGCTCCAGCCGTCTTGCGATATCGTTAATGATGACCCAATGATCGATCTCCACCTTTTCCACCAACTCAAGCCCGTTCGATCCCTCCGGTTGCGAATCGGATTCATGCTTCCCGCTACCCAACAACTCATCGAAAGAGTCCGTCACGGCATCGATATAATCCTCCGTTATCTCCCGTTCCCTCTGCTCCAGGGTCGTTATCGCAAAAAACAGCGCAGACTCTTGGAGCGTATCGGAAGGCTCGCCGGCGCCGTCCAGCAGGGTCTGCCTGGATTGCTTGAAAAAACCGCCAAGCATCGGCTTTAGGTAGGCCAGTAACCCGCTCCGCAAATGTTGGATGACCGGGGCTAGGGATGCCTGATCGAGGGAAACCGGCCGGGATGTCGGTGCAGTGTGCTGTTGCGGTCCAACCAAGGATTGCAGACAGGAAAAGACGTGCTTTCCTTCACCCGCTTCGAGAAAACAGACCCCCACTCCTTGCCTGCGCAGGAAGACAATAGCGATACGCACCTGTATTTGGCGGTCTTCCAGTTCGAGCATCGCTTCCCGGCGCTCATTCCCGGTAAAATAACCGTCCGGCAGCAACTCGCTGAGTCGGGTACCGGCACAACGCAGATAGATGCCGCCCTCGGAAAAATTGTGTATCCGGCAATCCCTGAAGGGCTGCCCCTGATAATGCAGTGTAGCGGGATAATCGATATCCAACCGTGGATGTCTTCTACGATTTCTCATTTTCCTGGCGCTTGGTATGAGAGCGTTGACGTTCTACCAGCCTGTAGAAGCGTCACCGCTGAGTACTATCAATCCGACAACCTGGTATGCCCCGTTCAGCCATTGTGCGACTGCCTACGGCAAGCCATCAAAACGCCACTGCGACATCCCCAGTATGGTATAGTTTACAAGCACTGAATAACCCTGGTTGCCAGATTGCCGATAAACGGGTATCGGCGTGTAGAGCTAACGCTTTAGCGTAGCACCGCACTTTCGATACCAACTTCAGCGAAAAAGCCGCTGGAGCCATTGAATCTCCTCATCCATAAACGAACCCGTATCGGCGCAGGGGGCCTCGCCGGTCGGCGCGCTCCCGATGATAAAGGGATAACCGGTCGCTTGCGGGCAACCATCCCCCGGCAGACCGGTCGCCGGGTCGATCGCCAGGATCTCCACGCCCGCTGGTAAATCTTCCTGCAATGAGGCGACCCCGATATTCTTCATCAATTCAGCCCACACCCGCATGGCCCCGGAAGAGCCCGTGAGGCCGGTAGGCGCGTTATCGTCACGACCGACCCACACCACAGCCACGCGACGGCGGTCGAATCCGGCAAACCAGCTATCGCGCAGCTTGTCTGTGGTTCCCGTCTTGCCCGCCACTTCGACCTCACCCGGCAAGAGCCATTGCAATGCCCTGGCGGTGCCGCTTCGGGTCACCTCGCTCAATGCATGTCTCAACAGATAGACTGCTCGTGTATCCGCCGTGGATTCGATTGTCAAAGGATAGCGCGAAAGCGGTTTCCCCTGAGCATCGGTAACGTCACGGATCGATTTCAACTTGGCGTTGTAACCTCCATTAGCCAGGGTCTGGTACATCTGGGTCACCTCCAGGGGGGAAAGAGAGACCGCTCCCAACAGCAGTGAAGGAAAGGGCTCCACAGGACGGTGAATACCGAGTTCGCGCAAGGTGTCGATCACCGATTCGAGCCCCACTGAGAGGCCGAGGCGAACCGTCGCCAGATTGAGCGATTCCACCAACGCCTGCTCCAGGCTCACGCTATCATGATGCCGGTTATCGTAATTCCTCGGCGCCCAGATTTCGCCATTCGCGCCTTTGATACGGATCGGTCTGTCCTCCAACGGGCTGAACAGGTGATAATGGCGCGGTTGCGACAACGCACTGAGATAGATTGCCGGCTTGATCAACGAACCTACCGGCCGCACTGCATCCAAAGCCCGATTGAAACCGGCGAATCCGGTATTCCGGTCTCCCACCAAAGCCGTTACCTCACCGGTCGCCACATCCGCCAGGGTCAGGGCGCCCTGCAAGGCCCCGTGAGGCAGATCGCGGGCATTCTCCAATTCACCGAGCTGGCGTGACAGCGCCTGTTCGGCACGACCCTGGAGCCAGGGATCAAGGGTTGAAAAGATCCGCAAGCCACCGGCATTCAGGCCCTCTTCAGGATAGTCCCTTCGTAACTGTCGCCTCACCAGATCCATGAAGGCGGGGCTGCCTGAAGTGCGTAGCCTGCCCTGCTCCACACCGAGGGATGCCTGACTCGCCCGCACCGCCTGCCGCGAGCTGATCACCCCCTGATCGGCCATCAATCGCAGCACCAGGTTACGGCGCTGCTTCGCCTTTTGCGGATGCCGCCTCGGATCGTAGGCCGAGGGTCCGCGCACCAGGGTCACCAACATCGCCAACCGTGGCAATCCCAACTCCTGTAAGGGCCTGTTGAAGTAGAAGCGGCTGGCCAGGGCAAAACCGTGTATCGCCTTGCCCCCTTGCTGTCCCAGATAAATCTCGTTGGCATAGGCCTCGAGAATCTCATCCTTGTCGTAACGCAAGTCCAGAATCAACGCCATCAACATTTCGTTGAACTTTCGCCATAACGTCCGCTCCGCGGAGAGAAAGAAGTTCTTCACTAGCTGTTGAGTCAGGGTGCTGCCGCCCTGAACCACACGATTAGCCTGGAGATTGGCCCACAGGGCGCGACCGATGGCGATGGGATCGATACCGATGTGGCGATAAAAATGACGGTCTTCCACAGCGATCAAGGCGCCCACCAGCGGTTCAGGCAGCTCTTCCCGCTTGAGCAGTATTCGATCCTCTCCATGGGCGGAGACCAGACTGCCGATAAGCCTGGGTTCGATGCGATAGTGGCCGACCGGATCACCGTTTGCCGCTCGTTTCAAGCTGACGACCCCCTGCGCATTGAGCACCACTTCCAGATAGTCGCTGGATCGGTCGATGTCTGGAAAACGGAAGGCGCGGGTGCGCAACAGGAATCGTCCACGATAGCTGGAGTAGCTTCCGGGCCGATCGGGATGCTTGGTCCGACGATATCCCAAACCATCGAGGGTCTGTTTGAGATGTTCGGGCGTCACCGGCGCACCCGGATAGAGATCCAGGGAGCGCCCGTAGACCTTGGCCGGAACAGCCCATCGTTGGCCTTCGAACCGTGTTTGCACGATACGGTCGAGATAAAGGGTATAGAGCAGCGTCGCCAGCGACAGGGCAACCAATCCCAGCACCGCCCAGCGCCGCCATCTGCGCCTTCTCCCCCGCCCAGGGCGCGCCCTGCCTTGTCTGGTTCTCTTTTTTGTCATCTGTTACACTGTGAGGCCCTAATCTAAAAGCTTATTAATCAGGATGCGGGTGCTCAGCGTTGATGCTTGGCGAAGCGTGCTGCACGATGTCTGATATGTGATGTTCAACCCCTAACGCCGCCACTTTAGTTGATAAAGTGCTAGGGGGCGTTCTCAATTAAGCCAAATAACAGTGGCTACCAAACTGAGCATGGCTTGATAAGTAATGGCTAAACGCTCATATCGGG
>JAHXHR010000087.1:1605-16841 GCA_025656505.1 Candidatus Thiodiazotropha sp. (ex Epidulcina cf. delphinae) | reverse complement strand
GAACGCCGGCACCGGCGTTTGGATCGGCGAACACCGGACCAGGTTTATCTGGAATGGCCACAAGCAGCATGATCAGGTGATGATCAATAAGTGCGGAATGTACTTATAGAGCTGTCTGAAAATTGGGGTCCACTACTGTATTCCCCTATTCTGAAATACCCGGATTACTTGGAATTAAGATACCGAGATGCAGCAACCCCGACGTTCCACCCCCTCCGTTTGTCTTTTTATTCTCAAGTTCGGCGATGGCGGTGTGGAACGGATGATGGTTAACATCGCCAGGGGGCTGGCGATGATCGGAGTCAGGGTCGATTTCATCATCAAAGACGAAAACGCCCCCTTTCTGCATCTGCTACCCCCCGAGGTCCGCTTGATCACTTTCCCGGTATCGCGTCAGAAGGCAGCACTGCCGAAACTGATCGACTATCTGCGGCGAAACGATCCGGATATCCTGCTATCGGCTAAGACCAAGGATGACCAGATCGCACTCCAGGCCAAGCGCAGGCATGCCGGACGCACCCGGTTTTTCCTTCGCCCTGGGTCGGCATTGTTATCCAGTATGGAGGCTCGGGGCGCCGGGGTGCTTCGCCGATGGTTGAAGACAAGGCGATTGACCCAGTTGTTCACCCAAGCGGACGGCGTGGTTGCGGTATCCCAGGGTGTGGCCGACGAAGTGGTTCAGCTTAGCGGCATCTCCATGGATAAGATCGATATCATCAGGAATCCGACCATAACCCCGGAGCTATATGAACAGGCCGATGCCCCGACGACGGATCCATGGCTGGGTCTGGATCTGCCACCGCTGATACTGGGTATCGGGGGGTTGGGTCGGGCGAAGGATTTCCCGACATTGATGCGCGCCTTCTCCTTGGTGCGACAGGAGCAGGATTGCCGGCTGATGATCCTGGGACAAGGCCATAAACAGGCGAGCTTGGCGAATCTGGCGAAGGCGTTGAAGCTGGGTGACGATTTCCGCCTGCCAGGCTTCGTGGATAACCCCTATGTCTATCTGAAATGGGCGAAGCTTTTTGTGCTTTCTTCGCGTTGGGAGGGGTCGCCCAATGTATTGACCGAGGCCCTGGCGCTTGGCACGCCTTCGGTCAGCACCGATTGTCCCTCCGGCCCGTTTGAGATCACCCGGGGGGGTGAAGTGGCGCCTTTGGTGCCGGTGGGCGATCCGGAGAGGCTTGCGGAGGCGATGTTGCAGACCCTCCGGCAGCCGCCGGACCCGGATCTGCTGAAGGCGGCGGTCAGTGAGTACACCCTTGAAAAAAGCGCCCGCCGCTATCTGGCGGCATTCGGATTGACCCTGCCTCCGGGCGCCGGTGAATAAGCAGCCCCGCATTGCCTGTTTTCTGGCCACTTCCGGCCATAGCGGGGTGGACCGTGTGGCGCAGAACCTGCTGCCGGGACTGGCGGCGGCCGGTTATCCGGTGGATCTGCTTAAAATCCGCAATCACGGTCCCTATCTGGCGGAAGAGAGACCGGCAAACCTGCGGGTGATTGAACTCAATGCCCGCCATGTCTATTCCGCGTTGCCGGAGATCCTGAGTTATCTGAGACATCATCGTCCTTATGTGCTACTGAGCGATAAAGACCGGGTGAACCGGACCGCCATCCTGGCGAATGCACTGACTGGAGGAAAGGCGCGGCTGGCCCTGCGCAGCGGCACCACCGTCAGTCTCAACCTGGCGAGCAGGGGGCGATTCGACCGCTTAGTGCAGCGCAACTCGATGCGCTATCTCTATCAGCGGGCAGATGCCGTGTTGATGCCCTCCAAGGGCGCAGCCGATGATTTTGCGCGCACTATCGGTCTACCCAGGGAGAGCATCTCCGTCGTCCCCAGCCCCATCATTACCCCCAGGTATTTGGAACTGCTGCATCAGTCCATAGACCACCCCTGGTTCAAGCCTGGTGAGCCGCAGGTCATCCTGGGGGTGGGCGAACTCTGCCGACGCAAGGATTTCACCACCCTGATCCGCGCTTTCGCGCAGCTTTCCGACAGCTACGACTGCCGGCTGTTGATACTGGGCGAGGGGCGGGCACGGGGACGGCTGGAACAGGAGGTCAGGCAGCACAAACTGGAGCAGCGCATCAGCCTTCCGGGCTTTGTGGATAATCCCTACCCCTACATGAAACGGGCAGGCTTGTTCGTCCTATCCTCTTTATGGGAGGGAATGCCGGTCGTTCTTATCGAGGCGATGGCTGCCGGCACGCCGGTGGTCGCCACCGACTGTCCCAGCGGTCCCGCAGAACTCCTCGGAGGGCTGCCCGGTAACCCGCTGGCAGAACCCGGTGATGTCTCAGGGCTTGCCCAGGCCATGGCGCGGCAATTGGACAACCCGCTGCCCTCATCCCTGCTGTCGGCAGCGGCAGCGGACTATACCCTCGAAAACAGCGTTGCCGGTTATCTGGCCGCCATGGCGTTGCCGGAAGGTTGATTTTGAGGAGTGAGTCCCAAATCGCCTAAGGGCCGAAGCGGTATCCGAGCGCTTCGATATCCCTGCGAAAGTGGTTGCCCACCAATCCGGCCAGTTCGTCCGTGTAGTAGCTGCGGTAGTCCTTTTTACGATCCCCTGCCTGGCGTTTGTGGGGCAATACCAGATCTTTCAATCCGATCCTGTGGGTGATCTCTGTGAAATCCTCGGCCAGGTTTTCGTAGTGACCGATAAAATCGACCAGGATATTGCCTTGCAGGTCGATCAGGTAGTCGAGCTGTGACTGGATCGATGTATCCACGTGGTACTGATAGGCCCTTTCGGGATCGAGTTTCCAGCGAAGGAAGTGATCGAAGTCGTCGATGTGGGCGATCAGGTGCGGACGTTCGTGGCGGATATGGTGATAGGAGCTGACTTGCAGATCCCAGGGATTGCGCACGATGGCGAACTTGAACAGGCCGTTGAAAAACGGCTCGGGAAGCAGTTCCTTGGCGGCCACGATCCGGGAGTGCCTGGGGAACTTGCTCCCGAGCCGGTGACCGCTGAAACGGCTGAAGCGGGAGCACAGTGCCATCGGGTAGTACCAGGGGTCGCGCCAGCGCAGGGATTGCAGGGCGGCGCGTACGCTGGTGCCTCCGGTCTTGGCGATATGTACGAACAGAAAGTTGTATTTAATCGAAAGCAGCATCGGTATGACTCGTTGTCAGCTTCATGGTTTCGAGGTAGCGGGAGGCGCTTCTCTCCACCTCGTATTCTCGCACGGCCTCATCCAGCACTGCCCTGTCCGGCGGGTCGTCGAGCACTGCCGCCATGGCCTTGGCGAGCGCCTGCCAGTCGCCCACCGGCACCAGCGGGCAGATCCGACCCCGCTCCAGGATCTCGCTCGGACCACTGGGGCAGTCGGTGGAGACCACCGGGGTGCCGAGGGCCATCGCCTCGGTCAAGACGTTGGGTGATCCCTCCCAGCGGGAAGAGAGCACGAACAGATCGGCTCGCTGCATGGCGGCATAGGGGTTGGGGGTGAAGCCGGGAAGCGACAGGTCTTGTTCAATGCCCAACTCCCGGCCCAATTCGAGCAGGGCTTGCCGCTGTCGTCCGTCACCGAGAATGATCAGCCGGCATCGACGGGTCGAACGGAGTGCGGCGAATGCACGCAGCAGGGTGTGAAAATCCTTCTGTAGGGTCAGCCGCCCCGCCCCCAGTATCACCGGTTGATCCGGTTTGTCCAGCCAGGGATGTGGGGCGGGCGCCGCCGCAGACTCCAGCAGGCGTGGGGTGATGACGGGGTTTCGCACAACCTGGACTCGATCCGGTTCGAGGCCCGATACCGCTAGGGTGTCCTGTCTGACCCCTTCGGAGACGGCGATGACCTTGTCGAGATGGGGGTAGAGCAGGCGAATGGGCAGTCGGCGCAGGCCCATGCGCCAGGGTGATTTATGGGCGAAGGCCGCCGTGAGATTGGTGCCCAGACGCAGGATCAGGCGGGTCGTGGTGGCGCCCGCCAGCGCTCGGGCGATGACGGCCAGGCGTCCGGCCCGGTCTTTCGCCGCCAGTAGGCAGGGGGGGCGGGTCTGTTTCAGGTAGCGGGTGAGAGGCAGCAGGCTGGTCGCGGTATGGCGGCTGCCCAGTTCGATACGCCTGACCGCCGGGTGGATGTCGTCGAGGTGTTTGCTGTCGGTCTTGATCAGCAATAGATCGACCGGCAGTCCCCGTTCGGCAAAGGCGTTGGTCAGATTGAGCATCATCCGCTCAACCCCGCCCTCGCCGGAGAAGGAGACGAGAATCGCCAGTGCCGGGTGGTTGTCCGCTGCTTTACTCATCCGAAACGGTCTTCATCTTAGCGGGCGGAGCGGGTTATGGACGGCCTGTGCTCGCTCAAAGCGAAGGCATAGGCGACAGCCGCGATGATCAACCAGTAAAACCGCCAGTTCCAGTGCAGGTGCCTGAAGTCGGTCAGGCTGTAGACGGCAATCAGGACGAAATTGCTGAGCAGGAAGGCCAGAAAATAGACCGAGAGGCGTTTTCGTCGGTAGTTCTCCATGACCATCGAAAATATCAGCCCGCAGATCAGGGCGATGAGGACGAAACCGATCAGTCCCAGTTGGAAGACCGCTTCCAGGTAGGCGTTGTGCAGGTGATCGAAGCTGGAGCCCGGCGGATCCTGTAATGCGATATCGTTTTTCGCCTCGACCAGGGTGTGGGTGGTCCCAGGTCCCCATCCCAGCAGGGGCCGCTCGAGCCATTTTTGCAGGCCGAATCGCCACAGGTGCAGGCGATAGGTGGAAGAGCCCAGGGGGGCTTTTTCAAGGCCCTCCGTGACGACGATGCCCAACGCCTGACGTTCGATGGAGATTCGTTGGGAAACGGTGTGCCAGTTCAATGACAGGATGACCGCGATGACCGCGATGACCGCCAGGATGGCGATAAAGGGGGTGCGAAGTTGGTGGGTGGTTCGGCGGTGAGCCGGTCTGCCGAAGTTCAAGGTCAGGAAGACCACGGGCAGGGCGAACAGGATCGAAAGCCAGACCCCTCGGGATTGGCTGATGATGAGACCCTGCGTGAAAAACAGCATCGCCACAACGGTCAAGCCGACCCGTATCGTGCGCGTGCTCCGGGTATGGTCGAGTTGTGGGTTGAGCCAATAGGCGGCCAGGGTCATCAAGGCGAGGATGGCAGCGGCGCAATCGAAGCCGAAGATGATCGGTTTGCCGAAGTGCAGTCCCGAGCGCGCACCCTGTTGAATCCGCGCCAGCGTCTCTCCATCCAAGGCGCCGATAATGCCCAGGCAAAAGCCGCTGAACATCAGGGTCAGGACGACGGTGATCCGGTTCGGGGATTGGCTGAGCCACCAGGCCGGGATGAAAAACACAAACAGCAGCGCCCAGTCCCTGGCTTGGTTGATTTGAGTCTTCTGCGCTGCCGCGATCTCCCCGGTGGACCAAACGGTGCGTAGCGCGATATAGCCGATGATCAGCAGGCAAAGCCAGAACAGGGGCTGGCGCGGTAGTCGCCGCCAGGCGTCCGCTGACAGTGCCAGAGCGATGATCATCAAACCCAGACCCAGATTGGCGCCGGCGATACTCAGCAAAGAGAAAAAAGCGAACAGATAGAGGCCGGCGACGCCGAGCCGGTCACTGATCTTCGCTAGCTTCGATGCGGGGGTCCGAATCGGGGTGAGGCTGTTGGTCAGGGTCTCCAACATGATGGGGGTCGTTTCCAGGTTTAGTGGGTTCTCAGACCAATGGCCCGCGCGATGCCGCTTGCCCTGTTCGGCCAACTGTAGGCATCGGCGTCTTGCCGCGCCTGAGCCGCCAGTTGGCAGGCGAGTTCGGGATCGCGCATCAGCCGTTTTACCGCATCCTCCCATGATAGCGGGTCCGTGGGGTCTGCCAACAGGGCATTCCGGCCATGTTGCAGGATCTCCCTGAGAGGCGGGATGTCGCTGGCGATGACCGGCCGTCCGGCGGCCATGGCCTCGAAGAGTTTCATCGGGCTGATCCCGTCCGCATGGAGCAGGTCCGACTGATAAGGTAAAAGCACCAGTTCGCTCTGAGCGTAGAGGCCCGCCACCTGCCGATGCGGGACGGCGGGACGGTGGCTTAGCCGGGGGTAGTCCGGGATCCGCTCATCGCAGTCACCGACCAGGCGTATCTCCCCCATGGCGCGCTCCGCCAAGTGAGTTAGGATCTCCAATCCACGGTCTCGGCTGATCCTGCCCAGATAGACGATCCTCGGCTCGGCGAGCCGTTGGGGATCGAGAGGTGGAATGGTCTGATAAGCGCTCAGATCCACCCCTGAAGGGCTGACATGGATGCGATGTCGATCCGCGCCGGCTTCGACAAGGGCCGTTGCGGCGCTACGACTGATCGGGATGAGTTGTCCGATCAGGCCCTGCCGGTGATAATCGAGCACCTTTGTCAGCACCCCTTGCCGGATCATCGGTTGCAGCGCGTGTACTTCGAAGTGGTGGACAATCCCCAATGAGGCCAGGCCCAGGCTGAGTTCAGGTGAACGAACGTAGACGGCCTGGGCATTGCGCAACAATCTCTTATGAAAGCGGGCAAAGGCGCTAGCGGGCCAGCGGCGGTGGAGGAGTTGCGAGGCCCGTATCTCCGGTCGGGACGCTATGCCCATCTCATGCAGCCGCTGGTCAGGCGTGGCATTGTTGTGCCAGGGCGGCAGGTAGAGACGGGTCGTTATGCCGATCTCGGTCAGGGCCGCCACCGTGTGCAGGGTCTGGATCAGATTGGCCCGGTTTCTGTGCAACCGGCTGCGGCCCAGATAGATCAACTCAGGGATGTCTGGTTTCGGCATGGAATTAAGACTGGGTGTTGTTCATCGAAAAACAGCAGGTTATAACGCAGAGAAACGCAATCAACCCAAAGCCGAACGACAGATATATTTACAGGCGTTACATCCTTTGCGTTTCATGGCGATTATTTTTTAGCGTTTCCAGGGCTGGTACGAGATAGCAGCGAACACTAACATAATCACGGGGCAGCTTGTACTATAAGCGGAAGTTTCAAATACCTCCCATCCATAGCCGAGAATGCCGTTATCCCTTTCCGATGATTTATCTTTCCTCTCATGCCTGCCGTGAAATTAGCTGATCTCGACAACCCCTCGATACTGATAGTCCGCCTGAGCGCGATCGGCGATATCGTTTTCGCTTCACCGTTGATACATGCCTTGCGGTTACGCTATCCGTCGGCGCGTATCAGTTGGCTGGTGCAGCCTGAGTCGAAGTCGTTGCTGGAGCATCATCCGGACCTTGATGAAGTCATTGTCTGGCCGAGGGGGGCGTGGGAAACGCTGTGGAAAAAACGTCAATGGTTGGGGCTTTGGCGCGCCGTACGGCAGTTCAGAAAGAAGCTGGCCGGCTATGGCTTTGATATCGCCCTGGATGTACAGGGCTTGATGAAGAGCGGTTTCCTGACCTGGCTCTCCGGGGCTAGCCAATGGATCGGGCTGGGGTCGCGGGAAGGGAGTCAGCGGCTGATGAGCCGGGTGGTCGAAAAGGGGGGTGACCCGAGGTTGATCGGTTCGGAGTACCGTTATCTCGCGCAGCAGCTCGGATTGCCGGTCGATCCCTTTGAAATGCATATCGGCCTGAGCGATGCGGATAGCGCCTTTGCAGACGAGCTGATCAAACGACAGGGCCTTGAGAACGGCTATGTCGTCATCTGCCCTTTCACCACCCGGCCGCAAAAACACTGGTTCAATGCTTCATGGTGTAAGCTGATCGACGCTATCGGGCAACAGTGGGGATTGCCGTTGGTGATGTTGGGCGGGCCGGGTGACAGAGAGGCATCAAAGGTGATAGCGCCTGGCCGGTCATCCGCACTGGTCAGCCTGGTGGGAGAGACCTCGTTGCGCCAGGCGGCCGCCGTTATCGCCCAGGCCGACTTGGTGGTCGGCGTCGATACCGGTTTGTCCCACATCGGCATCGCTATGAACCGTCCGACCCTTTGTCTGTTCGGCTCGACCCGTCCCTATCTGGATACGACCCATGAAAACGCTCGGGTGATCTATCATCAGCGGCCATGTTCACCCTGTAAACGCAAACCCACCTGCCATGGGGCATTCGACTGCATGGCGGATATCAGTGTCGAGGAAGTGGTGGCGGCGGCGGCCCGGCTGCCCGGTTTCGAGAGGCGGGTGGGATGAAGGTGCTGCACGTCGAAGCGGGCATGCACCTCTATGGGGGCGCCAGGCAGGTGGCCTATCTGTTGTCCGGTCTGCAGCAACGGGGCATCGAATCCACCCTGGTTTGTCCGATCGGCAGTGCGATCGGGCGGTTGGCCGGTGAGGTTATCGACACAGTCCATGAACTGCCCATGCGCGGGGATCTCGACCTGGCGTTGATCTGGCGGCTGCTGCGCATCATTCGCCGGGAGCGACCCGAGCTTGTCCATCTCCACAGCCGCCGAGGCGCCGATCTTCTGGGGGGCGTGGCGGCCCGCCTGACGGGGGCCAGAACCGTGCTGTCAAGGCGCGTCGACAATCCAGAGTCGCCGTTGGCCGCGAAGTGGAAATATCGCCTCTACGACCGGGTCATTCCTATCTCCCAGGGGATTGCCGAGGTGATGTTGCGCGAGGGCGTGCCTGAGGAGAAATTGGTCTGCGTTCGCAGCGCCGTGGATGTGGAGGCCTTTCAGCAAGCCTGCGACAGGGCCTGGTTCAGCAAGACATTCGGTCTGGCTGAGGATGCCTTGGTGATGGCGGTGGTGGCGCAACTGATTCCCCGCAAGGGCCATCGCTATCTGTTGGAGGCGATGCCGCGATTGCTCGAAGCGTTTCCGAACCTGCGACTGTTGATCTTCGGGCGGGGTCCCCTGGCGGTGGAACTGGAGGCGCAGATCGCCGAGATGCAGTTGCAACGACAGGTGATATTGGCCGGGTTCCGTGAGGATCTGCCCGCGATTCTGCCCTGTCTCGACTTGCTGGTGCATCCGGCCCTGATGGAGGGGTTGGGCATCGCTCTGCTGCAAGCCGCCAGTGCGGGCCTGCCCATCGTCGCCGTGGATGCCGGGGGGATGCCCGAAGTGGTGGAAGACGGCGTTAACGGCCGCCTGATACCGGCGGGCAATGCCGAGGCCCTTGGAGACGCCTTGCGGCAATTGCTCGCCGACGAACCCCTGCGCCGCCGGATGGGGGCGTCCGGCAGAGAGAAGATGCGGCGACACTTCTCCGTTGAGCGGATGGTCGAGGGTAATCTGGGCGTTTACCGGGAACTGTTAAGCCGGGGAAAATAGTTGGAAAAGATGACCGAGATCCATTCGCTTCAATTGATCGGCAGTAAATCCTTCGGCGGGGCGGAGCGCTGGTTTCAGCGCTTCTCCCTGGCGCTTGCCGAAATGGGCCATCCGACAGAGGTCGGCGTGCGCAAGGGCCATGAACTGGACGGCGATCACTGGCCCGGCCTGGCCGGTCATGCCTTGCCGATGCGTACGGTATGGGACCCTTTGTCCCGTCTCGAAGTAAGCAGGCTGGTCAAGCGGTTGCAGCCCGATATCGTCCAGACCTACATGGGACGGGCGACACGGCTTACCCATCTGCCCGTTAGCGGCGGTGCCATTCATGTGGCGCGGCTCGGGGGCTACTACAAGGTGGACGGCTATCGTCACGCCCACGCCTGGATCGGTAACACCAAGGGGATTTGTGACTACCTGTTGCAGGCGGGTTTCCCCAAGCAACGGGTGTTTCATCTCTATAACTTCGCCGAGTTGCCGGAGCCGGGTCCCGCCCCGGTCGACTTGAAGGCTCAGCTCGGTATCCCGGAAGATGCCTGGGTGTTGATGACGCCCGGACGGTTCGTTCCGTTCAAGGGGCACCGTTTCCTGCTGGACGCCCTGGCGCGCTTGCCGGAGACCATTGCGGACCGCCCGGTCTGGCAGGTGATTCTGGGTGACGGTCCTTTGAAAGAGGCCCTGCATCGCCAGGCCGCAGAATCGGGCATCGATAAACGCATCGTCTGGACAGGATGGCAGCTCAATCCCGACCGTTATTATAGACTGGCTGACCTGATCGTTTTCCCATCGACCCATGCCGAGCCCTTCGGCAATGTCATTATCGAGGCTTGGGGTTATGCGAAACCCCTGGTTACCTCTGCCTCCATGGGCGCCGGTGAAGTGGTGCGCCACGGACAGGATGGATTGCTGTTTGAGTGTGAGAATTCACAGGCGCTGGTCAAATCTATAGGATGGGTTCTGAACGAGGATAAACTAAGAGATGAGATGGCTTGTTCTGGTCATAAGCGGGCTGCGGAGGAGTTTGGTCGTGATGCGATCCTGGATGCATACTTGGACCTTTACCAGTATTTGCTAGAAAAAAGTTAATTGAGTTACTTCAAGGAGTGCGTCAAAAAAGTAAGTTTCTAATGAAGAACGGTATTCATCGTAGAGTCAATCGCCTTCTTGAATAAATTCAATGATTCTTTGTGCGGCCTAGCAGCTTTGAGAAAGCCAATTACGGTCTTGAAATACACACATATTCCGATGAGGATCAACAATCAGTTAGAAGTTGAACTATAAGCAATCCTTTCAATAATTAAGTGCGCCATCGTTTCGATAGAGATCATATGAGTTAAAGGCTTCCTAACTCTTAAATGCCTCGAGGGACGGGTAGTCCAGAAAAATGGATTTTTCCTTAATAAGGATCCGGCATCACCTTGCGTTTTTTGAACCGCCTGTGAACCCACAGATATTGCTCAGGCGCATAGCCGACCGCTTTTTCGATCAGTCCGTTGATGCGTGCGGCGTCCTGGCGAGGATCCTCCGTGGGGAAGTCATTCACCGGCGGATGCAGGAGCAGGCGATAGCCGCTGTTGTCTGCCTTGCGGTAACCGCTGAACAGGATGACATCCGCACCGCTGATCTTCGCCAGACGCGAGGTGGCGGTGTTGGTTCCCGCAGGCTCCCCGAAGAAGGGCGCCAGGGTGCTGTTGCGTCCCTTGAAGCTCTGGTCCGGGGCGTACCAGACAGGCAGATTTTTTTTCAGGGTCCGGATCACCTGGCGAATATCGTTGCGCGGTATGGCAGCCTCGAAACGCAAGCGGCGGTTGCGGTTGAAGGCCCACTCGATGACCGGGTTCTCGTGGGGGCGGTACATGACCGTGATCGGCTGATGGAGGCTGAGCAGCCGGCCGGTAATCTCCAGGTCGGTGAAATGGGCGCTGAGGAGAATCACGCCCTTACCCTGTTCCAGGCTGTTGCGCAGATGCTCCAGTCCCCCGATTTCAAGCAGGGGTTTCAGTTTGGCGTCCCTGGCCCACCAGGCGAAGCCGATCATCAGGATGCCGATGCCCAGGGAGGAAAAATGCTCACGCAGCAAAATGCCTCGTTCCGTCTCGCTCTTTTCAGGAAAGCATATCCCCAGGTTGACCGAGGCGATGTGCCTGCGTGACGGGGAGAGGCGGTAGATCAGTCTGCCGATGAGGCGGCCGATGCGTAACGCCAAGCCATAGGGCAGCATCCGGCTGCTCAGCCACAGCAGTCCCAATCCGCCCCAGGCAGGCCAGTTGAGGGGGGAAAAAACGGAGTGTCTGCGCTTGTTTGCCATCGGCGGGGATGCGTTATGCTTGATTTAGCTTGTTCCTGTCATTGGCCATCCCTATAGTGTAGTGTCTCATATTGCTTGAAGCTATCAGTGTGACGCCAGGCCATTAGCCGCTAGGCGCGCCGTGCAGGGAATGGCGTGCCCTTTCCAAGCAACGCAACAACGCGGATAATGGCCTGGCGTCGCGCCTTGACTTGAGGCATTTGCGGGCCTCTGATAGCGTCAAACAATATGAGACACTACACTAGGGATCTAAAGTTTCACGGTTTTGTGAGCACCGAGGTGCGTAGTGGATATGGGCTAAGGTTATTTTTGATGGGGTTTGCCCGGTTTATAGCAAACCCCCATAAAATTAATTCTGGGCGCAGCCGCTGCTTGCTAAAAAAACACTCTGTTTTTCAATAAGATAGTCCATGCACTTGATATTACCACAAAATCAATAGCGTGAAACTTCAGCTAGGGATCTGATCGTACTTAATGATAACTGTTTGATGCAATTCCATCTTCCCGACTTTAGCAAGGCCCGCGTTCTGGTGGTGGGCGATCTGATGCTGGATCGCTACTGGCAGGGAGCGGCGGGGCGAATCTCCCCCGAGGCGCCGGTGCCCGTGGTGCATGTGCATGATATCGAAGAACGGCCGGGGGGGGGGGGCAATGTGGCCCTGAACATGATCACCCTGGGGGCGCAGGTCTCTCTTTGCGGCCTGGTGGGTGACGACGAAGCAGGCCGCTCTCTGCAAGAGAGGTTGCAACAGGCCGGCGTGGCGTGTCATTTACAGGTCGATCCGGCGATTCCCACCATCACCAAGTTGCGTGTGATCAGTCAGCATCAGCAGCTTATCCGCCTCGATTTCGAACAGCCCATGTGGCAGACGGACCTGAACGAGTTGCATCAGCACTGCCAGCAACAGCTTTCCAGAGCGGACCTGATGGTGATGTCGGATTACGCCAAGGGGACGCTGCAAGACCCGCAATTCCTGATAGAGGCGGCGAACAAGCAGGGTATCCCGGTGCTGGTGGACCCCAAAGGGAGCGACTTCTCCAGATATCGCGGCGCGACCCTGCTGACCCCCAATCTGCAAGAGTTCGAGGCGGTGATGGGGCCCTGCGATACCGACCAGGCGCTGAACGAAAAGGGTGCGGCGCTGCAACGGGAGCTGAATATCGAGGCCCTGCTGATCACCCTCAGCGAGCGGGGAATGTTGCTGATTCAGCGAGACGCACCACCGTTGCATCTGCCGACCCGGGCGCGAGAGGTGTTCGATGTGACCGGCGCCGGGGATACGGTGATCGGTGTCTTGGGCGCCGGCATGGCCGCCGGCGTGCCCATCCACGAAGCAGCGGGGCTGGCCAATGCGGCGGCCGGGCTGATGGTGGCGAAGCTGGGCGCCGGGAGCGTCACCCTGGGGGAACTCAAGGGCGCGTTGCGCCGTCAGGGCGACTTTCACACCATCCTCAGTCGGGAGGAACTGCGTGAGGCGACAGACGAGGCGCGATGCCAGGGTGAGCGCATCGTGATGACCAACGGCTGCTTCGATATCCTTCACGAGGGACATGTGCGTTATCTCCAGCAGGCGAAACAACTCGGCGACCGGCTGGTGGTGGCGGTCAATGACGATGACTCGGTGACACGTCTGAAAGGCGACGGAAGACCGATCAACGGAGTGAATCAACGCATGGCGGTGCTGGCCGGGCTTGCCTCCGTGGACTGGGTGGCGCCCTTCAAAGAGGACACCCCGGAGTCGCTGATCCGTGAGATCAAACCCGACCTGTTGGTGAAAGGGGGAGACTACCGTCCCGAACAGATCGCCGGCCACGACTGCGTGGTGGAGAACGGCGGCGAGGTCAGGGTGCTGGCGTTTCTCCCCGACGCCTCTACCAGCCGTATCGTAGAGGCGATTCGAGATGCCGAGTGAGCCTGGGCCGGCATTCGCTCCAGGCATGACCGGCCGTGAACTCTATCTGCGCTTGCTCCAGCGGGTGCGTCCCTACTGGCGACAGTTCGGCGGCGCCATGTCCGCGATGGTGGTGTTGGCCCTGACCGAGCCGGCGATACCGATACTCATGAAGTCGATGCTGGACGGCAATTTTGTCGAGAAGGATCCGGTTTACGCCTTCTGGTCGCCGATTCTGTTGATCCTGCTCTTCTCTATCCGCGGGATCATGAACTTCGTCACCAACGTGACCTTCGAATGGGTCGCCGGCAAGGTGGTGCTGGATCTGCGCAGGATGATGATCGAGCGCATCCTGACCATCGGCGTCCCCTATTTCGATACCCATGCCACCGGCGCCCTGATCTCGAAGGTCACCTACAATGTCAACCAGGTGACGATGGCCGCCACCAAGGTGCTCACCACCCTGGTCAAAGACACCATCATCGTCATCGGCCTGCTCGCCTACATGGTCTATCTCAACTGGATTCTGAGCCTGGCGGTATTGTTGGCGATGCCGGTGATCGTGATCGCGGTGCGTCTGCTTGCGGTGCGCCTGCGCCGCATCAATCGCGCCCTGCAGCATACCATGGGGGTGATGACCCAGGTGCTTGAGGAGTCGATCCGCGGCCACAAGGTGATCAAGATATTCGAGGGTCGGCCCTACGAGCAAAGCAGATTTCTGGAGCGAGCCAATTGGGTGCGCCGCTACAACATGAAGAGCAAGGTGGCGGGCTCCGCCCACATGCCGCTGGTGGAGTTCGTCGGCGCGGTAATGATAGCGATGCTGGTCTATGTCGGCACCCATCAGACCGCGGCAGGCGATTTGACCGTGGGCGGTTTTGTGTCATTGATGATGGCGATCGGGCTGCTGTTTCCCCCTTTGAAACGGCTGACCGGCATTAATCAGCCGTTGCAAAAAGGGCTGGCGGCGGCGGAGAGTGTGTTTGGCCTGGTGGATGAGCAGCCGGAAGCGGATAACGGCAGTCAGACCATCCAATGCGCCACCGGCAGAGTGACCTTTGAGCAGGTTTCGTTTCGCTACCCCGGGATGGACAAAGACGCCCTCAAGCCGATCAGCTTCGAGATGGCGCCGGGCACAACCCTGGCCCTGGTGGGGCACTCAGGGGGGGGCAAGACGACCATCGCCCATTTGATTCCTCGCTTCTATACCCCGACCGGGGGGCGGATACTCATCGATGGCGTAGATATTCAACAACTGACCCTGCTCAGCCTGCGCCGTCAGTTGTCCTACGTAGGCCAGGAGTCGATATTGTTCGATGATAGTGTCGCGGCCAATATCGCCTATGGCGCGGATGGGACAGTCACCGAGGAGCGGATCAGAGAGGCGGCAAAGCGCGCCCATGCACTCGAGTTCATCGAGCGCCTGCCGCAGGGATTCGACACCGTTATCGGCGAAGACGGGGTGCGTCTCTCCGGCGGCCAGCGCCAGCGCCTGGCCATCGCCCGGGCGATGATCAAGGATGTCCCCATACTGCTGCTTGACGAGGCCACCTCCGCCCTGGACACCGAGTCGGAGCGCCATGTCCAGGCCGCCCTGCAGGCCCTGACCCAGGAGCGAACCACCCTGGTCATCGCCCACCGCCTCTCCACCATTCAACATGCCGACCGTATCCTGGTGATTCGAGAGGGTGAGCTGGTGGAAGAGGGCAGGCATCAGGAACTCATGGATCGGAAAGGGGAGTATTATCAGCTCTGCCGCCATCAGTTCAGCGAACAGATCGAGCCGGCTGAATAAGCGATCGTAAACGGAGCGTCGATGCGTCACCTCTATACGCTGCTGTTCACC
>JAHXHR010000087.1:0-1595 GCA_025656505.1 Candidatus Thiodiazotropha sp. (ex Epidulcina cf. delphinae) | reverse complement strand
GAGGCTCTATTGGCGCAGTCTGCGTGCGCCGGCCTATCGTAAGCGCTGGCTGGAGCGATTCGGGGTTTTCGAGTCGCCGGGGAAACAGCAAGGGATCTGGGTGCATGCGGTATCGGTGGGCGAGGTTCAGGCGATGGCGCCATTGATCGGCCGCCTGATGGATCGCTATCCCGGTATGCCCCTGTTGATCACTACCACCACCCCTACCGGTGCTGAGCGTGTGCGGGCGCTGTTTGGCGACGAAGTGGAGCACCGTTACGCGCCCATCGATCTGCCCTGGGTGGTCAATCGGTTCCTGACCGCCTTCCGGCCCCGGCTGTTGATTCTGGTAGAGACTGAGATCTGGCCCAACCTGATCCATTACGCCAAGTGTGAGGGAGTGCCGACCCTGCTTGCCAATGCGCGGCTCTCCGTACGCTCGGCACAGGGATACCACCGGCTGGCGAGACTGACCCGCGAGGCGCTGCAAAACCTTACCCTGATTGCGCCCCATGCCGAGGCGGATGCAGAACGATTTCACACCTTGGGAGCGAGACCTGAGAAGATCGAAGTGACAGGCAGCATCAAGTTCGACATCCACTTGCCAGGCAGCTTGTTGGAGCGGGCCGATGTAATGCGCCGTGAGTGGGGTGGTCAGCGTCCGGTGTGGCTCGCGGCGAGTACCCACGAGGGCGAAGACGAACTGATTCTGCAGGCGCACGCAGCGGTGCATCGGACGATACCCGATGCCCTTCTGGTGTTGGTTCCGCGTCACCCGGAGCGTTTCGAGCGGGTCGCTCAACTGGTGGAAGCGGCGGGCTTTCTTCTGATGAGACGCAGCCGGCAAAGACCGTGTGAGGAAGAGACCGGCGTCTTTCTCGGTGACACCATGGGGGAGCTGACCCTCTTCATGGGGGCATCGGACGCCGCCTTTATCGGCGGAAGCCTGGTCCCTCACGGCGGCCACAACATGCTTGAGGCGGCGGCCCAGGGGGTGGCTGTGGTGTTCGGCCCCTATATGTTCAACTTCAGCGAGGTCAGTGAGCTGTTTCTGCAACATCAGGCGGCGATACAGGTCGATTCAGCCGATGCCTTGGCAACGCAAATAATCCACTGGCTCAGCGACGCCAGCGAGCGCAGCCGGGTGGGCGAGGCGGGCCGGGAGTTGGTGGAGCAGAATCGCGGGGCGCTGGATAGGTTGACTCGGTTGGTGGAAGGGTTGCTTGAATGTTGAATTATTTGGTGTGCGCTTGCATACACGTTGGCGATGCGGAAGGTACCGCTGAGTTTGAGGTCGTTCAATCTGGGATTGGCGGCCAGCTACTGTTCGAATGCGCCCCTCTCCTCATGCGACCAGAGGTGATTGACGATCAGGTTTGATGCGACCTGGAACAGGCATGGACGCGGGCAGCGAAGTTCATAGCCATCCGCCAAGCCAATAACGCGCAGGAAGGCATTGTGCATCAAGTCGCCCGCATCACTGCGCTATGCGTCAATAACACAGCCTGGGTCACAGTATAAAGTATTGAAAGGTTGTATATCAAAATTGCCAAGGAGCAACCAAGGCATCAAACCATGAACCACGGAATAGAGGATTGAAACCATGAAGAAAATGA
>JAHXHR010000086.1:12478-17220 GCA_025656505.1 Candidatus Thiodiazotropha sp. (ex Epidulcina cf. delphinae) | reverse complement strand
GTGCATCCCTGCACGGCGCACAACGACGCGGAATAGTTGTTCTATTCCAAGGCGTTGTAACGCAGCCATGCGCCGCCACAAGCGTACTATTCACGGCGTAACGCTACTCACCCGCCAGGTGAATATTCCCAATACGGAGAAAACCCATGCTTTCAAAGTGATGGGGCGTGTGCATAGTGGTCAACTGAGGATTCTAGGTTCAACGTCCCAGCGACTCACGCAGGGCCTTATAGGCATCAAAGGTCTCCTCGGTCTGTTTTGCCTCGCTTTGCAATGACAGGTCGGACCGGCTGGATTCGAGAGTGTCAACCGACATCTCCCGATCTGATGTCATGGTCGGCTGAGTGGTGAGTGCCGCCGTCATCTGCGGCGTTTCATCACGCACCAGCATATTGGGCTGTGAGAACGGCGCCAGACGCTCAAGAAAGTCCATCACTTCAAGCACCGGCGAACCCTTGAAAAAACGCGCCGACGGCACATCCATCCATAGCCTGTCCGCATAACTGAAGAGTTCATAGGGTTTATCGCCGACCCCGTCCAGGTCGAGATCGAACCCCTCATAGTCGTCCCAGTAGTTTCCCTGCCAGAGATTGCGGTTCGCCGTCTTGCCTCCGCCGGAGACGGCCACTTGGGTGATGTTCCCCTTGAAGCTGTTGCCGATCAGGTTGTTGCCTGTCCAGTCGTTTAAAAACAGCACACCGATGCCACTGTAGGCGATCAGGTTGTTTTCAATGCGGTTGATGCTGTCCGGTTGAAAGGGCGACACATCGAGATAGAGCCCGGTCGCACAATAGAGCACCCGGTTGCCGATCACCACCGCATCCGAGGTCTCTTTGAAGCCTATCCCCATGCCTGTTGCACCGGTAGCATGGGCGATGGTGTTATTCTTCAGATGCAGACCGTCGCTGTACATGACGAAGATACCCACGGAGTTATCTTCATAGTGATTATCCACCACTTCGTTGTATTGCGCATACATGAAATGGAGCGAGTATCGACCACCGCGTGCATCGTTGCGTGCGATCAGGTTGCCTCTCGAATACCAGACCACCGTATCTCTTGAATCCCGAATGATATTGTCTGTGATCTTGTTGTCGAAGCTGTACCAGAGTCGAATCGCATCCCCGCGCACACCCAGTTCGAACGGTTTGGAAGAGATACGGTTGCCGCGCACGATATTGTTTTTCGACTGTTGCAGGTCGATACCGAAAAGTGCGTCGTCTATGACATTATCCTTGATGACGTTGAAATCGCCCCGCACCTGTACGCCTGCATCGATATCGTTGTGCGATTCGCCGGAGTTGGTCAGGCGTAAATTCTTTATGGTGACGCCATCCGTCCGCAGATAGATGACCGAGCCCTTGCCACCGGCATCGATGGTGACCTTACCCTGCCCATCTATGGCGATGGATTTGCTGATCGTGACCGGGCCGGCATAGTTACCGGGTGATGGCATCAGGGTTCCACCTGTTTCGGTGTTATCCACCAGATCCTGAAATGATGGTAGTTCCGTCGACTGCGCAAATGCTTGAGAGAAAGTAATCAATAGCAACAGCACAACTGCCGCAGTTGAATGGTAATGTTGAATTAATGAGTGTGCATGCGCACACGACTTCTTAAATAAACCTGAGCGAAGTGAGCACCTCGATTCAACATTCATAATTCAGGTTTTTCATCTGTTTGAACCGAATCAGCGCAGCCACCGCGAGAATCAATGACGTCAGTATCATCAGTCCGAACCCCTTGTAGGGATAGGAGTGGGTCGTGAACTGCGCCACCTTGCCGTCGCCGAACACCGTCGGCATGAACGGTTTGACGGAAAAGGCGCCCATGTCATTCAAAGTATGCCCATACCACCAGAGCCAGGCCGAGTAGTCGATGATAAAGAACAGCGGCAAGGCGATAGGCGCCAGGATCAGCAACCAATACAACAGGCCGCCGTTCTTGCGTGAGCCGAACACCATCAGGGCCATCGCCCCCAATAGGCCGACGAACACGACATCAATCGCCAGCTCAAGATTTTTCACCATCGGCGCGATCTCTGCCGGGTTATTGAAGTAGCGTCCGAGACTCTTGGCATAGTGCCATGACATGACCTGAAAAGCGCTGCCGTCCCAGGGCAATAGCGCCTCTGATTTCACCTGATCGATATCATAGGTGAGTTTGAGTTGTTCAATCAGATGCTTTTTATCCCCACCCGTTGCTTCCATCTCGGCCTTCTTCGCCGCCGCCTGCGAAGGCAGTATCACTTCAATCCCGGATTCCTCCAGTGAATCCTTGAGCATACCGGTAATCCCCCCGATAACGATCTCGGGTTCGCTTGTCTCACCGGAGGCATCCTGGTCCAGAGATGTCACCAAGGCGCGGACATAACCGGCGTTCTGCAGACTGAAACCGTCTTTACCATATAGCGTGATCGACATCCAAATCGTTATAGCGGAGAAGCCGACCGTTAAAACAGTCATCCTTAATTTGGGCTTGGTAGCAATAAAACCCAGCAGCATCACGCCCATAAATGCCATCAGGAATTGACCGAACCCTCGCTCAACAGGACCACCGGCCGCAATCGGATACATCCCGACATAGTGGTTGATGGTGTCCATTTCGTGTACGCAGTCCAGCGCCTCTTCCTCAACGATCTCGGCCTTTTCCTGCTTCTTACAGCCATTAAACACACCGTTCATATGGAAATGAATGCGCACCCCGTCAGGGAAAGACTCTTCCGGATAGTTGGGCGCCGTCAGCGACACCCACCAGATGGGGGTATAGAAGACGACGGCGAGAAGTCCCAGCGCCACCAGGATGAGTACTGCAACTTGAAGGGTTCGCTTAGACTGCATAGTGGTTCTCTTGAAACGCAACGGCTCCGCAAACCTGAAAGCAACGCAATGGTTAACTTTTCCCTCTCATCCTATCCTTCTCTCTAAGGGAGTCGGAACTCTGCGTATGACCAAGCTGTGATCTTGGATTGCCGGGTTGTACGGAGGGAGCGTCTTTTGATGAAATCGGGATCAATCGTAATCGGGGTTCTGGTAGTCCTTGGAAGGGGCGAGATCCTTCTCGGGCACGGGCATCCGGGATACATAGTTGATCACCATCTGCATGTCCTTGTCCGAGAAACCCTTTATCTGCTCGACCATGTCGGGATTTGCGTTGCGCCGTTTGCCGTCCCGGACCCACTCGAACTGCCGCAGCATGTAGGTATAGTGCTGTCCGTGTATCTTGGGAAAGAACTTTTCGTTATCACCCTCGCCGTTCACACCGTGACACTTCACACAGTTCTCGTCGTATAGCTTCTTGCCTTCGGCAAATTCGGGAAACAGCGCATTCCAGGGACCTTGGCCGTTCTTCGGATTCATCGGCAGTTTTGCGATATAGGCGGTGACATCCGCCACCAGTTGCGAGGGATCGATCTCACCCTTGTGGAAACCCGCCACCGCCATGATCTGGTCATCCAGGGCGAAAGGATACATGGTCGGATTGTCGCGGTTCTTGGCGCGAATATCGGCGAGCTGTTTGATCAGCACGTTGCGATGTTGCCCGGCCAACTGCGGGAAGGTCCCGTCCTTCAGGCCCCAGCCCTCCAACAGATGGCAGGCGGCACAGACCTCATACACCGCGATGCCCCGCTCACGATCCGGCGTCAGCAGCATCGCCGCGTCTTTTTCGCCACCGGCCTCGTTCCATCCCGCGGCAACGCCGCTACAACTCAACACGCTCAGAACGGTAGTCAGCGTTTTCACGATCGAATTAGCATTCATGATTCATATCTCCAGTCCCTCCCTGCGACGGAGGGGATAGCATAATTCACCTTCAGGCGCCCGGTAGACTCGCCGGAATCCCTGAACGAGAGTCGCCGGTGAGATGGGCCGCAGTGTTTCATGAGGTATGATTGAGCACCTTGATGTGCGTCAACTTATCCGACCCGACCCACCACCCACACGGCGGCATCTCCGCGCAGCCTTCGAATGCGCTACAGGCTGCTCAGCCAATCGGCGATGGCGCGCATCTCCTCTTCGGAGACCAGCCCCATGACACCCTTCATGGCCGCCGCCTGGCCATTGCTGCGCGCACCCGACTTGATATCCTTCATCTGATTGAAAGAGTAGTCGGCATTCTGCCCCGCAAGTTTCGGATACATCGGCATGATCGGCGTGTCGGCGTCTTTGCCATGGCAGGCCCAACAGGTTCTGACCTTAAAGAGTTCCGCGCCATCAGCGGCCTGCGCGTTTGCACCCATCCCCATCACCAGCAGCAGCGCCATACCCGTCAGTGAGAGATTTACCCATCTAATCATGTCGATTTCCTCGCGTTTTGTTCCGTCCGTAGCGGACCGTAATGATGAAAAACCCTGCAGTAAGGTATAAACGCACTTACCGAGTTGAGCTATGTTAAACCTGAATCCGTGGATTTGTAACACTGAATTGCACAACCTGTTGATCCGCCGTCTCACCGAGAAATACCCCTCCCAGGACTGTTTGCAGGGCGGTATCGAGCAACGCTCAATAAAAAACCTTGGCATTTTCAAGTAATTGCCATACTGATCACGCAGAAAGGGGCCGTCACGGCCCCTTTCCTGCTCAGGTCAGTCAAACTGACCGGGTTATTTGACTTTTTCGGCGCCATGCTCCTCCAAAAAGGTCTTTGCGCGGAGTCCCAGGTCAGCCGTCTTGACTTGATACTGCCACCACTGGCCGGCCCAGAGGGTGGCGTTCTGATAATCACCCTTGGTAGCGAACCCC
>JAHXHR010000086.1:0-12468 GCA_025656505.1 Candidatus Thiodiazotropha sp. (ex Epidulcina cf. delphinae) | reverse complement strand
TGGCTGGTGATGAAGCCGACCACGGAGTCGATAACCGCCTGGGTGTCCAGATTGGTCTTGACCTGCTTGTCGTAATCGGCCTGGGTATACCTGGTGCCTTCCTGAATCCCGGTGGTCTTGGCGACATAGCCTTTCGGCTTGACCAGCAGGTAACCCTGCATCTCCAGATGCAGCGCCGAGCAGAACTCGGTGCAGTAATAGGGGAAGACACCGGCCTTATCCGCCTTGAAGGTGGCCGATACCGTCTTACCCGGCTCGATCGACAGATTCACGTTCTGGCTATAGAGGGCGAAACCGTGGGTCTCGTCTTCCGCACGCTCCAGATTGGTGAGATGGATAGAGACCGTGTCACCCTCTTCCACTTCGATGATTTCAGGCGTGATATGGGAGCGAATCACCGTACCGTAGACATGCACCACGCCATCATCGCCACGCACCACCTTTTCACGACCGGCACGGGTCTTATAGGGTGATTTGGAATCGGTACGGCTGTTCCAACCCGATTTGTAGCGTACGGCAGGCTTCAGCTTGTCGGCCTTGATCGCCACCACATAGTGGGGCTCACCCAGCGGCAGCGGCATATCGTACAGCAGTTGCATCTTCTCGCCGCTGATATCGATCAACTGGTGGTTCTGCGGATGCAGCGGTCCGACCGGGTTGAAGCGGTCGATGGCCAGCTTGTTCAGGGCGATCAGGTACTTGCCGTCGGGAGAGACGGAATCGCCCTCCATTGCGACTAGATGGCCGATGTTGTAGTGGATATGCAGTTGATCCAGCACCTTGCCTTTACAGTAGTCCCACTTGGTGACCATGGAGTCGACATAGATCGAGGTATAGACCACGCACTTCTCGGCGTCATACTGGGTATGCAGCGGACCGAGGCCCACCTGCACCTGGGTATGCAGCGCATCCTTCATCGCAATGATCGGAATGCCGTACGGATCTTTGCCTTCGAACTTCTTGTTCTTGATGGCTTTGCGGATCTTCTCCCAGCTATAGACCCAGGCATGGCTGTCCAGCTTGCCGGAAACGATGATATGCGTGCCGTCAGGACTGACATCGACGCCATGCGGGCTCTTCGGCTCGGGCACCAAATAGAGCAGACCCTCTTTCACCGCCTGCTTCATCGGGATCATGTAGGCGCCCTTGGACTTCTTGACCTTACCCGCGGCAACCAGCTCGGCGGCTCGCTTCCAGTTGGTGATATGCAGGAAGTCGGTATCCTTCTGGGAACAGCCCGCCTCAAACGGCGGACGTCCGCGTTCGATACCACCGACATAGCGCTCGGAGCAGAAGGAGTTGGTAAAGCCCCAACCCATGGAAGGCCCCTTGCCTGCATCGGAGAGATCCTGGCTGTAGGGAGGCAGTTCGAAGGTGAATGACCGCTCGGGATCGAGACGCCCCTTCTTGTCATCGAACTTCCAGTAGGTCACCGCACCGCGGTACTTTTCATTGAACTCTTCCAGCGGCACGAACCCATCTTCGAAGGGCGCGGCATACTGGGATGCCTCCATGACGTACTCGGTATTGGGCGTCACGAAGGCGCCGCCGTGCTCGGACTTCATGAAGGGATTCACCACGATCTGCTTGGTCTCGAAGTCGTGCAGATCGATCACCGCTATACGCGGGTTGGCCTTGTCGTTGATGAACAGATAACGGCCGTTGTATTCACCCTTGGTCTCGGAGAACGCCGGATGGTGCGTATCGCCGAAGTTGATGTCCTTGCCGTTGATCCTACCCTGAGCCAAAACCGCCTTGGATTCATCATCGAATCCATAACCCTGCCAGGGCTCCGGGGTAAAGACGGCGATATATTTCAGTATCCTCATGGACGGTACGCCGTACACGATGACCTGCCCGCTCTGACCGCCGGAACTGAAGGCCAGGTACTCGTCGCGTCCGCCGGTCGGCGTATAGGTCTTGGCGGCCGCCAGCAGATCCTGCTGGGTCAGACCGCGCGCCTTCATGACTTCATCCAGCGTCGACTGGGACCAGGCGTTGGAAGCGGCGCCCAAGCCGATTCCCAAGCCGATGGCCAGTGCGGATATGCGTTTAAAACTGTTGTTCATTATTCCCAGTCCCCCCTGGTTGAAGAGATGTATTTTGCCCACCGGTATATAGAACTATAGTCATAAAAATACGCCATATGACTCATTGATTTAGGTCAAATTACACATACTTTTTGGCCAATAGGCGGGAGAAGAGAAGCACAATCAATAATATATCCAATCATGGATAGGGTTTATGAGATGAATATACCTACATGAGGCTCTCGGTTCACGGTTGCCCTCTTTCAACCCCATCCGGCATCGCATGAGCCGTCCAACTGCGGTTTTTAGGTCCAACGATTCATCGCAAGTCGTCATCTCGGTGCAACGCCGTCAACCGTTGAGCAAGGTCTTCGGCGGAAATCCCATGGGCGAATTTGCTGACAAACCGTCCGTGGGGACCGAGGAGATAGAGAGCGGCCGAGTGATCCATCAGGTACCTTTCCGGATCATCCGGCGCCTCCACGACCTTTTCGAACCCGGCCTTGAACAGGCGGGCCACACGGTCGATCATCTCCCGCCCGCCTGTGACGCCGATCAATCGCTCATCGAAGTACTGCACATAGTCTCTCATCACGGCTATCGTGTCCCGTTCGGGGTCGATGGTGATGAAATAGGGTTGGAACGAATCGGCCTTGTCCCCCATCAGGTCGAAGGCCTGGAACAGAACCTGCATCGAAGTCGGACAGATGTCCGGGCAAAAGGTATACCCGAAATAGACCATCGCGTATTTGCCCCGCATCGTCTCCTTACTGACCAACCGACCGAGATGATCCGTCAACAGAAACCGCCCGCCGCCTATGCCGTCGACCACCGGCGAACCGTCCTGTTCGGCCAAGGCCCTCGCTGCGCTCGCCGCTTGCATATCGGCGTTCAGACAACGCTTGATTTCGTCTGTGTTATGGTCCATGAGTCGGAAATAGAGGTCGGGACCGGGCGCCAGACCCACGCCGAGACTGTCGAGTATTCCATGATTGACCCCGCTTCCCTGGGTCAGTAGTGACAGGTGCTCCGCCGGCAGTCCCTTCTCGGACAGCAGACAGACCGCTTCACCGGAGACAATCCTCTCACGCACCTTCAGCAGGGATGCGGCCGCTACCGGCCGGCGGGGGGAGCCGGTTACGCGATCGAGAATCTTGAGCGCATAGGCCTGCTCGAAATATTGCAACGTATCGTGGTATTGGACCCCCAGCCCGGCCTTCATACCCCGGTAGCCGTACTCGTACTCCCTATCGATGCGCGCTAGGCGCGCCAACACCTTTTGCCGGTTGCGTTCATAGCGATGGGCGCGCTTGGGATCGGCATCCTGTAACAGTCGCGTCATGTCATCGAGGATGATCATGACGTTGCGGTTGTCCAGCCAGAAGTAGGGATCGCGTTGCCCCGGTGTATGGCGTGAAGGCAGGATTTTCACTCGCTCATGGGACAACAGTTCGATGACCTCTACCCCGGGGGCCAGTTCCCGGACCGTCTCGGCAAGCCCCGCCTCGAGTTCAGGTCCGACCCAGAAGAGCAAATCCGCCTCTCTCAAACCCTGCCGCTGTTGCGGTGAGGGGGTAAAATCGTAGGGGGAGCGGTTGTCGTCGATCAAGAGTTCGGGGACATCGGCCCCCAGCATCAATCCGGCGACAATCGAATGTATCGGCTTGACACTCACCACCACCCGAAAGGGATCCGGCGCATCCGCAGCGAACAGCGCCCCAGGCCAGAGCCAGACGGCAAGCGTCAGCCGAAATATCAACCCCGTCTGACTCATCCTGATACGGCTCATGGCGTTTTATACACCGCTTCCAGTCTATTCAGCGCTGCATCGATTCGCTGTTTGAGGGAGCGCGGCGTAGGACATCCGGCGTTCTCGCCAATGAACGCCATAAACGCCTTGTCGGTCTCATAGTCGAACAACTCGCCCAACTGACGCCGCTTGGGCAGATTCAACACCAAGGCCCGTTTAATGCGTTGCGTCTCCGCCAAAGCGTTGCAGTGCAGGGCGATGCCGTTGAGTGAACCAAGCTCGCGGATGACCGCGAGCTGATCCTCATTCACCGCATGCGCCTGGGTCTGCCATAACAGCAGCGGCAGCAGGCCGACACGTAGATAACCCAGGATCATCGCTCTCTCTCTTTCAAGGGACTCACCACACCACATCCATGATCACCCCGATAAACACCAACAGCGGCATACCCAGGGTGACCGCGACATTCTTTCCCAGATGGGGAATCAACCGATCGATATCACCCTGATAGTCCCGTACGCCGACAAAGATCCGATAGGTGAATCCGAGGGTCAGCAGCGCGAGCAGCGACGTGGCGGGGAGATGCTGCGTAACCACACCGGCAATCACCACCAGATAAGCGAGCATCCCGAAACCGGCATAGATCCATGCGCTTTGCGCAGGCTCCCACGCAATGGTGTAATTGTCCCTGCCGATGCTGCGATCCGCCTCTACATCGGGGATCTGGTTCAGCAGCAACAGGTTGTTAACCAGGAAAAAGGGAATCAGTGATAATAGCAAGGCCGGCAGGCTGAAGCTTCCCGCCAAGGCATAGTGGGTGCCCATCACCATTAAAGGGCCGAAACTCAAACCCGGGGCGATCAGCACCAGAAGCCGATGGCGGTTGATCCATCCCGTGTAGAAGGTGATGATGAGTGTCCCCATTATTCCAATGGGTAAAAGCCCCCACCCGGATTGCCGCAACAGATACAGGCCGCACCCCAGGGTAATCGCCAACGAAGCGGCCCCGATAACCAGTGCGTAAGGGGCCAACCGCGGCTGAATGACCAGTGTGCCGCTGCCGCCGCTGAACGGCGTGCGCGTTGTCTTGAAGTCCAGGCCGGATTGAAAATCGGCATATTCATTCAGTGCATTGACACTGATATGGGCCGTCAGGGCGCCCAAAAGCACTACGGCAAGGATGCTCCACTGAAAATCATTTCCCGACAACATCACACCGGCCAACCCGAGGCAGATACAGATTGGCGTCAGGATAAGGAAATTGGGCCGTGCTACGCCGACAACGGGAAAGGGGATCATCGCTATTCCTGTTCAATTCGAGTCAGCAGACGCTGTTCCATTCATTATGAAACACAATATAGGCATACAGGATGTTTTTGAACAGATAGAGGGATGAAAACATAAAGACCACCCCCGCCGGTATCGTAAATGAATTGGGCATCTGTGTCGCCATCAACAACAGGCAGAGTGCAATCAGATGTAAAATGTACTGCCTTTTAGCCTCCTTCTCCTTGATGAAATGCTTCATCGATGGCACGGTATGATGAAATTTTTTCTGCTTGACCAGTAACCCCTGCAGATGGAACCAACAGAGAAAAGGTATGACCTTGTAGATAATCCCGATGGGAATGCTCAGACAAACCCCGCCGAGCAACAATCCACCGAGGAGCATGTCGTTACCGCCACTCAGCCATACGACCACCGCCAGCAAAAGACTGCCGACTCCCGTCCATATAAACAGCAGGGTGGTATCGATGATGAGCCGTTTGCGTTGATAGACCGTTCTGAGCACGAAGAGTCCGATAATAAAAAAAGCCATCACAATCAAAACAAGGCCGGCCTCGAGAAAAACACTAGGCAGGAACTTTGAAACCGTAAAGATGATGAGCAGCAGAAAGACCGCCGGCAACGACCACTGTTTGATGAAAACCGGAAACCCGGGCGCCACATAAAACATCGGCACCAGCTCGAAAATAGTCGTGAACAGCACAATCCCGATCCAACCCAACAAACCCCAGGAGAGATGCAGGGTCACGATCTGCCGCATCTCCGTCACTTGAGAAAGGCCCGTCAGGCCGGCAACCAGATAACCGCCCAGGATCACGGTTGGCGCCAAGGCCGTCCAACCGAAAACCAGGGTGCGTACCCTATGCCGGTGACTTTTTGATCTCAGCAGGGCCATCCCGATGCTCGCCAGCAAGATGAGGAAGGCTGCAAACAGGGTGATTCCTCCAGCGATAAGCAGCCGTTCACGGGAAGACAAAAAACCGCAAACCAGAAAAGCGGTTCCCGCCGATAAAGCAAGATGCACTATCCGACTGACGGCAACGACCCTCGGTATCGGGGAACCGGCAAGTACCGGTAATAACTGCATGATGGCGCCGGTCATAACCTGAGCGATAAACCCCACGGTAATCAAATGTGTCATTCCCAGCGCCAACGGACTCCATCGGGAACGCATGACATCCCCGCCATACAGTATGAGTAACAAACCCACGGCGATGGAAAACAGCGATGCCGTAAGGAAATATTTGAAGGGAATGGTGATCGGTGGCGCTTGGTCCAGCGAAAGCCCGGCAGTGTTCATCACAACCTCAACTCATCTCTGCCGGCGGTGGATATCCCGTATGCCAGATATGAATGATGCAATCACCGTTTGACCAGCGGGTATTCCAGGAGAAATCCATCTCGCTCAAAAGACTATACAGCGGATAGGGCTCACGGCTGTGCCGAACCCGCAAGCAGTCCTGCACGGCGAGATTTTCCAGGGCCTCAAGGATGCGCTCCAGCGGAACCGGCGGCTCCAATACACGAACGTCCAGCCTGTGTTCCACTACTCGGGCTCCGCGATACCGCGGGCTATCTCCTCTCCGAGGTCGGCGACAAACCTGTCCGCCAAAGGATAGAGGATGTTCTCCTCTTTCATATTGTGTTGCTGCATGGTGACAAGCAGCGTATCAGTGATTCCGAGCAGCGTTTCTTTCGACTGCTGTTGCATGGAGGATTGGAGCGTTTTGAGTAAATGCCTCATCTGAGCATGCTCCATCATCATCACGCTGACAGGCCCACTCGCCTGGCTGGAAACCTGTTCCAGCTCGGGAAACAACCGTTCCTCCTCCAGGTTAAAATGACGCTCCATGGCATGCGCCAAATCATACGCGGCCTTTTCTGCATGGCTCCACTTACTATGGTAAAGCGCCTGTTCCATTGCCACGAACATCTCATCACAGCGTCGGTGATCCCGGATCAAAAGTTTTGATATATCATCCATGGAGTTGCTCCTGAGTGTTTCCTCTATTCTCTTTGTGGGCGCCTCTCCCTCCTTGACATGCGTCAATCCAAAAGCATGGGAATATCATGATTTTCAGAAATAGTCGGCATGATGCGCGCACACGCTTTTTCCATCATCTTCAGCATTTCCGGGCGTACGCAATTCACCCTGTAGCCTGGCTCACCCAACCGGTGAATAGACAAATCGAAATTAATGGATTTTCTATCAGTAGGTTAGCATCATAATGGAGCGGTCAACTGCGGCTTTCAGGTTCAGCAAAGCGAAGGGCAATCACGGACCATCACTCCCTGGTCAGCCGGGCATAGAGCAACGGCAACTTGCGCGGCAACTCCTGGGGTTTGCAAATCACCACATAACCGCCACTGCCGAAGAGATAAGGCAGATAGTCATTGCCCCGTTCGTCGATGGTGACGCAAAACGGCTGTATGCCGGCCTTGCGCACCTCATGTATTGCGTGCCTGGTATCTTCCACGCCATATCGCCCTTCGTACTTATCCAGATCATTGGGCTTTCCATCGCTGACCAAAAGCAACAGACGACGTTGCGCCGGTTGTCGGTTAAGCAACTGATGGGCATACCTCACCGCAGCCCCCATGCGGGTGTAGTAGCCGGGCTTTATCGCTTGTATCCGGCCTCGTGTGCGAGACGAGTAGGGTTCATCAAACGATTTTATCTGATGAAAACGCAGCGGATCCCGCTTGCGGGAAGAGAAGCCGTATAGGGCGAACCTATCCCCTGTCGCGGAGAGGGATTCCGAAAACAGATAGAGACTGTCACGGATCACATCAATCACCCGATGATGATTATCGATCCAGCTATCGGTGGAGAGGGAGAGATCAGCCAGCAACAGACAACTCAGATCCCTCGCCCCGGTGCGCAGATCCCGATAGAGGTTATCCGCATTGGTCAAGTGTCCGCTCGCACGCTCAGCGGAGAAACGCAAATAGGCATCCAAATCGATTTCACTACCGTCAGCCTGGCCACGCCGCCAGACACGCGCCGGCATCAATTGCTGAAACTGGGCCCGTAACCGTTTCGCGATTTGATTCAGGCGCACCGGCAATTCGATCGGTTGAGCGTCAGCGGCCTGCAGGGTGATGGCGCGACAATGCGCCTCCTGCATGAGCTGTCTTTTCCAATCCCATTCCGGCAGCAGCAATCCCTCGGATAAGACCTCGTCATCACAGGCGTCAGAGGGCAGATCGAGATCGAAACGCAGCTTTGACGCGACACTTTTACCGTCGCGGGTGACATTGAACCGCTCCATCTGTTCTGCCGCATCCATGGCCTGATCCAGGTCTTCATTCTCCTCGGCGCCTCTGTCGACCTTGGCGAACTCCCCCCAGCTCAGAATATTCTCCATACGGATCGTAACCAATCCCCGGTCGGCTTCGGGCATCTCTGTACGTTCACCACGACGACTGCGTTCATCACTCAGGGCTTTCGCATCTCCAGCGGAAGCATTTTCCGGCTCTGCTGAATCCGATGCACCCTGACACATACCAGGCGGTGACGGATGCAACCATAGCGGCACCGGCCAGGGGGCATGGCCGGCCGGAGGCAAGCGAGAGACCTCACCCGGATCAATGAGCGCCTGTCTGACGGCGATTTCCTGAGCCGCCTCATCCTGTTTCAAGCGAGCGGGATCCGGTCGTTGTGAGAGATGCGCCTTGAGCAGGCGTTGGTAACGTCCCGCCATGCCCGGATATCTTTCCAATGTTTCACGGGCCAACCGCTGATTCTTGACGAGCCACGGCTCCACTCCGCCCTGGTCACCTGACGCCAGTGCCGCCAGCCAGAAATAGAGATCCCGATTCAGCGACTGATGTGGAAAAAGATCGATCACTTCAGGCAATCTGAGCGCATGCTCGTCCCGCCAGGCCAGTTCTATCCTGGTTGAGCTACCTGCGATACGTTGCAACAGACCACGCCTGGCATAATGATGAGTCGCCTCCGCTGTCTCGACCCGCAGACCGCCGTCACCACCGAGGGCGCGAAACAGAATGCCCAGGGTGTTGTTGAGTTCCGTCAAATGCACGGCTGCCTGCGGATAATGGTCCTGGGCAAGCCGTGTGATCAGTTTGTGCCAGAGTTCACCGACTTTCTCTTCCATGATGACTAGCGTAGTGTCCTACACTCGGTCCTAAGCGACAGATAACGAAAACACTTGCCGGCCAACGCCTTCGCCAGACCCGGCATGCCGATAAGGATCAAGGTGGAATGACAGAGGGATTCCGCCGTTACCGCCATGACGTCGCCCGGTGGATCCTGTGCGGGATAGTCACCGCCCGAGCGAAGCATGGACGACCTCCATCAAGGCGGCCGCTGTTTCCGTATCGTCGGTCAAGGGTTCGACCAACGCGGCCCGGCAGGCCTCAACCGGATCGTAACCACCGAGAATCAAGGTTGCCGCATAGACCAGCAACCGGGTAGAGGCGGCCTCCTCCAGGTCGTGATCCTTGAGGGCGCGCATGGCGTTGGCAAGCCGCACCAGATGTTGAGCCATCTCACCATCAATGCCGGACTCCCCGATAAGGATCTCACGTTCCAGTTCGGGAGCCGGGAAGTCAAAACGCACCGCAACGAAGCGTTGCCTGGTGCTCGGCTTCATACCCTTCAACAGATTCTGGTAACCCGGATTGTAAGAGACCACCAGCATGAACTCAGGCGGCGCCTTGAGCATCTCGCCGGTACGCTCCAAGGGTAGAATACGCCGATCATCCGTCAGAGGGTGCAGCACCACCGTTGTATCCTTGCGCGCCTCGACAACCTCATCCAGATAACAGATGGCCCCCTCACGCACCGCCCGGGTCAAAGGGCCGTCAGACCAATAGGTGCCGCTGTCGCCTATCAGATGCCGGCCCACCAGATCCACAGCGCTCAGGTCATCGTGACAGGCTACCGTATACACCGGCCTGCCGAGCCGGGCCGCCATATAGTTGATAAAGCGGGTCTTGCCGCAACCGGTCGGTCCCTTGATCAATACCGGCAGTTGGTGTCGGTAGCCGTACTCAAACAGCTCGATCTCCCTTGCCTGCGGTTTGTAAAAGGGAAGCGCCTCATCCAACTCCCGAGCCGATGCGGTCACGGACTTATTCATCATCATATCCTCATCCGACAAGCGTAAAGGCGACGCTGATCAGGCCGCCGGGCAGAAACAGCCAAAGGCTCACGGGCCAACGCCAGAAACCTCTCAACCGCTTCAGCCCCATAAAATAGTCTCCAACCATCTGTCCTTTCAACAGGGCAATGACCAGTACGGTAAGGGAAGCGCTCAAACCTCCCAAGCCTGCTTGTCCTATCGTGTAGGTGACCAGGGTGAGGCCCATCATGATCAACCAGATCCAGGTGCAGGTGCGAATTCCCAAAACAGTGCGTTTCTTCATCACAGACTATCTCATGACATAGACAAGGGGAAACAGGATCAACCAAACAAGATCCACCATGTGCCAATAGGAGGCGCCGGTTTCGACGCCGACATACTGTTCCGCACTGTATCGTCCCCGTCTTGCCTTCACCGCGACTGCGGCGAGAATCACCATCCCCATAATGACGTGCATGAAGTGAAAGAAGGTAAGCGACAGATAGAACATGTAGAACTTATTGGTGCTCAGGGTTATGCCCTCGTCGATATGATGCGCATACTCTTGCGACTTAACGATGAGAAACAGCCCTCCCATGACCAGGGCCGCCATCAACCAACGCACACATCCCTGACTGTCGTTTTCACGGATCGCCGCAACCCCACGCACCACGAAATAGCTGCTGGTGATCAATGCAAACGTGTTGATCAGGGCAGCGGTTTTATCGAGTGTGAGCTGATAGTGGTTGAAAAGCGCCACATGCTGCATACGGGTATAGGCATAGGAGCCGAAAAAGGCGGCAAAGGCCGCCAACTCAGCCAGGATAAAAACCCAGATCGCCAGATCCCCAGGGGGATACCGGTCTGACTCGGCTATAACCTGCGTCTGCATGGGTCGATACACTCCTGTATATGTACTGCAATATGCGGATGCAAATCCGTCAATGATCATTCAAGGTAGTATTTATGCTAAGGATCCGGCCATCGCTTGACCTTGACAAAAATCAAGCTGATTCCCCTGTAAGCGCCCGGTTGATGGAAATGCTGGGAGAGAACCGTTTGACACGCATCAATGTCTCACAATATGGCCGGCAGACAATGGTCTATCCAAACCATCGCTGAGGGGCTTCTAAACCTATGAGGCATGGCATACATCCACGACGAACCTGGCCACATGACCCTGGAAACCACTGAACTTCCAAGCAATAACCGCATACCCGGCAATATGGCGATCTGGGTCGGCATCCTCTCGGAAATGACCGAGTTCGCCTTGATGTTCATCGTCTATTTCATCGCCAAGGTGCATAACCCGGCCTTTTTCGCCGATGGTCCACTGAGACTCAACACCACCGCAGGCGTGTTGAACACCCTGATCCTGCTCTCCAGCAGCTATTTCGTGGTGAAAGCCATGATGGCCATCAGACAGGGACGCATCGACACCTGCCTGCGCTGGCTATGGCTGGCGGTAGGCGCCGGCGGCGCCTATCTGGTGATCAAATTCTTTGAATATCAATGGAACGCCTCTCAAGGCCTGGCTAGCGACACCGATATCTTTTTTACCGTCTACTATTACACGACCTTCAACCATCTGCTGCATGTCGGTTGGGGGAGCGGCGCCATCCTATGGGCTATTATGGGTATCAGGATGGGTGGCGTCACGCAACAGAACCACCAGGGACTGGAAGCCGTAGCGGTCTACTGGCACATGATCGATCTGGCGTGGATCGTCATTTTTCCACTATTGTATGTATTGCGTTGAGCGGGGGTTATTAACCCTGCAACCCAATATGTCGGGTTAATAAAACCATGTTGGATTCAAAAACCATCGATTTCATCTGGCTGCTACTGCTGGGTTTGACCCTGCTCAGCGCCGCTATTGCAGAATCGCCCGATCAGGGACTGATCCTGACCCTGGTGATCGCCTGCACCATTGCATTCAAGGGCAGGATGATCGTTGACCGTTTCATGGAGCTGAAAAACGCCAACCGGTTGATCCGTAACAGTATGCGGATCTATTTCTACGTCATTCCAGCTCTGATAGTCCTTGTCTATCTCTTACCGGATCTTATTCTTCGCATTACAACCCTGCCGTGACCGATGACAGACGTCTAGCCAGGATATCTCACCCGACCGCTGATAATGTGAATTAACCTTTTGATTTAACATGTAATGTCTAGTGTGTTACCAGGCAACGCTGAACGCAGCATTGGATCACCTGGGTGGTTCCCTACGGGCGAGTCGGGAAGTAGATCGTCCATCTCATCACCCATTCAAATCTCAGGTAATTTTGAGTGGATGTCTGTTTAGAAAGGTT
>JAHXHR010000085.1 GCA_025656505.1 Candidatus Thiodiazotropha sp. (ex Epidulcina cf. delphinae) | reverse complement strand
ATCTTACGCTTCTTTCTCTCGCTCATTCCTGTTTCCCCTGATTCGCATGTACAGCTTAAACTACTGTCCAGAATCTGGGGTCCACTTTAGGGTAACGGAGTGTTGCGTTTGTGCGGCAAGAATCTATCCATTTTTTGGTCCATGGACCTGTACGATCGGACAGTTATGGGGGTTTTTAGGATTGTGCTTCTATATGCTTCAGGTCAGGTGGGAAACTAAAGTTTCACGGTTTTGTGAGCACCGAGGTGCGTAGTGGATATGGGCTAAGGTTATTTTTGATGGGGTTTGCCCGGTTTATAGCAAACCCCCATAAAATTAATTCTGGGCGCAGCCGCTGCTTGCTAAAAAAATACTATGTTTTTCAATGAGATGGTTCATGCTCTTGATATTACCACAAAATCAATAGCGTGAAACTTCAGGTGGGAAAGCCACCACGGATTATCGGAATCTTGTTTAAGGTTCTTTCAATGTGCGCCTAATATGGTTGGCGTGCGGGATATAGCAGGAGAGAGACAATGATGCAAACCCAAACCGCAGAATCCACCGGGCAGTTTGCGGCCTCGTCCTATAGGAGCGCGGTACATTTCAGTACCAAGAGTCGCCCTCACATACGCTTGGCCGTACCGAAACTCGAGCAGGTGCTTGCGTTCTACGAGGTGCTGTTCGACCAGTCACCGTCCCAGCGGGGAGACGGCTATGCGCGGTTTGAACTCGAAAATCCACCATTGCACTTCACGTTGGTGGAGGGTGGTGGTTCACCGACCCGGGACGGCCACTTCGGTATACAACTGAAATACACGGTAGAGATCAAGGAGTTTCAGGATAGGTTGCTGAAGAGTGGGTATGACATCAGCCTGGAGGAGGTGGAAACGGCATGTTGTTTCTCCGTGGGCAATAAAGTGTGGTTGACGGATCCTATCGGCACGCTGTGGGAGATCTATGTGCTGATCGAGGAGAACGCCACTGATGTGCGTTGCGGGCCGACCTGCGCCTGCGAATCCGAGGGTTGCGGGTGATGAATCCGTACGGATTCGAGTCAACAGGTCAGGCAAAGAACAGGTTTAAACTGGAGGAGTGGTGATGGTGACGGCGAGTATCTGGCAGCAAGCCCGGGAGGCGAAACCGCCCATAGATAGTGCGGTGGATTTCCTCACGCCCAGCAGGTTTCATATTGCGCTCAATGTTGTTGACGTTGAACCGGTTATACCGTTTTACCAAGCATTGTTCGGCAAACAGCCTGACACACAGAGGGATGGCTATGCCAAATTCGACCTGGATGAACCGCCGATGCTTTTTTCCCTGAACCGGGTCGCTCATAACGCCAAGGGAGATGGTGACTTCGGTATACAAATGAACGGCGTTCAGCAGGTTGCCGAGATGAGCGACAGGATTAAGGCGGCAGGTGTGAAGGTGCTTGAGCAAGACGCGCTTGATGACGAAGCGTTGAGGAAGCTGACTGTGGCGGATCCGGAAGGGAATCGCTGGACGTTTTTTGTTGTTCTTAATACGGGGACCGATGAGGAGTAGCCGGGCTGCATCGGGAATGGATTTTTCTATCCGGCCTACTTATGATCTTGATCTCAGAAGTTCATGTAATGAAGAAACAGGAGAATTTTCGATGAAAGAATTTGTTACGGGTATCGACCAAAAAGACCATGGGGTTGATGTTCACCTGGAAGGCGAACCGATCAAGAAGGGAAAGCTTGATAAGCTCTCTGAGCTATGCCGTCCGGACGGTCCGGGATGCGAATCTGACTGTTGCACACCGGAGTTTCGGGCGCAGGTGGAGGGTATTGATGTCGAAGGTATGGACGGTAACGTGACCATGCATGTCCGGGGCGCAGTGACGGCGGCGGAAATCGCCGCTAACTTGAGTAAGTGCGATTGCATGGATGAGCTGTAGAACGCGAGGTGAGTGGGTGTGTCGGCCATGTTCGGTGCTTAGTGCTCCTTGCCGCATGCCCCTCTCCAATCAGACCTTTGACGCCATTGCGCGATGAAATGAAAGAGAGGATCCGATGATTGCCCAATCCACATCAACCTGTTGTTCGCCCGGGGAGGAAGGAAATAATGTCCAGCACTTGGATAGCGCCGTAAAGTTTTCCGGTAACAGACGTCCCCACGTGAGTTTGAACGTAACCAGTGTCAAAGAGTCACTGCAGTTTTACCAGACATTGTTCAATCGACCGCCTAGCAAACTCATGGAAGACTACGCGAAGTTCGAGCCGGAAACACCTCCGGTCAACTTCACCATCAATCAGCACCCGGACAAAGTTGATCGTGACGGGCACTTCGGTATTGAGGTGAAATCGTCGAATGCAGTAAAGGATTATTATGAGAGATTCAAAAGGTTAAATGTTTCTGTTGATGCTGAAGAGCGTGAGGTGGCCTGTTGCTTCTCCGTGCAGAACAAAGTCTGGGTGGCTGATCCGGATGGTAACCACTGGGAAGTGTTTGTCGTTGTGGATGGAGATGCTGACGAGGGCTGCGAGGCAGGTTGCATTTGCTATGATCCGGAGACCGAGAGTTGTAAGTGGTCATGAAGTGTCTGTTTGGGCAGGGTAATAGAGAGTAACTGATCAAGGTGATAGTAAAGATGGATACAATGGAAACTGTCAGTGGAACGGGGCTGGATGAATCTAGCGGTAATAGCATCGACGGTGTGGCGAAGTTTGCTACGGAGAGTCGGCTGCATGTCAGTGTCAATGTGACGGAGTTGGAGCGCTCTGTGGAATTCTACCGGGTGTTTTTTGGCGTCAATCCAATCAAAGTGCGGGAAGGTTACGCAAAATTTGATGTTGAAGAGCCGGCCTTGAACTTTACACTGAACGAATTTCCCAAACATACCCGAGGGGAGGGGCACTTCGGAGTTCAGGTAAAAAACACCAAAGTGGTGACTGACGCCTGGGAAAGATTCAAGACCGAGGGATTCAAACTCATAAACGAAGATGATGTTGAATGCTGTTATGCAGTGCAAACTAAGCTATGGGTGGCGGACCCGGATGGGAATCGGTGGGAAATGTTCGTCACCACGGAGCCTGATGCAGAGGAAGGCTGCGGCTCTGATTGTATTTGTCACAAGGAATTTGAGAGAAGTTATGTTCAATATGAGGATGCGCGGTCACCCGAATCACTCGTTGGGAGGAGCCCGATGTACGCTGGAAGCCTGCCAAGCGAAGGTGATGCGGCAATCCATGACACGGTGAAGTCCCTGTATGGCGATGCGGCGCAAAGGTCCCATCCGGGGCTCTGCTGCCCGCAGCCGTATGAAAGTGACTTCAGAAAGCACATTCCTCAGGATGCCTTTGAGCACAATTATGGATGCGGAAGCCCCATTCTGAAAGCAGGTATCAAAGAGGGGGACACCGTGGTCGACCTGGGCTCCGGTGTCGGCATCGATTGTTTTGTAGCGGCTAAGCTGGTGGGACCGAAGGGAAAGGTTATCGGTGTGGATATGACGGATTTGATGCTGGAGAAGGCCGTAGAATTCAATAAGAAGGTTGCCGAGGATCTGGCTTACGATGTGGTCGAATTTCGCAAGGGTGCAATCGAGAAGATTCCCGTAGACGATAAGTCGGTGGATGTGGTGGTGTCGAATTGTGTGCTGAATTTGTCGCCGGACAAGGGCAAGGTGTTTGGTGAGATCAATCGCATTCTGGCTGATCATGGAAAGATTGTGATATCGGACATCGTTTCCGACCGTGATATCGCAGAAGAGGATCAGCGGAATGAGCGACTTTGGAGCGAATGTTATACCGGAGCCATGTCCGTATACAAGCTGCTGGACGTCTTTTCTCAGAATGGGTTCGTGGGTTTAACTCAGCTTGATGAAAAGCCCTGGAAAGAAGTTGCCGGGTATAATCTTGGCTCCTTGACCTTGCAGGCCTACAAGGCGCCTGCCTATAGTATCCATGATAATAAGGATAATCTGGCCATATACCTTGGGCCTTATGTCACGGTTAAGGATGAGGAAGGCAACGAGTATGGTCGTTTCAAACCCATAGCCATATCCAATGCCGCTGCCGAGCGCCTTAAACTAGCCCCTTACGCAGAATCCTTCATCGTAGTTAAGGGTAGCGCTTCGAGTGAATCCAAGGCTCAGTCTTCATCCTGTGGTGACGGCAGCGGTTGCGGTGGCACGAGCGGTGCAGAAACCTCCTCAACTACGCAAGCCGCCAGGAAGGAGACGCCATGCTGCGACCCTAAGGATGATGCAGAACCCTGTTGTGAGAACCGTGACCCCAAGCCTGACGGCAGTCCATGTTGCGATCCTTACGCCATGGAGCAGCCTGCCGGATGCTCCTGCACCCAGGAGAGCGAGGCGTTAGTAGCCGAAGGCGTGACCGTCACCGCCACGGCAGAGCAAGCAGATGCCGTATCAGGATGTTGTGACGGCGGCAGCAGTGGTTGTGGCGATAGTGGCTGTGGTCCTGATTCCGGGCAGCAGACCGGGGCGTCCGATTCGGCCCAAGCATCGGAAGACTGCTGTCCATGCGAAACTGAAGCCGAGGCCACTGGAACGGACTGCTGCGATACCGGTTGTAACACATGTGGCTGTTAGTGCTGTAAGGACGCGGGGTAGCCCGTGTGGGCAGTGTTGGATAAGCGTAAGCAGGAGGGCGTGATGCGGTTAACGAAGTATTTGGCCAGACAGGCGAAGAGACCGGATGGATTTTTTGGTCGGCATATTATGGGCCGTATGTTCGATATCGCAAATGCGCGTTTGAACGACTTCGCCTTGGAAGTTTTGGCGTTAAAGAGAGGCGATAATGTGCTGGAGATCGGTTTTGGGCGGGGAACGCTGCTGAGCCGCATAGCCGACGCCACACCGCAAGGTCTGGTGGTGGGAATAGATTTCTCTCCGGATATGGTGAATGCGGCCCGCAAAAAAAATAAGCGTTATATAGATAACGGTTTGATCAGGATAAATCAGACGGACCTTCAGGACATTGATTATCCTGGAGGCTCCTTTGATAAGGTATTCACAGGTAACACGATCTACTTCTGGCCTGAGCCGGAGGAAGATATAAAAAAAATCAAGCAAGTGATGAAGCAAGGAGGAACTTTGGTGATTGGCTTCAGAACTAAGGAGCAGATGGAAAATATACCCATAACCCAATATGAGTTTCGGCTCTATTCTGAAGAAGATGTGTGTCAGCTACTGCATGCGGCAGGCTTTTCTCAGGTGAGTGTGAAAGAGAGAGCCCAAAGTGGGTTCGACTCTTACTGTGCTGTGGCAGTGAAATAGAGGCGTGTCGGTGTTGGCGTACAACGTGGCCGCCGGATCATCCGGGCTTCGTTTGAGCTAGACAGCGGCAGTGTGGCTGACTTGATGGATGACCGTGCTATTTATGAGTCCTGACAGAGACAACATGGTCGGGATTTGAATAAAGTTCAAGGCGGTGATAAGGCTGAGCGTGAGCATGGCTTAGGAAATGAACTGAGTGTTGCGCCTGGTCGTGGTTGGGTGAATCCCTATTCGATAGCAAGGACGATGGCGGCCACGCCAACCGGTTTCTTCAACCGGTCGAGGTTTTTGCACCATAGACGGTGGCTGCGATTGACACCAGTTACTCATCGATTCTAGTTAGGAAACACAAGCTGGTTCTGTGCCCAATGCTTGGTTCAAGACGATGAGGAGGGAAAACAATGAAATGCTTATTCGCTTGCGGGCGCATCACTGTGTTGGCGCTTGTTGCATACTGGATAGGGTTCGGTTCGTCCCACGCCGGCGAAAATCTGCGCCTGCTGGCCACCGGCTCAAGCACAGTGGCTCCGGTTATGGCCGAACTTGCCCGGAAATATGAGCAGGCCCATCCGGGCGCCCGGATCGATGTCCAGACGGGAGGCTCCTCGCGCGGTATCGCCGACATGATCAACGGGCTTTGCGACATGGGCATGGTTTCGCGTGACCTAAAACCTTCGGAACGTGTATTACACGCCTATACCATCGCACATGACGGCATTGCGGTGATAACCCACCGGGACAATCCCATTGATGTACTTGATCGTGCCCGGCTGATCGAGATATATCGGGGAGAGGTGCGCGATTGGGGTGATGTCGGAGGCGCCGCCGGTGTTCCGATCGTTGTCGTTAATAAAGCCGCCGGCCGTTCGACATTAGAGCTTTTTCTACACTATCTTGACCTTTCTCCGGACCAAGTTCATTCCGATATCATCATTGGGGATAACCAGCAGGGCCTGAAGACCGTCGCCGGTAATCGAAGTGGTATCGGTTATGTGTCGATAGGCGCCGCCCTGCATGCGCAGCAAGAAGGCGTGCCGATAAAACTGTTAACCCTGGAAGGCGCGGAGCCGACGATCGCAAACGTGACCGCCGGGAACTATCCGATCACCCGCCCTTTAAACATTGTAACCCGCAAACCGGCACAAGGGGCTGTGAGTGAGCTATTAGCCTTCATTCATAGCGATGAAGGTGCGTCGGTCATCGAGTCCCTTAATTTTGTGCCGGTGCGATGACCGATCGCTTGCTCACCTGGACACTGGGTGCTGCGACCCTGGTGGTCGTATCCTTAATCGCGGTCATCGCGGTATTTTTGTTGAACGAGAGTCTGGATACGTTGAATCGTGTAGGCTTAGGGCGATTCTTCAGCGATTCGGGATGGTCACCCACCATGGGCCGTTTCAATATTCTGCCGATGATCGTTGCGAGTGTGTTGCTGATGGCCGGTGCGGTGATCGTGGCAGCCCCGTTGGCAGTGTTGACTGCGGTGTTTTTGCGTTTTTACGCACCTTCTCCGGTGGTCGATACCGGACGCCGAATTATCGAGGTGTTGGCCGCAATGCCATCCGTCGTTTACGGATTGTGGGGTCTGGTCGTGCTGGTTCCGGTCATCGCCGCTTGGCAACAGCCCGGGGCCAGTCTCATGGCCGGTATTCTGGTGCTCAGCCTGATGATTTTTCCGACCATCACTATCGTCGTTCACAGTGGACTTACGGCGATGCCTCAGCGCTATATCGAAGCGTCACTGGCCCTGGCCCTGAATCGCGCCTATATGGTGCGCCGGGTTGTATTGCCGGCAATACGGGCGTCGATTGCGGCTGGGGTCACGCTCGGGGCTGCCCGCGCTATCGGCGAGACCATGGCAGTCATGATGGTGACTGGAAACATTGTGGCGGTGCCTGGCGATCTGTTCGATCCGGTCAGGGCGCTGACCTCGAACATTGCACTCGAAATGGCCTACGCATTGGGCGACCATCGGGGTGCCCTGTACATAAGCAGTCTGTTGTTGCTGGCAGTCGTGATCTTGTTGGTGTTGATCAATGAATTTATCGTTTCGAACAAATGTGAATACTGACTCGGTCAGGGCAACATCACTCATTGGATTGCGTAACGGTCAGCTTTCCGACCTACTGTTTACCGCTGCTGTTTGGGGGGCGTTTCTGACAGTGACTGTGGTGTTTCTGTGGCTGGTGGGTGACGTATTGATCAGAGGCGTGGGCGCGCTCTCCTGGGACTTCGTGGTATCCCCTGTCATCGATTCCGGGCGTAGCGGCGGAATCGCCCCGGTGCTGGTGTCTACGGCGTGTATCGTCGCCGTTGCGCTCGCTGTTGCATTCCCGCTGGCTTTGGCGTCAGCGATTCTGATCTCCGAGTTTTTGCCCCGCACCGGCACGGTTAGTCGGTTGGTCATCGTAAGTTTCGATGTTCTCGCGGGTATGCCGTCCATTGTCTTTGGCTTATTCGGGAATGCCTTGTTTAACCAACTGCTGGGATTCGGATACTCATTGCTATCTGGTGGATTGACTTTGGCCTGTATGGTGCTGCCATTCATGATTAAGGCGAACATCGACGGTCTTCGTGCAGTACCCCGAAGCTATCGGGAAGCGGGCGATGCGCTGGCTATGTCACGCGCATCCATCCTGTGGCATGTGCTGCTGCCGGCCGCGATACCGGGGATTATTGCCGGTGTTCTGTTGGGCATGGGTCGGGCGCTGGCCGAGACCGCCGCCCTCCTGTTTACCAGTGGGTACGTCACCCGTATGCCCGAATCGCTGATGGATTCCGGGCGCACGATCTCGATTCACGTCTACGACTTGGCGATGAACGTCGCCGGGGGTGACCAGATGGCGTATGCCTCAGCGCTGATTCTCGTGGTGTTGCTGATCATCATCAACTTTACGGTGGTGCGCTTAGGTGACTGGATACAGCGCTGTTCCTTACGCGCCTGATAAAATACCGAGGGATAATTATATGGACAGGATCACCGAAGCCGTTACATGTACGCAGAAGCAAGAAAACACCAGCGGAAATATTTGCCTGTGTACCGAATCCTTGTGTCTGAGTTATGGTACGCGGGCCGCACTCGAAAACGTCAGTATCAGAATTCCTTCACGTTCCGTTACAGCCATCATCGGTCCTTCCGGTAGTGGCAAATCAAGCTTTCTGTGCTGCCTCAACCGCATGACGGATCTCAGCGGTTCGACAACCGTCGGAGGTTCCGTGCATCTTGGAGAGCATGATATTCATCGAGACCTTGGGAAAAATCCCATTGCTCTGCGGCGGCGGGTGGGTATGGTATTCCAACTTCCGAATCCATTCCCGTTCTCAATATGGAAAAACCTTGCGCTGCCGCTGACTCATCATGGGGTGGCAAACAAGCGGGAACTGTCTGGAATTATCGAGCAGGTTCTGCGCCGTGTAGGGTTGTGGGAGGAAGTTGGTGGCCGATTGCGTGATAGCGCATTAACTTTATCCGGCGGGCAACAGCAGAGACTGTGCATCGCCCGCGCATTGGTGCTGGAGCCTGAAGTATTGCTGATGGATGAACCCTGTAGTTCGCTGGATCCGCTTTCGACTAAACGAATAGAGACACTGATCGGTCAACTCAAGGACCGCTACACGATTGTCGTCGTCACCCACGATCTCGCGCAGGCCCGCCGTGTGGCCGACCATGTTGCGCTGTTCTGGAATGTGGATGGGGTTGGGCGTCTGATCGAACAGGGCTCCGCCGCCCGCATATTCCAGCATCCTCAGCATGAACTTACCACCACCTATTTGGAAGGACAGCTATAGTCCCGACTCATTTCCAATTCAATGAGAGTAACGACATGATAGAACGCTATGCAGACTGGTTGGTAGCACACCCAATCCGGATGATACTGCTGTCCATCCTTGCGGTCCTGATGCTGGCTGGAGGAACGGCTCGATTGTCAATGGACCAGGACTACCGGGTGTTTTTCAGCAAGGAATTTCCACCGCTCGAAGCATTGGACAATCTACACGATACTTACAATAAGAATGATAACGTGCTGATGGTTCTGGCGTGGGAAGACGGCAATGTGTTTACATCGCACCATCTGCGCCAGGTAATGGAGGCAACCCGTGAAGCATGGACGATCCCGTATTCGACTCGTGTTGAGTCGATTACCAACCATCAATATACCTATGCAAACGGGGATGACCTGGTCGTCGACGACATGGTTCGCGCACCCGAGGGGCTGGACTCAGCAGCGTTAGCCGAGCTGCGTCGGCGCGCCATCGCTGACCCACAGTTAGCGGGTAGGTTGGTTGGGCGCGATGGGCAGGTCACAGGCATCAACGTACTCATTGAACTGCCGGGATCTTCGACTGAAGAAGCGGGTACGGTAGTGGAGCATGTGCGGGAAATGGTCTCGTCTCTTGAGGCTCGGTATTCGGGACTGGAGGTCTATTTGACCGGAATCATTCCGATGAACCACGCATTTCCGGAAGCCAGTATGGCGGACATGGGTACGCTGACGCCGTTGATGTACCTTACGATCATCGTGCTGATCGGAGGACTCCTTAGATCCTTTTGGGGCACGGTGGGCGCCCTGTTCATGATTACCTTCTCGGTGCTTGTAGCATTGGGTATATCCGGCTACCTCGGTATTCGCATCACACCGCCGTCCGCATCGACTCCGACCATGATCATGACATTGGCGCTTGCTGATAGTGTGCATTTTTTGACCTACATGTTCCGCCGGATGCGTCTTGGGGCCGAACGGCGTAACGCCGTCATAGAAAGCCTGAAAGCCAATTTTCAGCCTATGTTACTGACTTCGCTCACTGCTGCGATAGGTTTTCTGTCAATGAATCTAAGCGAGTCGCCACCGTTCAGGGATCTTGGCAATATCACTACCTTTGGTATTGTTGCCGCGTTCCTGCTATCGGTGAGTTTCCTGCCCGCGCTTATGTGCGTGGTTCCGGTCCGTGGTCGTGTCGGTCACGCATGGCTCGACAGGATGGTCGATCGCATAGCTGACACTGTTGTTGCTTATCGAAACGCCTTTTTCATCGGTGGCATGGGTGCTGTGATAATACTTGGTTCTTTCATTCCTAATATTCAGTTCAATGACGAGTGGCTGGAATATTTTGACGAATCGTTCACTTTCAGGAGCGATACCGAGTTCGCGGCCAAACACTTGACTGGGATTTACACCATAGAATATTCGCTTCCCGCCAAGGGTAGTGGGGGTATTACCGACCCTGAGTATCTGCAGCATCTGGCTGCATTCGCGGAATGGTGGCGGGTACAACAACCCAAGGTCCGCCACGTGACCACTCTCAGCGACATGTTGAAGCGTATCAATATGAACCTGCACGGAGATCAGGCGAATCAGTACCGTCTCCCGGATGACTCCGAGCTTGCCGCCCAGTACCTGATGGTGTACGAGATGTCGTTGCCGTTCGGCCATGACTTGAATACCCTTATTGATATTGACAAGTCGGCAACTCGTCTCGTCGTCAGCTTGGATACGGTCAGCACGGTTGAGCTGAAGCGGATTGAGAGCGAGGCCGCCGAATGGCTTCACGAAAACGCTCCACCGTATATGTTCTCACAGGGTACGAGTCCCACGGTTATGTTTGCTCATATCTCGCAGCGCAATATTCGCCAAATGCTGAGTGCAACCACGATTGCACTGGTAGTGGTGTCGATAGTGCTTATTTATGCGCTACGCAGTTTCAAGCTCGGAGCGGTAAGCCTGGTGCCGAATCTTGCGCCCGCTATTTTGGGTTTCGGCGCCTGGAGTCTTTTGGTTGGCGAGGTCGGTCTCGCCACCTCTATCGTGGCGGCTATGACCATCGGTATCGTGATTGACGATACGGTCCATTTCCTGAGCAAGTATAGGCGTGCACGCACAATATACGGTAAGAACCCTGAAGATGCCGTGCGTTATGCCTTCTCCACCGTTGGGGTCGCAATGCTGGTGACAACCAGCGTGTTGGTTGCGGGTTTCCTGGTATTGTCGCAATCCACCTTTGAGATGAACGCGGGGATGGGACTGCTGACCGCTTTGGTTCTCGCTATTGCGCTCGTCGCTGACTTCACACTGCTTCCCGCGCTGCTGATGTGGTTGGAAAAACGGCAAACGGTCAGTGTCGATGAGAGTAGCTTCGATTCACTTAATGTAGAGGATAAGCAGATATGAAGGTGCAGATCTGGATGTTGGGATTCGCGCTGATTGCAGGTGGCGTGCAGGCCGGCGAGGAAGAGGAAGGGAAGCGTATTGCGCTCGAAATGGATCGGGTTGAATCGGGTTATGGAGATTACCGCGCCTCGGTGGCGATGACACTGCGGGACCGTAAAGGACGGGAAAGTATGCGGCACATGCAGTTTCTCACCAAAGAGACCGATGGAGACGGTGATAAGAGCATTGTGGTGTTCAAACAGCCTCGAGACATCAAGGGTGTCACTGCGCTGACGTATTCTCATAAAACGGATTCGGATGATCAGTGGCTCTACCTGCCGAAACTGCGACGGGTCAAACGTATCTCGTCGGCCAATCAAGCAGGGCCCTTTGTCGGCAGCGAGTTCGCCTACGAGGATATCGGATCGGAGGAACCGGAGAAATACAACTATCGACACCTGGGTCAAGATGCTCACGAAGGTAATCCGTGTCATCTGATCGAACGACTTCCAGTGAACCCGGATTCGGGCTACTCCAAGCAGGTGGTTTGGGTGGAAATCGAGCGCATGATTCCCTGGCGGATCGATTATTATGATCGTAAAGAGGAATTGCTGAAGACATTAACGTATTCAGGGTACCAACTGTACCAACAGCGTTTTTGGCGACCGGATAGGAAGGAGATGGTGAACTACCAAGCAGGGAAAAGCACCCTGGTTGAATATTCGGATTACGCGTTCTCCACCAACCTGTCAGATCAGGATCTATCGGTTTCCGCACTGAAGCGGTCGCGCTGAAAACGAGTCGGTGATCCGTCATGAATTGCCGGCGTTAGCAACGCCGAAAGGCGATTTTTCAACTAAGCAGCTTATTATAGCAAGCGAGGAAGAGATGCATAAGAAAGATCGGATTTTAGTATTGTGCACCGGAAATTCATGCCGATCCCAAATGGCCGAAGGATACCTGCGGCATTTTGGCGGAAAACGCATCGATGTCCGGTCGGCGGGGATTGAGTCCCATGGACTCAATCCCCGTGCGGTGGATGTGATGAAGGAAGATGGAATCGATATCTCAAGTTACTCTTCCGACATTATCGATGATGCCGTGATCCAATGGGCATCCCTGGTGATCACGGTCTGTGGACACGCCGACCGAAATTGCCCGGTTCTACCCGACAACGTCGAAAAGCGACACTTACCCTTTGATGACCCGGCAAAGGCAACAGGCTCTGCTACGGAGGTAACACGTAAATTTCGTGATGTGCGTGACCGGATTCGCCTGGAAATGCTTAGAGTCGTATGGGAACTGTTACAATCCAGTGCCGCATGAAGGTCGAGCTAGCTGGTTTCTCAAGGCTGTCGCATACCTGACAACAGCAGGGGTGACGGTGTTTAGCCACCCCGTTGAAGGCATCGAGTGGGATACATTACTTTCAGTCTCACCTCAATATCGTAGGTTCTTGGAAGCACCGCTGGATAACAATCAATCGGAAAGGAATTTGTCTCTCGCGTTGCGAGCAGAGATCCTCGGCGGCTGGAACAACGACGCCGATATTGTCCATTTTATCCCGTTCTGGCGCTTGGACAATGCGGATGAGAATCGCACGCACGGAGATATTCGCACGGCTTCATGGACCCACATCGGAGATGGATGGGAAACGGTGTTTGGGATCAGTAAAGTCTTTTGGGGGGTCACCGAATCCCAGCACTTGGTCGATATCGTGAACCAGACCGACCTGGTTGAGAATCCCAATTCAGAGAAAAAACTGGGCCAGCCAATGCTCGATCTGACATTGTTCAGAAGCTGGGGAACGCTGGATCTGTTGATTCTAGGCAAATTTCGCGAGCGCACTTTTCCTGGGCGAGAGGGTCGGTTGCGCCCAACTATCCCAGTGGACGAGACGTTGTCAGTGGTTGAGCGCAAGGCTGCCAATGCCGATCTTGCCATGCGCTGGTCTCAGCATATCGGCGATTGGGACCTGGCTATGTCGCATTTTTCCGGCACCAGTCGGGAACCGAACCTGGTGATCACTGAGTTGCTTTCGGGGGGCCTCGTTTTGCAACCTGTTTATCCACTGATCAACCAGTCCGGGCTGGAAGTCCAGGTTACCAAAGGTGAGTGGCTATGGAAGCTGGAGACAATCCACCGGCGCGGTGGAGGGCAGGATCATTCGGCATCAGTGTTCGGCTTTGAATACACGCGGTTCGGTGTCTTCAATACCGCTTCCGATCTTGGCCTGATTGCCGAATACAACTACGATAGCCGTGGCAAGGATTCAACATCCGGCTTAGGCAACGACTTGTTTCTAGCTGTGCGCTGGCAAGCGAACGATGTTGACGATATTCAACTCCTGGTTGGTTCCATGTTGGGAATGGATAGCGACGGCGATTTCCTTATTCTCGAGGGGAGCAGGCGTGTTGGTGACAGCAGCATGCTCTCAATTGACGGACGCATTTTCGTTCACCCCTCCAAGGAAGACGCCTTCTTCAGTTTGCGTAAGGATAGTTTTCTTCAAATTGGCATAGAGTTTTTTTTCTAGTGATTAAATACCTCGAATAGAGGTAGAGACTGTCCTGGTGCCGGGGCAAAAGAATCAATCACCTGGGATTTCCAGAATCCTGGGTACCTGTATACACAGTCGCATCATGCTGGAAAAAAGAATGGTTTGGTGAGGCGCTTACTCATCCCCATGCTTCAGGGTAATCCGAATCAGATGCTCGGATCGGTGCGTGACGGCATCGTCGAGTGATGCAAGATCCCCCTTGAATTGTCTGAGGGGGAACGTGAAGTTTTGATCCGTGCGCGGGATCATCAGGAGTCCGAGCAGGGTTTCCACATGCTGTCCGGTAACATTGCCGACGGCCACCGGCAGGCCGCCAGGCTCGATCCTGAGTGGAGTCGACCAGAGTCTCAATACCAGTCGGCTATCCGCCGAGAGCTGCTTGACCATCACCAGCCGTTCATGGCGCGCATCATGCGCCTGGGGCAGGACCGGCAGTGCTTGCAACGGTGTGCTGGGCGACAGCAAATGCAGGAGATTGTCCCATCCGAGCATTTCCGCCGCTTGCCAGTCCTGCTGCTTAAGCCGTACGAAAAATTGCTCCGGATCCCCGGCCAACTGAATATTCAGGGGGTGATCCCCTTCACCCAGGGTGTCGTGGCGATACCGAGGGAGAGCTGTCTCCGAGTTGTGCCAAGACGCTTGGGAGATGATCCGAGGTTCCCCTGCCCGCTCATAGGCCGCTGCTCGCTCATCCATTTGCAGCCAACTGTAGCCGCCGCACAGCGCCAGAAGCGCCAAAGCGCTGCTGACCAAGGTGGTCTTGTGTGATTCCGCCTGCACATGGCGGTGATAGGCGATGCCGAGCAGGGCCACCCAGGCGACGCCCAGGGATAGGCTGCCCAGGATATCGGTGAGCCAGTGGGCGCCCAGGTAGAGTCGGGAGAGCGCCACGGCGCCGACCATCAGGGCCGCGATGCTGTAGGGCAGCCAGCGCCATTCGCGGATCAGGGTGCGGGCGATCATGATGGAGTAGAAGCCGTAGAGGGTGGCGCTTCGCAGCACATGCGCGCTGGGAAACGACCAGGATCCCAGGGTATCGGGGGCGCTGGGCGGTCGAGGGATGCGCAGGGCGTATTTGAGCAATAACGGGGCGATCAGCCCGAAGGCGGTGGCCGCGAGCAGATAGGAGAGCGCGCGTCTGTGTCCCCGCAGCAGCAACAGCGCGGCGATGCCCAGGCCGAACAGGAGCGTGGTCGGGAGATCGCCCAGGCCGGTGAACATCACCATTAGCTGGTCGCCCCACGGGGTGCGCAGACTCTGCAGGGCGTTCGATACTAGCTGATCCGTTCGGTTGGTCAGAGAGCCGTCCAATACGATGCCGGTGAGCAGGACGAAGAGCAAGGCGGTCAGCAGCAGCAGGGTGGCCAGAAAAGCAAGCCCCCTGGCTTCGGGGTGACGGGGATCGGCCAGGGCCCGGGATATGGATCTGAAACCGCGATGCAGTTGCCCCCATGCAAAGCCGCGCTGGACCAGGCTGGTGGCGTGGGGTTGAATCAAGCGGAACAGCCCGCGGACCAAGTAGACCAGGATCCAGGCGAGGAACAGCAACAGCAGCATCAAGGCAACCAGGCGGAAGGCGACCTCGGAGGCCAGCTCCAGGGAGGCGCCGAAGACAATGCCTGGGAGCAGATAGGCAGGAGCCCACACCAAGGCGGAAGAGAGATTGGCGATGACAAAGCGCCAGGGGGACATCCCCAACATACCCGCCACCAGTGGGATGATGGCCCGCACCGGGCCGAAAAAGCGGCCGATGGCGACACTCTTGCCGCCATACTTCTCAAAGAACGCGATACCCCGCTGTAGGGTCGAGGGATGCTGGCTGAAAGGCCAGAAACCTTGTAGCCGCTCCTGAAAGTGGCGTCCCAGCCAGAAACTCAGGCCGTCTCCCGCCACCGCTCCGGCCACCGCCCACCAGAAGACAGGCCAGAAATTCAGAATACCGGTTGCGATCAGCGCACCGAAACCGAACATCATCACCACCCCGGGCACCAACAGTCCGAACAGGGCGACCGACTCGGAAAACGCCACCAGAAAGACCACCAGGCCCGCCCAGAAAGCGTGTTGGCCGATCCATGCCGCCAGAGAGGTGAAGATTTCACTCATCAGTAGCTATCAGGCTGGAGTCGATCCGAGGGCGGCTGATTCGATCACTAACCCGCATTTCTCACCAGGATTTGGGTTTTTGGGGTAAGCCCGCGAAGAAGGTTGGACGATTAGCCGCCGAAGCATAGCCGTTGCTATGGTTCAAGGCTAATCGCCCAAGATTCGCCCCGCAGGAAGTGCCCTTGGGGTGCGAAGCCGGCTTGTTCCAAAAACCAAATAGGACAAGGTGTAAATGTACTACCATCATTTTTCGAAGCTGAGTTGGTTAAATTTCATCCTGTTACCCGTTCATCCGGTCCGCCTGGTGAGAAATGCGGGCTAACGTCTGTGCATGGTCAGGCCAGGGTCTTGAAAGACTCACCGGCCGCCTGAATAGTGACCAGAATCTCCTCGTCACCGTGGGCGTCAGAGACAAAACCCGCCTCGAAGGCGGATGGCGCGAGATAGACGCCTCGCTCCAGCATGGCATGGAAGAATGCCTTGAAACGCCCCTGATCACAGGCAGTGGCGCCGGCGTAATCGGTCACCGGCGCGGTGTCGCTGAAAAACAGGCCGAACATGCCGCCGACGTGATTCTCCGCCAATGCGATGCCCTGCGACCGGGCCTCCTGCATGATGCCGTTGACCAACGTCTCGACCTTCGCTGCAAGCCTGTCGTGGAAGCCGGGTTCGGCGATCAGCTCAAGGGTCTTCAGCCCGGCGGACATGGCCACCGGATTGCCTGAAAGGGTGCCTGCCTGGTAGACCGGGCCCAAGGGAGAGATCTTCCGCATGATATCGAGCCGGCCGCCGAAGGCCCCGACCGGCATGCCGCCACCGATCACCTTGCCCAGGGTGGTGAGGTCCGGGGTGATGCCGTAGAGGGCCTGTGCGCCGCCCAGGGCGACCCGGAAACCGGTCATCACCTCATCGAAGATCAGTACCGTGCCATGGTGATCGCAGACCTCACGCAAGGTTTCGAGGAAGCCGGGCTGTGGCGGGATGCAGTTCATGTTGCCCGCCACGGGCTCGACGATAATGCAGGCCGTCTGGTCACCGATACGGGCGAAGGCGTCGCGTACTTGCTGACTGTCGTTATAGCTCAGGGTCAGGGTATGCTCCACCAGGGAGGCCGGCACGCCTGGGGATGAGGGTTCGCCCAGGGTCAGCATGCCGGAACCGGCCTTCACCAGCAGGGAGTCGGAGTGGCCGTGATAGCAGCCTTCGAACTTG
>JAHXHR010000084.1 GCA_025656505.1 Candidatus Thiodiazotropha sp. (ex Epidulcina cf. delphinae) | reverse complement strand
ATTCGTTGCAATAGAATGACTATTATGCCTCATCGCGCCTTGCCGGCACGAAAAATGACTCAGAATCACGCTCACTCAGGTAATTGAGAACACCCCCTAGTACTCCTTCAACATGATTCTTGCTTCATCCGGCGGCTCGATTACAATCCCATGGCTATGCCGGTAACTAAGGACAGACGATGAAGAAATGTGTGTTGATCAGCGGCGCCTCTTCCGGTTTCGGCGAAGCCTGCGCCCGACGTTTTGCCGCAGCCGGTCACGATCTCGTGCTCTGTGCCCGTCGTTTAGAACGACTGGAGGCATTACAGGAGGAACTATCAGGTCGGAGTCGGGTATACATTCAGCATCTGGATGTCACGGACCGACAGGCGGTCGATGGCTTTCTCCCCTCTCTTCCCGAGCTCTTTCGGGAGGTCGATATCCTGGTCAATAATGCGGGCCTGGCGTTGGGATTGGCGCCGGCCTACGAAGTCGATGTGGACGATTGGGAGATCATGGTCGACACTAATATCAAGGGATTGATGCGCATCACCCGACAGTTCCTGCCGGGGATGGTCGAGCGCAGACGCGGGCATATCGTGAACATCGGATCAGTGGCCGGCAACTGGCCCTATCCAGGTGGAAACGCCTATGGCGCCACCAAGGCCTTTGTGAAGCAGTTTTCCAGGGGCCTGCGGGCGGATCTGCTGGGTACGCCGCTTCGTGTCACCAATATCGAACCCGGGTTGGCGGAGACGGAGTTTTCCCTGGTGCGGATGAAGGGCGATGCGCAAAAGGCGGGCGATGTCTATAGCGGGACCAAGCCCCTTTCAGCCGAGGATATCGCAGAAATCGTCGATTGGGTGACCTCCCTGCCCGCGCATGTGAATATCAACACCCTGGAAGTGATGCCGGTCTGCCAGGCATGGAACCCGTTGGCGGTCGATCGCACCCTCGGAAACGATCTTTGAAGGCGCTTCTCAACGCAGCGGTCGATCTTTGCCTGTTGCGCGGTGCTCCCCAGGATTTACCGGTATCGACGTTTCTGTTGCTGCTTACAGCGGTGCTCAACCTGCTGGTCGGCATCCTGATGAGCCTGGACGCCCGCTTCGAACTCGTTCGCGCGATATTGGAAAATCTGTTTGGGTTGGGGCTGACGCTGGGTGTGCTGTATATGGCCTTGAGCCTGCGAGGCTGGTTGCCGCGTTTCCATCAGACGGCGACCGCCTGGCTGTTGAGCGGTCTGTTGCTGGGGCTGTTGGCGCTACCCCTGGTCGCCTGGCGGCATCGAGGCGAATCCGCCGAGTCGGAACTGTTGCTGTTGGTAGTGTTTGTTTGGAGCATCGTGGTGTTGGGGCATATCATTCGCCATGCATTTGAATTGCCGCTGAGCGCGGGGATCGCCGCCGCAGTGTTGTACACCCTTGTTGCTTGGAATCTGTTGGCCATGTTATTTCCGGTATCTCTCTGATGCATCTGCATATCCTCGGTATCTGCGGCACCTTCATGGGCGGCATCGCCCTGTTGGCGCGCGCGATGGGCCACCGGGTCAGTGGCTCGGACGCCAATGTCTATCCGCCCATGAGCACTCAACTGGAACAGGCGGGGGTTGAGTTGATGGAGGGGTACAAGCCCGAACATCTGCAACCGGTTCCCGACATGGTGGTGGTCGGAAATGCCGTGTCACGGGGCAATCCGGCGGTGGAGACTATGCTCAATCAGGGGATGCCCTACACGTCGGGGCCCCAATGGCTGGCCGAGCATGTCCTGCGGGGGCGATGGGTATTGGCGGTGGCGGGCACTCACGGCAAGACCGGCACGGCCGGCCTGCTGGCCTGGATGCTCGAAGAGGCGGGGCTTCAGCCGGGATTTCTTATCGGCGGGGTGCCGGAGAACTTTGCTGTTTCGGCGCGGATGGGCGCCTCTCCCTTCTTTGTCGTCGAGGCGGACGAGTACGATACGGCCTTCTTCGATAAGCGTTCGAAATTCATCCACTACCGGCCGCGCACCCTGTTGATGAACAACCTGGAGTTCGATCATGCGGATATCTTCGATGATCTGGCGATGATTCAGCGACAGTTCCACCACCTGGTCAGGACAGTGCCCGCCCAGGGGTTGATTATCGTTCCTATCAACGACGGCAACATCAGCGAGGTGCTCGACATGGGCTGCTGGACCCCCCTGGAGTTCTTCGGTCCCGATATAGAAGCGGGTTGGCACGCGCAAAACACCGCGCCCGACGGTCGCGGCTTCGATGTCATCTGCGAAGGAGAGTACATGGGCCGGGCCGAGTGGAACCTGATCGGTCGACACAATGTAGCCAACGCCCTGGCGGCACTCGCCGCAGCCCGGCATGCCGGGGTGTCGGCCAAGCATGCGATTCAGTCGTTGGGCCGGTTCAAGGGCGTCAAGCGTCGCATGGAGTTGCGGGGGGAGGTGGCGGGGGTGCGTGTCTATGACGATTTCGCCCACCATCCCACGGCGATAGCGGCCACCCTGGACGGACTGCGCAGGCAAGTGGGCGATCAACGCATTATCGCCCTGTTGGAACCCAGGTCCAACACCATGAAACGCGGGGTGCATGCCGCTCGACTGGCGTCGGCCCTGCAAGCGGCGGATCGGGTGATGCTGTTTTCCCCAGCCGATCTGCAATGGGATGCGGCCGCCGCCCTCGCACCCCTGGGTTCACGGGCGGAGGTCTGTTTCGATACCGAAACCATCGTTTCGCGGGTGCTTGAGCTGGCGAAACCGGGTGATCATCTGCTGGTGATGAGTAACGGCGGTTTCGAGGATATCCACCGGCGCTTGCTGGACGGGTTAATAAAATTCACATCATGAGTATCGATGACAACCCCATCGCCATTGCCGTCACCGGGGCATCCGGCAGCGCTTACGCCCTGCGTCTGATCGAGTGTCTGATCCGGGCAGGCGAGACGCTCTACCTGATGATCAGTCAGGCGGGGCGGGTGGTGTTGAAGATGGAGTCGGATCTCGTCCTGCCCGCTCAGCCGGCGGAGATGGAAAAGATCCTGTCACAACGATTCGATGCTCGACCGGGTCAATTGCAAGTGTTCGCCCGGCAGCAGTGGATGGCGCCGGTGGCCAGCGGCTCCAACCCTCCCCGGGCGATGGTGGTCTGTCCCTGCACCACGGGTACGCTTTCGGCAATCGCTTGTGGCGCCAGCAATGATTTGATGGAGCGGGCGGCGGATGTGGTGCTGAAAGAGCGTCGGAAACTGATCCTGGTGGTGCGGGAGACCCCGTTCTCCGATATCCACTTGGAGAATATGCTGAAGTTGAGCCGCATGGGCGTAGTGATCATGCCGGCCAATCCAGGTTTCTACCACAATCCCCAGGGGGTGCAGGATATCATCGATTTCATGGTCTCCCGGATACTCGACCAACTCGGCATAGAGAACCGTCTGTTACCGCGATGGGGTGGGTGAATGGGGCTTGGGTCCGCCTCTCTGGGAAATGGTTCTTCCCCTGATCGAGTGGATAACGGAAGGCGCATGAATAGGCCGCCAATCACCGGTTCTATTGATGACTGAAATAGTCGTGTGCTGTTTTTTCACCCACCCGATCAGGAGAGGTTAAAGACCGGACTGACTGATCACTGGGTCTTGAGGTAGGAGGTGATACGCACGGCGTCTTCCTCGTCGATATTAGGGAAGGCGGGCATGATACGGCCGCCATGTCGGATCTTTGCCACAACCTCCTCTGCTGCGGTCTCGGTACCTGCGACTTTCAGCAGAAAGCCGAATTTACCGCTTCCTCCATCGCCGTGGCAAGAGGAGCAGGCGTCGGCGAAGATATCCGTGGCAGTCATACCCACCGTTGGTTTGAAGTCATTGACGTCGCTGCAACCGGCGAGCATCAAGGCAAGCAGGCAGGCGACGGTTGGGTTGGTCGTTCGAATCATTGTTAAGCCTCGTTGTTGGTTTGTGTCCTAGCTCGGATATTTCATCCGGCCGCTGATATTACTGATTTTTCCGCCCCTCGGGTAGGTTGGAGAGCGATAAATCCAGATTGGTTCTAAGGAATCGGTGCATCGCGTCATATATTTTATAACTCAAATTTCGGCGTTCAAATTCAACTCGTTTCCATGTTTTATGTGGGAATGCATGATGTGAACAGGGCGTGGGGTGCGGCCCTGCCGCACCATGCCGGGTTGCGCTCCTGTTTGCTATGACGGTTTTTTTCACTTTGCGACCCCCTGACCCATGCCTTGGGTTCCAGGGCTTCAAGTTACGGTGCGGCAGGGCCGCACCCTGCGAAGCTCATAGAATATGGGAACAAGGCGAACTCCGAAACTTGAGTTACAATACATCTCCAAAATACGCTTGGTCAGGGGGGTTCCCTGGGGTTTCCGTTCCGAATCGCAGAACTTGAATAGAGTGACTATTCCGCGTTGTTGCGCGTCGTGCAGGAGCGACCCTTGCCCTGCACCCCCGCAAGCGCACACTTCACCCCGTCCAACTGCGGTTTTCAGGTTGAACGATCAGCCTCTGGAGAACAGCGAATAGGGCGGAATCGGGATCGGCAACCGCTTGAATAGCAGTATCGAGCCGCTCTCGTGCCGCATGATCATCCTGCCCCTATTCAGCCGGTATTCGTATTCGAGGGCGGTCTTCGTCTCCAGGTCAAACATGATGAGTCTGTTTCCCTTGATGCGATAACGCCCATCCCGATAGATATCGGTGCTGGCATAGACGCGGAAACGGCCGTACATCACCAGCACGATTTCCCCAGCCTGGCCGATCCAGATGCCATCCACCGCCGATCTGTAGCGGCTCGGATGAGGGATGGACGGAGGGAAAGGGGCGTGACGCCGCGTCGGCCGACCGCCTGCGGCGGGTGAGCCGTACGGATTCCGAGGGTAGCCGCCGATATCTTGCCGGCCGTAATCGGGATAAGCGTTATTGCCGAATTCCCACCTACTGTCGCCTTTGAATTGATGGGCCAATTCTCCCATGGTGTCCATCATAGCGAGCATGGTCTTGCTCATAATAGCGGAGGGTGAGGTTGCCGCAAGGCCGCTTGAGAACGTCAGCATGAGTGCCGGAATCAGCCATATCATCCGGTAGCGGGTGGTGGGTTTTGATCGAAGCATGATAGCGGCCTTCCATTAAGTGTCGGATTGTTCCAAAAATCGAATTGGACAGATAGAGTGTAAATGTACGGCCATCATTTTTCGAAACCAAGTCTGTGTTCAATTCGATAATCCTAAAAACCGCAGTTGACCGCTCCATCCTGATACTAAACTTGTCGGATAGACAAGCCATTGACTTCGATGTGCCTGTTCACCTGCCGGGTGATCCACGCTTGCGGTGAAATTTTTTCCGCAGGTCAATGACTTTTAGGCCGTGGAGTAATAGAATTCTATGTGGCGGCGCTCGGTTTACATCCGGGAACACCCCTCCCCAGGGATATGCCCGGACGGACACTACCGAGATTTGACGGATAATTAGAAAAGCGGTTTTTGGAGGATCTTGATGAATTCCCAAGAGGGACGTGTAGAGGAACGCAGGACAGTCACTCAGGATTTAATCGATAAGCTCTTGGCGGAGCGACAGGAGGTGCTGGTGCTGTTCTGCGAAGTGGCCGGGCTTGAACCCTATCATCGCTCCGCTTCGCTGGACCAACAGCTACAGGCCTTCTGTCAGGTGTTGATCGATTACACCGCCTTTGGTCATTTTGAGGTCTTCGGCCGCATCAGCAACGGCAGCGAGCGTCGAAGCGCCGTAATCAGGATCGCGGAGAATATCTATCCCGACTTCGTTAAGGCTAGCGAAGCGGCAGTGAATTTCAATGATGCCTATGACCTTTCCGATCATCAGCTTGAATTGAATCATCTGGCGGACGATCTTTCGCGGCTGGGCGAGGAATTGGCGGTGCGCATCGAGCTGGAAGACCAATTGCTTTCCGCCATGCTTGATCGCTAGGGGGCGTTCTCAATTAGCTGAGTGAGCGTGATTCTGAGTCATTTTTCGTGCCGGCAAGGCGCGATGAGGCGTAATAGTCATTCTATTGCAACGAATCGCAACGCCGCCGGCGCGGAAAAGGGCCGGAATCACGCCGCGAACGATGATTGAGAACGCCCCCTAGTACTCCTTCAACATGACAATGACGGGTTTTTTAGTTGGTCTGTCAGCGTTCAGGACAAGGCGCGTCTCGTAGTGAATGGCCTTAGTCCTTTACAAGTGGCGCAACGCGGTCATGGACGCTGACAGAGCAACCCTTCGGGTGCTCCTGTCGCGCCGCATGGAGCGGGTTGAGGGGGCCGGATCTGCAATACCCTATCGGCGGGGGTTTCCGTACTTCCATCACAGTTCTGGCCGCAGATGAATGGAATTCACTGTAAAAAGTTTAACTATGCCTAGCCATCATCTAGACTTGGTTCGTGTAACTCTCTGAGTTGCAAGCGACTTTTCCATCGGGGCCGTGTCGATCTGAAACCCGCTTTCGTTGCGACGCTGTTTCGTGAAGATGGGGGGCTTGGCGGATTCAATCTTATGGTAACGAGGGTTGGTTCACTGGTGCATATTCAACCGGATGTAGGAGCGTTGTTGGCTCCGCTACGTAGTTGCGCCGCTCCGCAGGTTCATTTGGAGCATTTCCGGATCGGTATCGATAACCGTCATATCGATGTCGCTCTGAGCCATCGGTTTCGCACCACCCTGGCGGAGTTGACACAGAAAATCGTATTCGAAGATCTGGCCAAGCATGGCTGGGCCAGGATGGGCAAGCTCCCCTCCGGCAATGATATCGAAGCATTCAAAACCGTCTACCGAAGCATTATGCAGGGCGCTCTTGAGCAGGTGCATAGAAATGCTGCGGTTGAAGAGCTTATTCAGTTGCTGCACTTGGCTCTGCTGAAGATTCTTCTCGAATCTCCCGGCATGGCCATCGCAATGTTACGCCGCCAACTGCAACAGGATGCGGACTCCCCGGCTGGAGGGGCGAGCAGCGGACGCGCCATGGAGCTGCATGAGCGGATTGTGGTACTGGCGCGTCTGGAGCCCGGTATTCGCTATCGCACCTTACGCAGGATATTCAAAATCGTCCAGCGCCTGGAGTTCAAGGAGTTGCGTAAGCTGAGAAAATCGGTTGTCGGCAGTTCCTGGACCATTTCCAAGCAGATCCTGTTCAATCCTTTGCTGCATCTGCCCGATCTTTCCACTGAAGAATACATCATGAACCACTATCCTCTGCTGTGTGTGGATCGTGATCGTGAGAATTACTTCGATTTGACCAACCGGATCATTACCGGAACTTATCAGGAGTATCTGCCGGAATGGGCAAGAGCCCCGGACAGGCATGGAAAAGATGCCTCGAATCAGGGGGAAGGGCAGGGCTTTCAGATACGCAATCGGGAGTTGTATAGCGGATTTTCTGAATTTCTCGAGGGTCAGCGGCTGCTTGAGCAGAGCCTGTCCGAAGAGGAATTTAAGCTGATCGATGTTTCCTGGCTGGATGTTCCCAGAAATATCGAGCTACTCGTGCAACGTTCGGCAGGCGATAAAAAGGGATGGTTTTCCCGCGCCGCCGCCGAGGTCACTGAGACTCCCCGGCAGAACCCGGAATACGCCAAGCTGCAAGGGCGTCTGCAATCGGAACTGCTGAAACAGATGGATCGGTCGGGCGTCATTCGCCGCGCCATTGCCGCCTATCGTACGCCGAGGCTCTATCGGCAACTGAACGGGCGGGTCTCCATCAAGGACATCTATCGCTTTCTGACGGATGAACTGCCGAGGCGGGCATTGACCAAGCGGCTTGCATCCACGCCGGATAAGGGCGCGGCGGTGGTTAAGGCCCTCGATGTGGTGTGTAATTATATCCGTCGCATGCCGGGCGGCAAACAGCAAAATTATGCGATTCGCTATCTACGGGATTTCCTGACTTTCCGTCGTGATCTAAAGCTCGCCTATTTCACATACCAGCAGATGAGTCGGCTGCGGGTGTTGCAGGATAGCGAGAGCATCAAGCTCTCACGGGACAACGGCAGTCTCTACGAGTTTCGCCTTGGTAAAGACTCGGACAGTCAGGATCAGAAGATCAAGGCGCATGCGGTGCTGAAGGCCGATGTTCGGGGTTCGACGGAGATCACGCGGCAGTTGGTGGAGAAAAAGCTCAATCCGGCGACTCATTTCAGCATGAATTTTTTTGGTCCGATCACCAAGCTGCTTGAGCGCTTCGGCGCCCAGAAGGTGTTCGTGGAAGGGGATGCGCTGATCCTCACCGTGTTGGAGACAGGCGGCATGTCGACCCAAGCGATGACCGTGGCCAATGCTTGCGGTTTGGCGCGGAACATACTCTCTGTCATGGAGGCGCAAAACAGTCAGAACAAGGCCCATAATCTGCCAAAGCTGGAGTTGGGACTGGGGATCGCCTTCAGTGATGAGGCGCCGGCCTATCTGTACGATGAACAGCACAAGATCATGATTTCCCCTGCCGTCAATGAGGCTGACAGGCTCTCCTCCTGCTATGCGGAACTGCGCCATGACACCGGTTGGCGGAGAAGCAAGCGCCATCGGGTAGAGGTCATGAAGCAGCGGACTCTTGATAAATCAACAGGCAACGGCCGGCTGCGCTACAATGTCAACGGTATAGAACTGGCCCGGCCTGCCTTCAAAAAGCTCCAGTCGGAGATGGTGCTACACAAGCTGAAAGTGCATAGCCGGTCCGGTGATCCCCACTTCTACCATGTCGGGCGTTTCGTCGACAGGCAGGGAAGCGCCCACTGGCTGGTGATCAGGGAGGCGCCGCTGAAAAGTTGGCGGGAAGGCGGTTTGGTGGAAGAGCTTGCGGGTTCGGATGAGTATTTCTACGAAGTGGTTACCGATGCCGATCTGATCGGGCGGGTCAAAGGTAAACTCAGTTCCCGCCGTTCGACCAGGAAGGCCGGGTCCGGACCGCAACAGGAAACCCTTATCTCTCTGGAATCAGACACCTGAAGCCAAATCGGCCCGTTTTCCCTGTTTCGATTTTATGGCCTCGATCGGGCGCAGCCATGGCAAAGGCAGGGTAATGGGGACATCGCCCAAACGGTAGCTGTAGATCACCGTATAGGCGAGCACGCGTTTCAGATACTCCCTGGTTTCCCGGAAAGGGACGGTTTCGATCCAGACATCGCTTGCCAGGGGCTGCTCCGGCAGCCAGCTTTTCACCCGTCCCGGGCCCGCATTATAGGCAGCGGTGGCGAGCACCGGGTTCTCCTGAAGTTGGCGGTAGATCTTGTTCAGGTAGCCCGAGCCCAGTTTGATATTCACTTCAGGCTGAAACAGGTCCTCCGGCTTCAACGGCGTTTGCTTGAGTTCTTTGGCTAGCTGTTTCGCGGTCTTCGGCATCAATTGCATCAGTCCTCGCGCACCTGCGTAGGATTTCGCGTCACTCATGAATGCGCTCTCCTGACGCAGGATGGCGTAGATCCAGGCGCTGTCGATGCCGAGATCCCTGGCTTGACCGGTGATCGCCTCTCGATGGGCCAGGGGGAAACGCAGTTCCAGATCGTTCCATTGGCGCAGCCGGGTGAGGGTAAGGATGCCCTGCGACGGCCAATTCCACTGTTGGGCCAGACGGGCGGCGGCTCTCAGTTCGTCCTCTCCCATGCTTTTCAGGGCGAGATTCCACTCCCGGCGCGCCGGGAGTGGGCGATCCAGGATGTGCAGCTCACGGGCGCGCAGCAGCCCCGGCAATTTCGCCAACTTCTCCAATACACCCTGGTCGGTCCGCAGGGAGACGTGGGAGAGTTTGGGGTGGTCTCCCAGGCGCTGCGCAGCGAGAAAGCCGTAATAACTGCGCTCCTGTGAAAGCGGTTGCAGGATCTCTTCGCCTTCAATAGTTCTGCCCAACTGGATCAGCGCACGGGAGCGCCAGTAGCGCCACTGTTCCTGTTGCCGCTCCTCAGACGGCAGCGTCTCGACGGTTTGCAGCACCCATTGCCAGTCGCTTTCCCGGAGCGCCGCCTGTAGTTGCCTCTCAGACAACCTGGTATCGAGGCGTAGGTGATCCGGCAGCAGATGGGCAAGTCGTTGACTGAGCCGTTTGTTGGGTTGCCGGGCCAGGCGACCGGCGAGGGCGCGGCCGGCTCTTAGCTGCTGGCGGTCGGAAAAGATGGCGAGGTGGTGGAACTGTTCCCAGGCGGTGAAGGCGGTTTCCAGATCCCGCCAAGCAAGGCTTCGGATAGCCTGAACGGCCATTTCGTCACGCATGGGATGCGACTTGGCGAGCAGCGTCCCGACCTTTTCAGGGTGTCGATAGAGCTCCAGCCACAACTCGACCACGCTGCGCTCCCTTTGGCTGAGATGGCGCTTCAGGTAGCGCGCAAGACGGGTTCGACCCTTGGACATGGCCAAGTCGATTCTTTGCCATACCAGTTGTTCATCCAGGCGGCCTGCCGCAATCCAGGCATTGAATACCGGATCACAGGCCCTGGGTCGGGATCGTCCGCTCAGCCAGATGGGTTTGACTGATTTAAAGGCAGCCTCCTCTTCCCCGATCGCTATCATCGCGTGCAATCGGTTGCATCGCTGTTCGATGCCGCCGCCTTCACGGGAAAACTTCAGGTAGGTATGCCAGAGTTCCTCTTTTGCCATCAGCGCCAGCCAATGACGCCTCAGATTACGCTTGAGCGGAGTGCCTTCGAGGCGCATGAGCCGATTGGACATGCTTTGCAGCGACTGTTGTTCAAGCGTCGCCAATGTTTCCCGGTAATCCAGGTAGGGAAGGAGAGGGTAGTCCTGCAACGCCTCTCTCAGTTGTAGATAAGCGGTCATGTCATTGGCGTCAAGCGCTGTTTCAGCGGCGAGGAACCGCTGTCTCTGGATCTGCAATCGCCGATCATCATGGCTGTCGCCGGACGCCGCGATCGAGGTCGCTGCCGAAGAGAACAGCATAAAGGCCAGCAATGGAATGAGCGGGAAAGGGGACATGATTGTTAGGTCAACTATCCTGTGAGTCGAGGTTTCCATATGAGCGCCGTCTGTGGAAATAGTAGCAGTTGCCGTGACGTCATGCGGTGGTTTTCGGTAGATCAATCGTTTTATTCGCGGTTCAACAATTCGATCCAATGGACGACAGGCCGGGTTGCGCTCTTTTGCAGATGGGTGAGACAGCCGATGTTGGCCGTGGCGATCATTTCCGGCTCTCCGGCCAACAGTCGTGCGGATTTACGTCTACCCAGTTGAGCCGCGAGATGGGGCTGCAGCAGCGAATAGGCGCCGGCGGATCCGCAGCAGAGATGGGCATCCGCGACCGGGGTCAGCCGATAACCGAGTTGCCGCAATATGTTCTCCACGACCCCTGACAGGTGTTGGCCGTGTTGGAGAGTGCAGGAGGCGTGAAACGCCACACTGGATCGCCGGTCGAGACACCTTCTCAAGGGTTCCAAGTCCTCGTTGTCGATGATCTCAGCGATATCATGGGTGCGGGAGACGAGCTGCCTGGCCTTTTCCGCATAGAGGGGATCATCAGCCAGGAGATGGCCATATTCCTTGATCATCTGAGCGCAGCCGCTGGCCGTGATGACCAGCGCCTCCGCCTCCCCATCCAGCAGGGGCCGCCAGAGATCGATATTGCGCCTGGCCCTGTTCCGGGATGCGTGATGGTCGTCCAAGTGGTGTTCGACGGCCCCGCAACAGCCTGCCTGAGGCGTGCGGATAAGGCTGATGCCGAGTCGGTCCAGCACCTGTGCCGCAGCCAGATTGATGGAAGGGGCCAGGGAGGGTTGTACGCATCCGTCCAGGATCAACATCTTACGGGGATGGGTGAGCGTCGGCCAGGAGTCGGCCGCAGTTGTACGTTTGGCCGGGATGGAGCGGCGATGTCGTTCAGGAAGGAGCGGCCTTATCGCCCGTCCGAGAGCCAGCAGGAACGAAAAGCGCCTTCCGTGCGGCAGAACCTTGCGCAGCAGCCAGCGGAAAACCCTGTCAGGTGCGGTGCGCCGATGGTGATCCGCCATATAGCGCCGACCGATCTCCAGCAAGCGGCTGTACGCCACCCCGGACGGGCAGGTGGTTTCACAGCCGCGACAGAGCAGGCAGCGATCGAGGTGCTGTTGCACACGGGCGGTGGGGTCGGCGCCTTCGAGGAGCTGTTTGATCTGATAGATACGGCCGCGTGGGCCGTCCAGTTCATCGCCCAGCAGTTGATAGGTTGGACAGGTGGCGGTGCAGAAGCCGCAGTGGACACAGTTGCGCAGGATGGTCTCCGCTTCGCGGCCGGTATCGGATGCTAGAATTTGCGCGGTTAATCGGGTTTGCATGGGGTGTCTTAGTCTGAATCATGGATTCGGAGTGCAGCCTATTGTGATGGTCCTTGCATGGAAAGCCAACATATTCCATGACAAGCCGAAGGGAGTTTGCCGAACGATGGATGAGGTAAGCATTAATCCGGCAAGCTAATATGTCGCCGGATTGATCATGACGCTACATTACGGTGAGTTGCCGACAAATCGCTAAAGAATATATATTCTATGTCGAAGTATATGGTAATAGTCAAATTATGATGGTTCCATTTATTAGGATGATGTTTGGAGCGTTTCGTATGCAAATCAACGAAAAGGAATGCGTATCCACCTGTTCAGAACTCTATAGTTTACAGGAACAGCGGGATCAAATGTCGATGCTTCATAATCAACTGCTTAAGCAGCTTCGAAGCGCATTGGGCCAAAAGCGGGCAATGCCCAGCGCTTTGTCTGATAGTGATTATGAGGCGGTATTGTTGCGGAGCAAGCAGCTTATTGATAGACAGTGCAAGCGTATAGATGAGCTCAGCGAAATAGAATCCGCCTATAAGCATTTGTCTTTTGAATACAGCATTCTTGAAGACACCAACAAGAAGCTGGTGGCTCATGTATTAGCATTGGATGATAAGATGGAGGAGGAAGACGGGCTTCCGCGATTGGTTGAGGTTCAGCAGAAATCAATCCATGAGTTACGTGAGAATTTACGGGAATCAGAGTCCAAATATGAAAGGTCAATCAGGCAATTTCATACTTCTCAAAAAGAAAACAGGGAGCTGCGAACGATGCTTGAACAACATCGATCAAATCTCACCCCGTTTTTCAACCAACGGCTACAAATGAAATCAGAATCGAATCGTTTACGTAGTTTGCTGCGTAACCAAGAGATATCATACACTCAGTTGAGGAATAAGTATGAACATTTGCGTGCAGAGTATGAAGCACTGTACGAAAATGTATTTAACCAAAAAAAGCAACTACCCTCTAGCGGCGCATAAATGAGATTACATTTGGTATGAGTGATTCGACGAATGGCATGGATTTTGAGTTGAGCAGCGGGATTGCCGCCTTTGAGGGTAAGAACTTCTCCCGCGCGGTGTCGCTGTTATCGCCGTTGGCGGAAAACGGCGTTACGGAGGCCCAATACCGTATGGCGATCATGGCCCAGGGAGGGCTTGGGATGGTGGTCAATGCGTTGATGGCCTATAAGTTCATGAAGTCGGCGGCCGAAGCCGGGCATGCGCTGGCGCAGCACGGGCTCGGTTTCATGTATCTCGAGGGAGAGTGTGTCGAGCGGAACCCGACGAAGGCGTTTGTGTGGTTCAGGAAGGCCGCCGAGCAGGGCTTGGCCGGCTCCCAGACCACCCTGGCCATGCTCTATGAGGAGGGGCGCGGCGTGGAGAAAGATCCGCAGGAGGCCAAACGCTGGTATGAAAAGGCGGGTTTCTGATGACCTTGGGTTAAGTGAGCGTCGACCAGAGGGTTTCAAAATCCGAGTTTTCATCTAAGCCATCGCTGTCATCCTTGTTGTTTTGCGATGCCGATTGCCGGTCTGGATAGATGAATTGGAATTGGGCTATGGCCCCGCTTGATTCGAGTAATCGTGTCAGTTTGATCTCTTTGGTGTTTTCGCCATCGTTGATGCGTAGGGTCTTACCCAGGCTGAAAGGATAGACCGGGCAGATGAAACTGGTGGGCTGGCCTGAGGTGCCGACCTCGGGAAGCAACAGGCATTCTTCCGATTTTCCCCCCTTCTGATGCGCCGGTTTGGCGGTAACCGCAAGGGCGTTGGGGGCGATCATTTGTACCCCGACCTGCATCGATTCATTGTCTGAACTACGCATCCAACGCACCATGCCGACGCCGAATTGCGACGCCGACATGGCGGATTGCACACCAATCAACTCACCGACCTGAACCTTGGGGATATGCTTACCCCTCCAATCCAGGCAGTAGCCTCCCGCGCTCTCGTTGATGGTATTGAACAGGTTGGTCGTGCCATCCATCGGTATCTTGCTCTCATCCTGCCAGATCCCAATCACGGGTTCAGAAGCCGGCACCCCGAAATCGGTGGAACTCGGGCCGAATTCCTCGAAATTACTCCGACGCGGATTATAGGCGGCGACATCCATGGGCATTAAAGAGAAATGGGGTGAGATGTGAAGCTCGTTGCCATGGGCGAACTGGGTTTCGATCCAGGTGCCGTCCTCCTCATCCTCCTCATCGGAAGATGAGGATTCTTCGCCAAGGGTAATCAATTTGTAAACAGAGCGGAGGCCGACAGCGATACGCAACTCAAAATTCAGTTTGGTGCGGACAAAGGCCCGTTTCTGGGCCTTTGACCAGAGCATGATCAACTGGCGAATCAACCCCTTGTTGAGTTCATCCGTCCCGAACAGGCTCCGATGATCTTCCGGTGTGTCGCCGAACCGCTCCCGCAGACGCGAAAGCAGTTGAGAAGCATCCATGATCAACAGGTACTTGGTGTCGGTGTCAGGGATTCCGGTCTCATGACCGGGGGCGAGATCGGTATCTTGTCGTATGGTTATGGAGGAGTCCTCCGGCGCGTTGCCATAGGGGTAAAACACGGCATATCGGCTCCATTCGAGAAGCGTGTCGAATACCTGGATATTCTCTTTTTGCCGCATTTTGTAAGGGGACGACAGGGAGAACAGCAGGCAACGGCGGTAGGTCTCGTCGATGCTGGAGCGCTGAGCATGGGCTTCGAGCTTGTCTTCCACGATTTTCGAACCGATGTCATAGCGGCCGGCGAGGCGATGCAGCACATGCAGTTCACGCCAGGCCCGTCTCGGATAGGGGTCGTAGACCATGACCGATTGCAGAATAACCCTGGACAGATAGCTGATACTGCGATGGATCGCCAGGGAAAGGAGGGTTGGGTCCGGTGGTTCTCCGCGATTGTCCATCAGCAGATCGATGATCGCCGCCTTGTAGGCGGTTGCCATGCCGCTGTGCAGCTCCCGGTTGAGAATAGCGATTCTGTGGGCCTTTTCGCTCAAGGGGAACCTGGCGCCCAGGTAGTGTTTGTTCAGGTTCGAGGCGACATAGCTCAAAGGTTCGCGGAATCTCTCGGCGCTCTGGATGCGATTTTTTATCGGCATGCGGGTTCGATTGAACTTGCGCAGTGATTGGAAGAGTTGGCGAGAGGTCTCGCCGACATTGGCGACCGGCAGCTCCTTGGCCCAATCCGTGATCCTTTTCTCATTTAAAAAGAACGGGTTCCCTGATGGTGAGACTTGATCCGGAATCCGTAAGCCGATGGGGTTGACTGTCGCCATAATTATTGTACTGTCGAGACTTGGTTTATTGCTCATAAAGGGTAGAGAGTAGCCGCTTTTTCCGCCCGTTCCACTGCGACACCGCAAGGCCGGTAGAGTATCAGGAGAAGCCTCCGGTTATTCCATACATCCAATAAGTGTATTATACTCCCTCTACTGCTACATGCGTCGGTCTGGTCGTCTTCTTATGGTCCGACATCCCGGTGGACGGGGACAATGATGAGCGCTGCCTGGGTGAGGTGGTTGTGCGTAAGGTTATCCACGAGTCATGAGGGAATGTTAACCGGGTCACAAAATACAGCGTTTATGACCATTTGTAAATTGTCTGCTTCCTTTTCCGGGATCGGTGGTAGCCTGGGCGGAGCGATTGCTCTCCTCGCCCAGCGCGTGCAGGGATCCGTGGCGGGCGGCTTTCCGGTAGCGCCATTTTCCCGGGAAGGAAGATGCTCGGTTGGTCAGGGCGCAGCTTTTGATTCCTTGGCCACCAAGTGGTCGACGATTTCGAACATCCTGCTGTAGGTGCCGGCGAGGCTGCCGTTGGTGATGTATCTACCGTTGACGCCGACCGCCGGAACCCCGTCGAGCCGGTAACGCTTCCCCAGTTTTTTTGCATTCTGCACTTTGACGTAGACGCCGAAGGAGTTCCAGGCATCGGTGAACTTCTGTTTGTCGGCGCCGTGTTCGACGGCAAAGTCGATGAGTGAAGCCTTGTCATACAGCTTGCGCTTTTCGTCATGCATGGCGACGAACAGGGGATGATGCAGTTTTTCCCCCAAGCCCAATATCTCCGCGGCGTAGAAGAACTGGGCATGCACCGTCCAACTGTTGTTCAATGGCGCGGGCACGCGAATAAACGCCACATGCTCGGGTTTGTTCTTGAGCCACGCCTTCAATTGGGGCTCCATCTGATAACAGTGAGGGCATCCGTACCAGAAAAACTCGATGACCTCTATCTTGCCTTCGGGGGCGGTTGTGGCGACCGGGGGATCGATGGGATCCCAGCCTTCACCCCATTCCGCATGCGCAGCATTCAAGGTAAGCAGGGTCAAAAGTATGAAAAGGCGATATGTCCAGGGCATGGTCTGTCCTTATTGAGTCTGTGAAAAATTGTTCAGGAACGAATCCTATTGGATCTTGTTAGAAATTTGAATAGCATTATGGTTCCCGGTACGCTACGGCTGATTTGGATCAATCCGAATGGGGGCACAAAGCCGGGCCAGGCCCTGATTCAGGGTCTTCTTGGCGTACTTTGCGATCTTGGCGAGAGAAATCCGGCATGTCCGGCCAGTGGTTGAATTCCCTGGATTCCATCCTCAGGTCCGTAAACGGTGCATCCATGCACCACTTCTCCGGCGTGCGCCGGGATGGCGTGGCTTTAAAAAATATGCGTTTCCGGACGGAGACCGGTTGTCTGCGAGACAGGGTTTCATGCGGGATAAACTGATAGATCAGCACGTCGAGGCCCTATGCCGAAAGGGGTGTCGATCAGTGCGTGAAGATATCCGCCTGCTCACACAAGGGGTGATTCCACCTGAATTGAAGGGGCTGGACGACTTGGCCGGACGGGCGGTCGTGAAAGAGTTGCGCGCCATCATGGCGGTCTATGGTGACGGATGTCCGGTGATTCAGCAGAGAGAGAGAAAGAAAAGCGATTTGCAGCATGGTCAGGAAAAGAAAAAGACGTCTCGGTAATTTTGTCTACAGAGCCCCTTCAAAAATCCACGGTAACGGCCTGTTTGCCAAGACCACGATCGGTAAGGGCGACTACATAGGCACTTACGAAGGACCGACGGCCAAGCGGGACGGCATCTATGTGCTCTGGGTATTCGAGGAGGAGAAGGATCCCGTGGGGCGTAGCGGCAGGAATCTGTTGCGCTATCTCAACCATCAGGACGAAGGCAATGCCGAGTTCGACGGTTTTGATCTCTATGCCCTGCAGGATATCGAACCCCACCAGGAGATTACTTTCGACTATGGCGGCTGGGAAGAGTCTTAGGCCCCGGTTGCAACTCCGGGTTTCTGCAACTATTCTTAGCACCAGGAAGCCTGGAAACCAAGATGAGCAAAAGCGATAAACTGTTGACCAAACGGAAAGATGCTAAGAAGTCCTAGGGCTGCCCATTACCCATAAGTCTGAAATATGGGAACAGACATGACATAACCTGTTGTTTTCGTTAGGTTCATATTTTTGTTGGCT
>JAHXHR010000083.1 GCA_025656505.1 Candidatus Thiodiazotropha sp. (ex Epidulcina cf. delphinae) | reverse complement strand
ATTGAGCGCATCTCCCTGCAACGCGCCTCGGCACAGCAATGGCATCAAACCCTGATGAACTTGAAACGTCAGGGTATTCGGGATGATGAAATAGCGTGGTCCGGCATTCAGGGTTTTCTCGACTACCGGCAGCAATACGGGAAAAAAACGATTTCCCGTGATGAACTGCTGTCACACATCGACTTCGCAACGATTCGTCTCTCTCTAACCAACGAACTCGCCTCTGCAAGAGACCATCAGCCTGCGTTTTCCGAGTTCACTCAATACAAGGCAGTCAGGATTGCCGGCCGACATACCCTGCGGCGCCACGGCATACCGATCGAGTACTCCCAATGCAACCGTTACGAACACAAATCCCTGTATGGCGGGAACGACTATCGAGAGTGGCTGGTAACACTGCCGGACTATCCCATTTCCCATTTCACCAGCCACTACTATGAGCGCAATCTGCTACTGCATTTTCGCACCAAACAGCGACTGGATCATCAAGGCAGACGGCTGTTGTTTATCGAGGAGTTACAAAGCGACTGGCACCAGTCCGGCGCCATGCATGGGTATCAGAATCGTTGGCCGGGCCGGATACCGACCGCCCCTTTTCGTAAGGAGTGGGTCGGGCTGGGACTGAAACTCATCCTCCTACATGCCGTCCAATACGACTTTGACGGCATTGCCTGGACCCAGGGCGATGTGCATGAGTCGTACTATTTCCGACCTATTGGGCCTGTCAGGCGTCTCTACGATATCGAAATCCCACGCTATCTGAAACGGCTCTGCCATCAGTGGGGTCCGACTATCAAGCGCACCAGTATCCCCACCAAAGAGCCTCGCTTACACATCAGCCGGCAAAGGGACAAATGGTTCATCACCGATGCAAAAGGCAATTTTTTCACACCTCCCCGCTATTCACAGCAAGAGGCCATCAAAGTCATGGCCAGGCACTGCAAGCGGATCGCTCTCGAAGTGCCTGCCCTATTCCCGGACAAGGGTACGAAGGAACAAATACTCAAGGGCGGATTTCCGCTGTTTGGTGAAAAATCGCTCAAACCCAATGATACATGAACATTGAACAACCAATCATCAAGGTTCAACTCCCCGGCTCAAAGTTGATTGTCCGCTAATGAACGCAAATGGGAATAATTCATCCTGTTCCATGCTTCGATGGTTTTTAATCACTGCGTGAAATCACTCACAGCAAATTTGCGTTATGGATTCATCCTCATGCCCGAGGAAGACGGGAATATCCTTTCTGTAGCGACGCATCACCAGATTGGCCAGCAACCCGGTCCAGCCCGTCTGGTGAGCCGCGCCAAGCCCCTGCCCCGTCTCCGCATGGAAGAACTCGTAGAAGAGATTGAGATCGCTCCATGTCTCATCGGATTGAAAAGGGCTGTCGCGCCGTAGAGCCGGAATTCGGCCCTGTTCATCGCGGCGATAGAGATTGACCAGTCGTTCCGCGATCAGGGTGGCGATATCCCGCAGGGTGAGGGACCGGCCTGGCAGGCAAGGCGCTTCGAACGTAAAGTCATCGCCGAGAAAGCGATGGAATTTCTCCAACGCCTGCACCAGGGCATAGTTGGTGGGTATCCAGACGGGACCTCGCCAGTTGGAGTTGCCGCCGAACAGGCCGCTCTCCGATTCGCCGGGCTGATAACGGATGCCGGTCGGGCCTATGCCCGGCAGGTTCCCAAGGTCTTGATAGTGGTCGTGCAGCTTGCTCAGACTACGTACGCCATAGGGAGAGAGAAACTCATCCTCGTTGAGAAGACGGCTCAGGATACGGGGCAACATGGTGTGGTCGACCAATGCCAGAAGATGTTCGCCTTGTTCGTTCTCCCAATCGGGACAGGCGCAAACACAACTGCCCTGGAACAATCCTTTTTTATGTATCTGCAGCATGCGCCGAAAACGCGGCACATTTGCCAACAGACGTTTATCCACCACTTCCGTGGCAAACATCGGGATCAGGCCCACCCAGGAGTAGACATCGATCCGATGATGCGATCCGTCGGGTGTCATCAACAGATCTTTGAAGAAACCCGCGTCAGGATCCCATAGCGACGGACCGTTTTCATCGCCACCGCTGATCGCCTTGGCAATGGAGAGAAACTGTTCGTAGCACTGGATGGCGATATTCTCATAGTCGTCATCCTCGATGGCCAATTCCAGCGCCATCACCGTCATGTTCAGTGCGAACATGGCCATCCAGCCGGTCGCATCGGCCTGCTTGAGGATATGCCCGGACGGCAGGGGTTTCGATCGATCGAAAACGGAAATATTGTCGAGACCGAGAAAACCGCCTTCAAAGAGATTTTGCCCATGCTTGTCCTTACGGTTGATCCACCAGGCGTAATTGAGCAGTAATTTATGAAACACCCGTTGCAGATAGCGCCTGTCCCCTTCTCCTCGCTGGATGCGCTCGGCCCGGTAGACTTTTAACGCCCCCCAGGCATGCACCGGCGGATTGACATCATCAAAAGCCCATTCGTAGGCAGGGATCTGACCATTGGGGTGGAGATAGTTTTCGCCCAGCAACACCTCAATCTGCTGCTTGGCAAAATCCACATCCACCAATGCCAGGGCAACGCAGTGAAAAGCCAGATCCCAGGCGGCAAACCAAGGGTACTCCCAGGTATCAGGCATCGACAGCACATCCGCCGCGCGTAGATGTCTCCATTGTCGGTTACGTCCGTCCTTGCGCAATGCCGGAGGCGCCTGCTGATCACCCACCAACCAACGCTGCACGTCGAAATGGAAAAACTGCTTGCTCCAAATCATGCCGGCCAGCACCTGACGCATGATCCTATGATCTTCCACGCCACCTTCCGGCAGCAGTTCATCGTAAAAGACATCCGCCTCCGAACGACGAACGGCGAAGATCTTTTCCACCTCTTTAAACGGTTGATCGACAGATTCCGCAGCAAGCATCAGATCGATCTTTTTTGATTCACCGCCGCCGACCCGGAGCCGATACCAGGCGCCGAACTTGGTTCCGCTGCGCTCGGGATTGACTGCCCCCAGCTCCCCATTCACGATCAGGCGATGAAAGGCGTCCTTCACATAAGGCGATGAAGACAGCCCCCAAAATCTTTCGGCGTGGGTTTCGTTTTCGGTAAACAGCAGTTCGGCTTGCTGATCGCCGTAGAGCCGGTAGCCGCCTAGCTCGGCATGCTCCGCCCTCACTGACCAATTGACGCCCTCGGGGGGATCGTCGAGTTGCAAGCTCGGCTTCTCAGCGGTGTCACCCCAGGACCAGCTATTGCGGAACCAGAGCTGTGGTATCAGGTGTAGTTCAGCCATCTCATGCGAACAATTGAGGAGGGTGATGCGAATCCGAATCCGGGTCGGGGAGACCTTGGCGTAGCAGATATCCACATCCCAATAGCGATCTTCATCGAAAACGCCGCTGTCGAGCAGATTGAAAGGGGGATCGAGGCGGTTGCGGCGGCGATTCTCCTCGACAAGCCGGCCGTAGGGATAGGCTGACTGAGGATATTTATAGAGATAACGAAGCCAACTGTGGCTGGGTAACGCATCTGTGTAAAAGTAGTACTCTTTGACATCCTCTCCCCGATTGCCCTGGTTGCCGGTCAGGCCGAAAGCGCGCTCCTTGAGAATCGGGTCACGGCCGTTCCACAGGGCCAGGGCGAAACAGAGCCGTTGTTTCTCATCACTGATACCGCCGAGGCCGTCTTCATTCCAGCGATAGGCGCGGGAGCGAGCCTGGTCGTGATCGAAATACTCCCAGGCCCTGCCGTCCGGGCTGTAATCTTCACGCACCGTGCCCCAGGCGCGCTCAGAGAGATAGGGTCCCCACAGCCGCCAATCCGCCTCCCCCGCTCGCTGTTGTTCCAAGCGCCTGCGCTCCTTATTGAGCTGTTGATGATTCAGGCTCATGATCGCTTGTGGTGTTCCATTTTCTTTTTTACCCTCCGACATAAAAACTCAAGATACCGCTAAACCGGTCGATAGCGATCACTTATCATGCTATTTTAGCTTTCTTAAATGAAATCATGGTGTTATATTCAGCACCCATGCATATTCGGATAGACGCTCAACGCACTGACAAGTTCTCTTTGAGGCTCCTGCCTATCCTCGTTGCACTGATTGTGGCCGACTGCTGGACACGCGCCTATGCCGAATCCCTGATTATCGGATTATTTCCGCGCCGGGATGCGGCGCTCACCGCAAGGCTGTTCCACCCCCTGTCCCGCTACCTGGAAGAACAGTTACAGCTATCGGTGCGGCTCGAAATGTCAGCCGACTTCGACACCTTCCTGAGCCGTCTCAAGGAGCGCCGTTACGACCTGGTCCATCTCAATCAGTTCGAGTATATCAACGCCCACGACCAACTCGGTTACGATGCCCTGGTGCAGAATGAAGAGTTCGGGGAAAAAACGATCAAGGGCGCCATTTACGTGCGTCGGGATTCGGGCATCCAACGGCTGGAGCAACTGCGAGGCAAACAGATACTGTTTGGCGGCGGCCCCAGGGCCATGATGAGTTATATCGTACCCACCTATCTACTGCGCCAGGCCGGACTCGCGCAGGGCGACTATCGGGAATCCTATGCGACCAACCCACCTAATGCGGTGCTGGCCACTTTTCTGAGGCAGACCGACGCCGGAGGCGCCGGCGAAGTCGTTCGGCGGCTCCCCATGATAACTTCAAAAATCGACATCGACGAGTTGAACCTGATTGCAATCAGTCAACCTTTACCTCATCTCCCCTGGGCCGTCAAGCGGGAAATGCCTGACGAACTCAAATCCCGTATACAGGATCTACTCATAGGCTTGAAGGATTCACCGCAAGGCAGGGACACTCTTCAGCAAGCCGGACTGACCGCCTTCAACCCCGCGCAAGATCGGGATTACGACCTCCACCGAGAAATTATTGACAGCGTATATGCCCATTGAGCAGGACAATACCAAGCTGCACAACATCCAGCTTATCTATAAAGGGAGCCTACGCTTCAGGTTTATTTTCTGGATAACCATCGTTCTGCTATGCACTTTTGGTGGTGCAGCCTTTTATGTCTATCAGGCGCAACAGAACCTTCTCGAGGAGAGCCTGCGCAGCAAAGCAAATGCAATCGGCCGTTTCATCGCCTTGATCAGCCCGGATGCAATCTACGCCTATGACGTCACCATGTTGGATCGTTTCGTGCGTCAGATCAGTAACGACGAGGATGTGCATTTTGCTCAGATACAGACCCTCGAAGGCCGTCCGATAACCACCTACCTGCCGAATAATGCGCAACCTGGGCTGGTGGAACAGTGGATAAAACAGCGCAATACGGTGATTGAGCAACCGCACGGCATCCCCGCCAGACTAATTATCTTGGATTTCACCATCAAGGATGGCGGGCAAAGCCTGGGGTGGGTAATAGTAGGCCTGGATACTTCACGCGTGACCCGGGAGGCGCGCGATGTCCTGATTGATCTGATACGCATCTTTACCGCTATCGTGCTGTTTCTCGGCAGTGTCATATTCATCATTTTCAAACTCCATGTTTTGACTCCCATCGGGGCGCTAGCCCAGGGGGCATCGCGTGTATCGGAAGGGTATCTCGACCATGAGGTGCCCATCTACACGAATGACGAACTCGGACGACTTGCTGAAAGCTTCAATGACATGATGAGCCAGATCGTCATCGATCGGGAGGAGTTGCTGGAAACCAACAACCGCTTGGAGAAAGAGATCGAGCAGCGACATGCGGCCACTGAAGAGCTCAAAAAACTCTCATTGGCCGTCGAGCAAAGTCCGGCTTCCGTGGTAATCACCAACCTTGAAGGAAGCGTCGAATATGTCAATCCGAAGTTCTGCGAGGTCAGCGGTTATTCAGCGAATGAGGTGATCGGCAAACATACCCACATGCTCGGCATCGATCCCAAGGAGTCCGATCATTATAGAAAAATGTGGGACAAACTCCAGACCGGGGAAGTCTGGAAAGGGGAGTTTTGCAATCGGCGGAAAAATGGTAACAGCTATTGGGAATCCGCTGTCATCGCACCGATCCGGGGTGAGAACGGAGAAACCACACACTATCTTGCGGTAAAGGAGGACATCACGGAACGCAAGGCATTTGAACAGAAACTCCTCGAGCAGGCGACACATGATCAACTCACGGGGCTTCCCAACCGTTTTCTCGCCTTTGACCGTCTGCAGCAACTCCTACAACATGCCAAACGGCATAAACAGTTTGTTGCCGTCATCTATATCGATCTGGACAACTTCAAGACAGTCAATGACTCGATGGGGCATCCCGTCGGCGACCAACTACTGATCCAGGTGGCAAACCGGATCAAGGCCCAATTGCGTTTCGAAGACACCCTGGCGCGATTGGGTGGTGATGAATTCATGGCCATAGTGCCGGAAGTAAAAAATCTCTCGACCGGCCTTGAGCGAGTCGTCAACAGGTTCCTGTCCGCCATGCAGATGCCGTTCAGGCTCAATAACCGGGAACTCAGTATCACATCCAGTCTGGGGATTGCAGTATTTCCCGATGATGGAATGGATGTCGGCAGCTTGATGAACAACGCGGATATGGCAATGTACGAAGCTAAGCATGCCGGCCGTAACACCTTCAGATTCTTCACCCGAAAAATCAATAAAAAAGTCTCCGAGAGAATGAAGCGTGAGACCTATTTAAGTCATGCCCTGGAAGCCGGCGAACTCTATCCGGTCTATCAGCCGATCGTGTGTGTTGCAGGCGGCCGCCTGGTGGGCGCCGAAGTTTTGTTACGCTGGGACAACCAGGATCTCGGACAGATCACTCCGACGGAATTCATACCGATAGCCGAACAAACCGGGCTGATCCGACCGATCACCGATTGGCTGTTCGATGAAATCCTAGAGCATGCCAAATCCTGGCAGGAGTGGCCGGAGCAATTCTGGTTATCGGTCAACGTACCTCCCATCTGCTTCTGTGATGTAACCTTCAACAAGACGATCTCAAACATTGCACGGCAAGCCAGCGAGATTGACCTTGGGCTGTGTGTGGAGATTACCGAAAACCTACTGCTACACAATGATGAAGAAGTGCTCGACAACCTCCAGCACCTGGAAAGACTCGGGATATATTCAGCAATGGACGATTTCGGCACCGGCTACTCCTCATTGGCCTACATAAAACGGTCCCCACTGAATCACTTAAAGATTGACCGTTCATTCATCAGTGGACTGCCGGCCGATGCGGATAACAGAACCCTGACGGAAATGATTGTCCTGATGAGCAAAAAGTTGGGAATCACCATCATTGCCGAAGGGGTCGAGAATCAGGTACAGGCAAATTTTCTGGAGGCATTGAATGTGGAATACGCCCAGGGTTATCACTTCGCAAAACCCATGAATCGCAAGCATTTCGAGAGCTATCTCTCGAATTCACTGCCGCGACAGGCGGGAAGCTGATATGGCGCCAAACCTGGTGACCTAAGCGGGATTGTAGTGATCGCTTTTGTCGTTCTTCCCGGTTAACGCTTAGGTTTTGGCAATTCAGGTGCTTTACGAAACTTATCGCATAGATGATAGAGACTCAATATCGGATGTCGCAACATCATCCGAGGACCGGCATATCGCATGACTTCCTGAACCCTTCCCCGCATCTCGTTCGAATAACAATGCACGGCACAGTGGTTGCACGCGGGTTTTTCCGATCGGAACGGACAGCTATCGAGACGCCGATGCGCATAGTCCAATAGACGCACGCACTCCTCACACAGAGCGCCACCGGTCTGGTGGTGGTCGGCGCAGTGGATGGCCATCATAGCCGTAATGGTCTGTTGTTCCCTTCTGATTCTGTTGTCACTCATGCTTTATGATTAACTCGGCAACCCGAATTGATTCGCTCGGATATGAATTTGATGCTGTCACCGTGAACAGCATCACAGTACATTGTTGACGGATTTCAACATATTTTACACGCCAACCTATTCGTGGCGATTTCTTGTCAAGAAATCCATAAAACCGCCGTGAACCTGTGTAACTGACAGTTTTGGACATCCTCTCATTTCTGTCGGCGTCATCGACCGGAGACGGTCGAAACAACCTTCTGGAGCCAGGCGCCATACCCGGCTCTATGAGAAATGGATAGTCATTAAAAAGGAGCTTTTCAATGAAACACTCACTCGTCTTCTCTTTTTCCATCAAGGCTTGCCTCCTGACCATCGGCATGATCACGGCCGGTAGTTCCCTATCGATAGAGAGCAACGGCAACTACCTACCACCGACGAACACCACCGATCGGATTATCGTAAAGTATAAAAACGGCTTCACCCCGTTATCCGGCTTGAACGAAATGACCAACATGGTTGCCCAATCCACCGGGGAGCGCATCACTCACGTCAAGCACGCCTTCAATGGCGCACAGGTTCTTAAACTGGACGCAAAAAAACCACTCGCAGCGTTACAAGGGATCATTCGGCAGCTCGAGAGTTTCCCTCATGTAGAGTATGCAGAACCCGACCTGATAATGCACCCCCTCTTTGTCCCGAATGATCCCCGGTACCATGAGCAGTGGCACTATTCCAACCATACCGGCGGCATCAACCTTCCCCAGGCCTGGGACACCACCCGGGGGGGGAACGCGGTGGTCGCCGTGGTGGACACCGGCTACCTCCCCCACGGGGATCTGGTATCCAATATCCTCCCCGGCTATGACATGATCAGTGATCTCTTTATCGCCAATGACGGCGACGGGCGTGACAATGACGCACGGGACCCGGGCGACTATGCCCCCGAATGCAGTGACTACCCCTGGAATTCATGGCACGGCACTCATGTGGCCGGCACGGTTGGGGCAGCAACCGACAACGGAACCGGCGTCGCCGGCGTCGCCTTTGGCGCAAAAATTCTGCCCGTGCGTGTCCTTGGCAAGTGCGGCGGTTATTCATCAGACATCGCGGATGGCATCGTCTGGGCGTCAGGAGCAAGCATCACCGGTGTTCCTGGCAATCAGAACCCGGCCAATGTCATCAACCTAAGCCTGGGAGGATTGTCTCCCGGTTGCTCGCGGACCTTCAGTCGTGCGATCAATACCGCGCGCCGGCAAGGTGCGACGATCGTCGCAGCCGCCGGCAATAACGCCTACGATGTCGCCAATAAGGAACCAGCCAACTGTGACGGCGTCATCGCCGTAGCCGCAACCACACAAGATGCCACTCTCGCCTCGTTTTCAAATTTCGGTGATGGGGTTGATGTTTCGGCGCCGGGGGCGGGTATCCTTTCAACCTATAATGGAGGATTCCTCATTCCGGGTCGCGATACATACACCTACAAAAGCGGCACCAGCATGGCCGCGCCCCACGTCAGCGGCGTTGCCGCCCTGCTGTATGCCGTCAAGCCCGACATCACTCCGGACCAAGTCGAGCAGATAATAACAGCGACCGCCCGTCCCTTCCCCGCCGAATGCATCGGTTGCGGCTCGGGCATCCTGGATGCCGCCGCCGCCGTACAGCAGGCCCTGAACGTCGATTGGGGTCCCCCCCTGCTACACAACCATGTCCCTGAAACCGGACTTGCCGCTGAGACCGGCCAGTCATTGCTATTCGCCTTCGATGTGCCGGACGGCGTGGACGACCTCTCTTTTTCCATCAGCGGCGGGACCGGCGATGCCGATCTGTATATCCAGTTCGATGCCGAACCGACACTGAGCCACTACGCATGCAGACCCTATTTCCCAGGCAATAACGAAAGTTGCGTGGCCATCAATACCATCCGGCCGGGAAGATACTATGTCATGTTATTTGCCTACTCCGCATTTTCCGATGTCGCCCTGGTCGCAAACTATTCGCTTGCCGGGACGAACGCGAACCGTCTGTTTAAGCAGTTCAATGATCACTCCATTACGGATTTCGTCTTCTCCGGCATGAGCAGTCCCGTAGAAATGCCCCTAAGCGGCGAATAGAGGCGACCCAAAGCGGCGAATCCGCACAGGCACAGGCAAGCGTCGCCGTCACCCGCGAACCCTCCGGGCGGTCTTCCACCCGGAGCACTCATCACCGGTCCAGCAGTTCAGGCGATCGATGCAGGATATGCAGGAAAATCTCACCGATCTCAGGGTCACGCCAGCCCTTCTCCAACTCAGACTCAATGATCCCGATGATCTCGCTGACTGTCTGAGCACGGCTGTAGGCTCGATCATGCCTCAATGCGTCATAGATGTCGGCATATTGAAAAACCCTGGCAATCAGGGGCGTCTGTCGGCCCGACAGACCATCCGGATATCCGCTGCCGTCCCAACGTTCATGATGGTGACGGACAATAGGCACCGCATCCCGCACGCTGTTCAATTGAGTACACAGATCGGCCCCGACCCCTGCATGACTTTGCATAGTCATCCATTCGGCGGCGGTCAATTCGCCCGACTTCAAGAGAATCGTATCCGGAATCCCGATCTTTCCGATATCGTGCAGGATGGCGCCCTTCCGCAATGCCTCCAGTTCGCCGCTCGAGAGGCCCGCCTCCCGCCCTATGACCTGGCAGGTATGCACCAGACGGTTGCAGTGCTCACCTGTGGTAGGGTCCCTCGCCTCCACCATCTTGGCGAGGGTAAACAGCACTGATGCCGCATTATCGAGCTGATCGAAAAGATGTTTCTTTTCCAACGCGGCGCCGGCCCGCGACATCAACTCGAGAGGATCGTAGGGCTTTTTGACAAAATCATTGGCCCCCATCGCCAGACTGTGCCGCAGGCTCTCCGACGTTCCATCACCGGTCACCATGATAATCGGCAACAGATGATTATTTAAATCCCGCCGTATCCGCAGGCAGACCTCGTCCCCGTCGAGGTCCGGCAGCCGCTTGTCCAGCAACACCAGATCATAGCCTCCCTGCTCGATTAACCGCAGGGCCTTACTGCCGGAATCAGCCGCGGTGACCTGACAAGGCATCTCACGCAAGATCTCCATCTGTAGCGAGAGGTACAGCTCATCGTCATCGACGACGAGCACTCGATAAGACTCATCGGGCAAGCCGATAACCGGGTGTGCTGAACCATCCATTCAGCACACCCCTTCCTCATCGGCATCGGTTTGTTGAACGGACAGGCCCAAGGCGTTTTTCAACTCGCCGATGGGGAAAGGTTTCAATAGACAGGCATCAGCGCCTGCCTCAACTATCCGTTTATGGTACTCATCAGAGCAAAACCCGCTCATGGCGATAATCCTGATAAATTTTGTTTGGTGGTCATGTTTGATAAATCTGCAAACCGCGAATCCATCAACACCCTCAACGATTGATAGGCCGACAATTCGGCGCCTATACCCTCTCCTGCGCCAACCGTAGCATCTCACTGACCGGATAGCGACGATAACCGCCCTGGGTGGTCTCAGCACGAAGCACCCCCCACTCGCCCAACCCCTAAGCAAGGTCGGTGTTACTTTCGTTATCTCCGCAGCTTCACCCGGAGGAAGATAGAGCCTTTTCCGCAGTTTACGATATATCGCCGTGATTCCGATGGCCATCGATTTCAAGAATAATCGTAAAATTCGAAAAAAACCCAAGTCTTCCGCATTTCCGTGATCCCGGTCAATATTCCAGTACGGAAAACCAAACACATAGCAATTAGATCCGACAAGTATTAGACCAACAAATTCCTGTAAAACGATTCGTCTCAACGAACGACTCCATAAAGAACGGGGTGGCCGGATAGTTACAAACCTAATCTTTGTGGAGAAGATACAATGAGGTAGTGGTACCGGGAAAATTTGACTAGGCTTTATTATCAGAGACTACCGGTTCGAGGCATAGCCGCACAGCCGGCTTTCTGGTTCTGTCAACCCTTATTCTCAAGCTATGTTATTTCCATAGTATATGCGGAGGAGAAGATGACACTTACACTCAGGTCGACCGCCTTCATCAATGGGGGTGAAATCCCGTCACGATACACCTGTGAAGGAATGGATTTATCACCACCACTGGAATGGCAGGGTGTGCCCGATAGCGCCCGCAGCCTGGTTTTAATTGTTGATGATCCGGATGCGCCGGACCCAAAGGCCCCGAGAATGACATGGGTTCACTGGGTTGTTTTTAACATTTCGCCGGACGTTACGGGCTTTCCTGACGGCACCGTATTTGCGGCTCTTCCGCTCGGTACAGAGCAAGGTCTGAATGACTGGAAAAAGATCGGTTATGGCGGCCCATGCCCACCGATCGGCCGTCATCGCTATTTCCATAAGCTCTATGCCCTGGACACGGTATTGAAGGGAATGGGTCAACCTGACAAGGCAGAAATTGAGGCCGCTATGCGAGGACATATTCTTGAGCAAACAGAACTTTTCGGAACCTACGAGAAATCCCGGTAAGCGGTGATTTCATCATCAAGCGAAGAACACCGTATGGAAGCAAATACAGACATATCCGCCATCCTGCTTCAGACGGTGCAGGAGTTGGCGGCGGAGATCCGTCCCGGCCAAACAGTCTCCCAAACGGTAACACTTGATAGTGCACTGGCGCGAGACCTTGGCCTAGACAGTCTGGCTCGGATGGAATTGCTCAGCCGCATTGAACGGCGCTTCACGATCTCCTTACCGGAGCAAGTATTTGCTGAAGCGGAAACACCCCGTGATTTATTACGGGCAGTTCTAAGTGCGGATGCTCCCGGTACATCTTTTGAGCAATTTGAAACAAGCGAAATAAGCCTGGGCGAGGCAGAAGCTGCGCCACATAGTGTGCAGACACTGATTGAGCTCTTGCATTGGCATGTACTGGCTCATCCCCATCGCCCTCATATCTGCCTATACAGTGATGACGGAAAGGGTGAAACCCTGACTTACCTGCAGTTATGGGAGGGCGCGGAACGGATAGCAGTCGGATTGCAGCAACGTGATTTACAAGCAGGCGAGACGGTAACCATCATGTTACCTACCTGCAAAGAGTATTTCTTCAGCTTTTTCGGGATCCTGTTGGCAGGGGGGATCCCGGTTCCCATTTACCCACCGGTGCGACGCAGCCAGATCGAGGAGCATCTGCGCCGCCACGGGGGCATATTATCCAATTGTCTCGCTATCATGCTGATCACAGTCCCTGAAGCCAAACGTATTGTACGGTTGCTTAAAACCCAGGTGGAGACATTACGCAGCATTGTCACCGTGGAGGAACTATCAAGCGAGGCGGGCAAATTGACCATCCCTGTACGTGGGACACAGGATATCGCATTCTTACAATATACCTCAGGCAGCACAGGGAATCCCAAGGGCGTGGTTTTGACCCATGCCAACCTGCTGGCCAATATCCGCGCCATGGGCGCTGTGGTGCGGGTCAACGGCTCCGATGTCTTTGTCAGTTGGTTGCCCCTTTATCACGACATGGGATTGATTGGGGCCTGGCTGGGAAGCCTTTACTATGCGGCATTGTTTGTGGTTATGTCGCCCCTTGCGTTTTTGTCGCGTCCCCAACGCTGGTTATGGGCCATACACCGCTACGGCGGGACACTCTCGGCAGCCCCCAACTTCGGCTTTGAACTCTGTCTGCGCAGGCTCAATGATGTTGACCTTGAAGGCCTTAATCTTGCCGGTTGGCGGGCCGCCTTCAATGGGGCTGAAGCAGTAAGCCCTGAAACCATGCTGAACTTTCATAACCGGTTCGGACCGTACGGTCTGCGAAGAGCATCACTCATGCCGGTGTACGGGCTTGCGGAAGCTTCGGTGGGACTAGCCTTCCCCCCCCTGGGTCGTGGTACGGTCATTGATCAAATTCAGCGTGAACCATTTATGCGCTCCGGTCGCGCCATTCCCGCCGAACAGGTCGATGCCAAGGCGCAGCGCTTTGTGGCTAGTGGCCAGTCACTGCCGGGCCATCAAATTCGCATTATTGACCAGACGGGTCACGAACTCCCTGATCGTCAGGAAGGGCAGCTTCAGTTTCGCGGGCCGTCCGCCAGCAGCGGCTATTTTCGCAACCCTGAGGAGACCCGCCGGCTGTTTGACGGAGAATGGCTGAATTCGGGCGACCTGGCCTATACAGTGAATGGCGATGTGTACATTACCGGACGTAGCAAGGATATTATCATTCGTGCCGGGCGGAATATCTACCCTGATGAGTTGGAGGAAGCCGTGGGTAATATCCCCGGAATACGAAAAGGGCGCGTGGCCGTCTTTGCCGGTAGTGATCCCGCCTCGGGTACGGAACGGTTGGTGCTGATGGCGGAAACCCGGCAAAAAGCCCCCGGGTTGCTGGAGCAGCTACGCTCGCAGATTAATATGATCGCCACAGACCTGGCTGAGGCAGCGCCCGATGAGGTGGTCCTGGCTCCACCCAATACCGTGCTCAAAACATCAAGCGGCAAGATTCGGCGTGCGGCAAGTCGTGAAGTCTACGAAGGCGGTCGGGTCGGCAAGAGACAAAAATCATTTGCCTGGCAACTTACCCGGCTGGCATTGGTGGGTATCGGTCCACAGTTGCGTCGTACTCGACAGACCTTGTCAGTAAGGTTCTACGGGCTTTATGCCCGCATGCTCTTTTGGATGGATGCGCCTGTTGTCTGGCTGGCGGCAGTGATATTGCCGCGAATTTCCTGGCGCTGGGCCGCCATACGTGCAGGAGCACGCCTGTTGGCATGGGCTTCAGGCACGCCGCTCAGGGTCCAGGGCTTGGAGCGCCTGCCGCCGGCCGAACAGCCCTGTGTATTTGTGGCAAATCACGCCAGTTATCTTGATGGTCCTGTCCTGGTGGCGGCCTTTACCCGGCAATTCAGTTTTGTCGCCAAGGCCGAATTGCTGAGACGCCTGGTCCCGCGCATTTTTTTGCGTCGTATCCAGTCAGAGTTCGTAGAACGATTTGATCAGCAAAAAGGGATTATCGATACCCGACGCTTGGCCAAAGCAGCACGACATGGACGATCATTGGTATTTTTCCCGGAAGGCACCTTCACCCGTGTGTCCGGGCTGCTACCCTTTCATATGGGCGCCTTTGTTGCCGCTGCCGAAGCGAATCTGCCGGTTGTACCCATCACCATTCGCGGCACCCGCTCCATTTTGCGCTCCGGCACCTGGTTCCCTCATCATGGTGCTATTACCGTTAACTTTGGCGAACCCATCTATCCGCAAACCATAAAAGAAAAAACGGCTGAAAGTGATTGGATGATTGCCGTGAAACTGCGCAATGCATCACGTGAGAATATCCTGCATCATTGCGGCGAAACCGATCTGGCGCATGAGGAATTGCCCATTTAACCGATGGTGCGTGCGGCAAAGACACATTACGAGGGGTGGCAATGCAGGCAAAGCTGCGAGCCTGCCAAAGGCTTTCTAAGCAGCTTCACATCCATGACCTGACTGTTGTGGACATCATGACATGAGGGGCACTCGATCTTTCTGTCGAAAAATCTGAGTTCTCCGCCTACCGGATCGACGAGTTCATACATCATAGTCTCTGGGTTGTATTTGAGGACATGGCAGCTAAGGCAGCTCAATGATCCTGCCGATTGAGTCTGATGTGCCCATTGAATGCCGATAGGATGATCATTACTGAGATCCACCCCCAAATTCGGCTTACCGGTGATGGTTATTGCGCCGCTATCACCACCGTATGAATCAATCGCGATCGTACCATCATGGCAGGAAAGACACATTCTCGAGACACCGCCAGGTTGCGGCTGTCCGGCGACCACATCCATGGTTGGACTGCTATACAACTTGTAAGTCGCAATTGATATCTCGTGATTCCATAGGGGCACTTGGCTTCCGCTATTTGCGTTATGTGGTGTATGGCAAACATTGCAGATTTCCCCATCAGAAAAAGCCGTCTGCGAGAGGTCGTGGGGGCTGCCTTGAATACCGGCAAATGCGGGGAATGCTGATAAAAGCATTAGCATTGAGATCGTTGCGAGCGCCTTGCTCGTCCATCCTAGCGAATGAGAGTTTTTCAACACAAGATTCCATCCTCACTATGGGTTTAATCCCGGCTGTTTCAGGGGGAAAAGGCGTGATCGCCCCGACGCTTGCATCGTTCCATCTGCGCGGGTTGACTGTTCCCTGGCGTACAACCGATAAATGATATCAATCATTCCATCAAAATATATCCTGATAAAAAAGTAAGGTAATAAGAGCACGCATTGCTGAATAAATGAATTATCACTGCTGTCCCATAAAACCTTCACGAGCAATGCATATAAACCACCAACAACATGGATATCCACTTATATCATGAGCCATATTATCATGAATATAACAACATTATAACAACATTAATAACATGGACACTCACTCAAACCATTGCCATATCATCATGATGACGGCACTCTGACAGTAATCCTCATCACCCGATATCAAGGAACGATATCATGCCAAAGCCTCGGAAAGCCCTGATCTCTCTCGAAGCCACTCCCTATTACCACTGCGTCTCCCGCTGCGTCAGGCGTGCTTGGCTTTGTGGCGATGATCCTCTGACCGGAAGAAGTTTCGAGCACCGTCGCCAATGGATTCAAGACAAACTGTTTGCGCTTGTCGGAACCTTCGTCATCGATATCTGTAGCTATGCCGTGATGTCGAACCATTTTCATCTTGTCCTCTTCATCGACCGGGAAACCGCTGAGGGATGGGACGAACAGGAGGTCATCAAACGGTGGCGCCGCCTTTACCAAGGCACGCTTCTCTCTCAGCGTTACCTCTGCGGTGAACCACTATCACCAGCCGAGCGACAAGTTCCGGACGAACGTGTCGCACGCCGGTGATCCCGCCTGATGGACACCAGTTGGTTCATGCGCTGTCTCAGGCCCGTGAAGCCAATCGGGAAGATGACTGTACCGGGCGATTCCGGAAGGGGCGGTTCAAATCCCAAGCGTTATTGGACGAAAATGCCTTGGCCGCCTGCATGGCCTACGTCGACCTCAATCCGGCCAGGGCCGGGCCGGCGCAAACGCCGGAGCAATCCGACTTTGGCGCCCCGTGGAGTATCTGCAAAGTGGCTATATCCGAGTTTCCCCAACACATAAAAGCATAAATACGGCTGTATTGTAATGTTTCATAAGGATTATAAATAGATTCACAATGTACGCAAATTGCTTGGAATCTGCGCAGGAATATCGAGGTCACCAACCGTCAGATAAATCATATCGGCGAAGTGATCTAAGCTAAAGTTTCACGCTTTTTAAATGGCCCACAAACTCGTTCGAATATCCTTTTCTCAAGACAACGAGGCAACAATAATAACTATAATATTAGCAAGGGTAAAAGTCAATTTTTCGTTGAAAAACAACGACTTATTGTTGTGCCGGTGCTCCCTGTTTGTTATAATTTCTGCTGCTAATCGGTTGAAATCAATAGCAAAAAGGAACATCAACACATGTTCATTCTACGTGACATCCTCGCCCCTCTCCAAGAACAATTTAAACACTCTCGCAAAGGCGCTGAGCGTGGTGTCTGGTTTGTTTATACGCTTCCGGCCGTTATTACTCATAGTGAGTGGACCCCATTAGTCGGACATCATAGCTGAAATTATAAGTGTCTTCTGCGATTATTCCAACTGAAGAGGAGTAAGCAGAAGATGAGCAGAAAAAGACGTAATCATTCATCGGCCTTCAAAGCAAAAGTAGCCCTGGCAGCCGTTAAAAATGATCGGACATTGGCTGAACCGGCAGAACAGTTTGACGTACATCCAAATCAGATCCAGGATTGGCGCAAACGATTGCTTAACGATGCAGATCATCTGTTTGGTCGTGGGCGGCAACAGCGTGAAGAGACAGACGAAAAGGTAAAAGAGCTGCATGCCGAGATGGGACAATTGACAATGGAACGGGATTTTTTAGAACACGGGCTGGAAAGGATTCACGGTCCGAACGGCAAGAAATGATCGCTCAGGAAGATCGATTGCCGCTCACCCGTCAATGCCGGTTACTAACTCAAGTTTCGGAGTTCAAATTCAGCAAAAAAACAAGCCTAACCTGTTGAAAATAAAAGCAAGAGGGCCTCACGCATGGTAAAATGTTTG
>JAHXHR010000082.1 GCA_025656505.1 Candidatus Thiodiazotropha sp. (ex Epidulcina cf. delphinae) | reverse complement strand
GGAACGCAGCCATCAGCGCGGATCAGAACAGCGATCCGGGCAACGACACCTTAACCGGGGTAACGTCGGTGCGCTGTGCGGCGGATTCTCATGACGATGACCATGACGATGACCATGACGATGACCATGACGATGACCATGACGATGACCATGACGATGACCATGACGATGACCATAACCGGAGGTAGTCCACGCTAGCCGGTGGCGCGTTTGACGCACCGGCCTTTTGTGCGGACGGCAACAGCACCTTGTTTCCATCCGTACAGATGACTGGATGCGCCAAGCGCCACGAAAATGAAATGAACTAAATCAGAACCGAGCGGTTTACAACTTCCACCCCTACCCGCGTGTCTCCCCACACGCGGGTTTTTTTATGGGTCTATTCTCAATCATCCTCCCAAGCGCCAAAGCCGGGAATCAAGATCTCCTCCTCGCCGAAGGAGCCCGTTTCAGCCCTTGTATGGCAAGCCTCGCAGCGGCTTATCGATTCGACCCGCGGGTTGTCCTGCACCATCTTGCGCGACAGCTCATCATGTTTCTTGATGAAATAGGGTGTCTCGCTGACCGCCAACGGCGTTTCGCCGGGGCGCAGGGATCTCATGATCTTTCTCGATCGCTTGTAGTTGGCCTGATCCGCCGCGTTGTTCACTAGAAAATCACTGATGCGCTCAGCGTCATCGGCGGGAAGCTCTGCATTTTCGCCGAAGTGCTGCTCAAGGTCCGTCATCAATTTAGTCCAGGAGCGAGCCGGCAAAAGACCCGGCTGATAGGGAAAATGGCAACCGCCGCACTCCTCCAGATAGCGGGTATCCGTTACCGGCGCCACGCCCGGCGCCTTGGAGCCGACCCACATGCGGGCGAAAAAGTCGTATCCGTCATCATCGCCGAAGGCCGCCCCGCTCAAACCCAGCAAGGCCGCAGACAGCGCCAGTCCGCTTGCTATGGATGATCTGTGTTTCATGATATTCCTCTATTTCAATGCTGATATTCAATCCCCGGCTCCCTTACGGGAACGGCCGGGTCATAGCCACCTTAGAACAGGCAACTGAATTGAAACTGAAACCGCACCGGCGTCTGACCGCGCGCTGCGGCTATCCATCGGTAGGCCGCCTTTGCGGACAGATAGTAGTATGAGACAGTACATCAGGGCCTGTTAACATCAGGATGACCATGCCCCGCCCCGTCACGGGAAGAGCCATAACAGATCCGGCATTGCCGGAAAGAGGCTTGATTTCACCCACCCGTTACATCAATATCCCGATCCGATCCATACCCGTTTTTAAGGAGTATTTATGTCCCTTCATCGCCTGTTGCTGACCTCAACGCTGCTGTTCCTCAGCGCCTGCCACACGGCGCCGACCACCGACAATCCCCGGGCGGTTGAAGAGCGAACGTTCGATGCGCCGCCGGAAGTCCTCTACCGCCACGCCATCGACGCCGTCACCGGACTCGGATGGGCCGTCAGCGATGCAGACCCGAGCAGCGGACTCATCGAAGCGGGCACCCCGGCCAGGATGGGGTCGTTCGGCCGGCAGGTCAGGGTGCGGATCACCGCATCAGCCCCGGATCAGTCCCTCGTCAAGGTAACCGTCGAATCCCGGCGGGCGGACCGTTCGGCGATGAATAAAACCAACGTCACACAGTTTTACCAAGCGCTCAATCAACATCTCGCTGATCGGTAATCGCCCTGCGGACGGGATGAATCAATGTCCTTTCTGACGGGCCTCCCAGGCCGGTGCGGCAGGGCCGCACCAAACCACCCAACCTCACCCCATACCATAACAACCCAAACTCCATCACAATCGAAGCCAAACGGGAATACATCGCAATATGGAAGAGGGGCAATCAGTTGGCGTGTATAAACCCGCCCGCATTTCTCACCAGGATTTGGGTTTTTGGTGCAACCAGACCGAAGCAGGTTGGACGATCAGGCGCAGAAGCATAGCCGGGCCTATGGTTCAAGCCCGATCGTTCAAGAGGCTCGGCCTGGTTGTTCCAAAAACCAAATAGGACAGACCGTCCGATGAATGCCATACGGTGAGAGATGCTAACCGGTTCAACATTCATAAGTTTTCCTGTTAGTACGGTCCGTCTGGTGAGAAATGCAGGCTAGCGTGTGACTTTACTGTTCCAACATCATTAGAATACCGGCCTGTAAGTGGATAAAGCCTCTCGTGCTTTAATCGAACAACCATGAAAGAGACCCAAAAATAGATGCCTTTTAAACTGACACTGGGCCGCCTCGAATCCCTGTTAATGACCGCCTGCGACGACCTTCGCGGCAGCATGGACGCCAGCGAGTACAAGGAATACATATTCGGCATGCTGTTCCTCAAGCGCGCCAGTGATCTGTTCGATCAGCGTCAGACTGAGTTGCGAGAAGCGCTATCGGCCAAAGGCATGGCTGAAACGGATATCGAAGAGGCGCTGATTGATCCGGATAACTACTCCGGTAAATATTTTTTCGTACCGGCGCGTGCGCGTTGGAATCAGGGCTGGGATGAAGAAGTTGTTGAAAACGGTGAAACCAAAATAAAACACCACCCTGCCCTAAAACACATAAAAGAGGATGTGGGCACAACGCTGAACAAAGCCCTGGAAGCCATAGAAGACGCCAACCCGGATGCACTGGAAGATGTACTCAAGGGCATTAACTTCAACCGCAAGATCGGCCAGCGCACCCTGGATGACGATACTCTCGCCAATTTCGTACAGAACTTCGACAAGATCCCCCTGAAAGATGAGGATTTCGAATTCCCCGACCTGATGGGCGCCGCCTATGAGTGGCTGATCAAATATTTCGCTGATTCCGCCGGGAAAAAGGCCGGTGAATTCTACACCCCGGCCGAAGTGGTCAGAATCTGTGTTGAAATCTGTGATCCGCAGCAAGGCATGGAGGTCTACGACCCGACCGTCGGCTCGGGCGGCATGTTGATCCAGATGCGCGACTACCTGCGCGAAAAAGGCGACGATGCCAATGAGCTGGACCTCTATGGCCAGGAGAAGATGGGCACCACCTGGTCCATTTGCAAAATGAACATGTTGCTGCACGGCATCTCCCATGCCGACATCCGCCAGGAAGACACCCTGCGCGAGCCCCAGCACTTCGATGAGAACAACGACCTCAAGCGCTACGACCGGGTCGTGGCCAATCCCCCCTTCAGCCAGAACTACATCAAGAAAGACCTCAAATTCCCCGGCCGTTTCCCGGTAATGATGCCGGAGAAAGGCAAGAAGGCCGATCTGATGTTCGTCCAGCACATGCTGGCGGTGCTCAAGCACAACGGCCGCCTGGCCTCGGTGATGCCCCACGGCGTGTTGTTCCGGGGCGGTGAGGAGCGCGAGGCGCGCAAATACTTCATTGAGCACGGCTATCTGGAGGCCATCATCGGCCTGCCCGGCAACCTCTTCTACGGCACCGGCATTCCCGCCTGCATCCTGGTGCTGAACAAGAAGGGCGCCGCCGAGCGCGATCACGTACTCTTCATCAATGCCGACCGGGAATACCGGGAAGGCAAGGCCCAGAATCACCTGCGCCCCGAAGACATCGACAAGATCATCTATGCCTATCGAGCCGATAAGGACATCCTTGAGGCAGACGATAAGCATGGTCCCGCCTACGCGCGCCGCATCCCGGTGGCCAAGATCATGGAGGAGGACTACAACTGCAACATCCGCCGCTATGTGGATAACGCACCGCCCCCTGAACCCCAGGACGTGCGCGCTCACTTGCACGGCGGTGTACCCAGGGGAGAGGTCGAAAGCCTGACCCATTTCCGCCAGAACTACCCGCAACTGATGGAGGACGCCTTTGTCGACCGGGACGAAACCTATCTGGACTTCGCCCCGGTACTCTCGGATAAGCGCGGCATCGCCGACTTTGTGGCCAACCACCCGAGCGTCACCGCCCGCCACCAACAGTTGATGCAAACCCTGGAGGCCTGGTGGCAGGCCAACCTGCCCATCGTCGAGGCGCTGGCCCCCGATGCGGAAAACCAGCAGGCCCGCCCGCGCAATGTGGATGTGATGCGCACTAACCTGCTCGCCGGCATCGAACAGGCCATGGCCCAGGAGGGTGAACAAGGCCGAAACCTGCTCACCCCCTTCCAGGTGCGCGGTGCCTTCGCCAACTATGTGGACCGCCTCAAGGCGGACTTCAAATCCATCGCCGCCAGCGGCTGGGGAGCGGAGTTGATCCCGGACGAGGATATCCTGCAAAGCCAGTTCCCCGAGGTGCTGGAGGAGCTGGAGCAGACCCAGACCCGCCTCGCCGAACTACAGGCCCTGTTCGCCGCCGCCAGTGAAGAGGCGTTTGAAGATGCCGACGATACCGGTGTGCTGCCCGGCGACGAGGTGAAGAGCAAGAAGGATGAGCTGAAGGAGAAAACAGCGGAGTGGAAGGCGCAACTCAAGGCGGTCAAAAACCTCGCTACCAACCTCTTTACCGAACTCAAGGCGGAAAACCTATTGCCCAAGGGCAGCAAGAAGGGCTACTACTGCACCGAGGGCCTTGCCCAGAAGGAACCGCAATTTACCAATGGCCGGCGCAGTATCGACCTGGCCAATGAGCAGGGCCACACCAGCGACTATATCGCCCCCTTGCAACAGGCCATGCAGCAGGGACAGCAGGCCTATGAGCGCGCAGGCAATATCACCGCTAGCCTGGAGCGTCACAAGGCGCTGGAGGATGAGGTGAAAACCCTTAAGGCTACCATCAAGAGCATCGAGAACAAGCGCGATAAGCTGGTGCAGAGCGCCCGTGAAAAGATCTCTGTCGATGAGGCCCGTGCCGTGATTATCGAACGCCTGCGGCAACGGCTGATGGAGACCTACCGGGCCTACCTGCGTGCCGATCAGCGAGCTTGTATCAAAGCCATTGAGAATCTTTGGAACAAATACGCTGTTACTACCAGGACCATCGAAGCAGAGCGCGATGCGGCTTCGCAGCAATTGCAGACATTTTTGCTAGAGTTGGGGTACGACGTGCAGGAAGCACAAATACTGCGGGCGCATGGATGTGTGGGAGCGGCTGAGTGATGAGCAATTGGGAAGTATCAAAGCTGCATGACTGGGTGATTGCTGGGGACATAGAACTTGGTAGGGGTGACATTATATCCAAGGATGATATAAACAATTTCCCCGGTCCTTACCCAATTTATTCATCGTCTGCGCATCGTAACGGTAAGTTTGGCGAATATGCCAAATATATGTTCGATGAAGAGTTGATTACTTGGTCTGTAGATGGTGGAGGCAACTTTTTTTATCGTCCTAAGCATAAGTTTTCCGTAACGAACGTATGCGGTTACATGCGAATCAAAACTGGAAATCTGCATGCACCGTTTATTTATTACTGCCTTTCAGGTCAACATAGGTATCTCACATTTGATTACACAACTAAGGCGCATCCAAGTGTCATTAGGAGATTGTATTGGCTGCCTAGGATAGAGGTTGTTGCACAACAAAAAATAGCCCACATACTCCAAACCATCGACCAAACCATCGAAAAAACCGCAGCACTGATTGAAAAATACCAGCAGATCAAAGCGGGGCTGATGCACGACCTATTTACCCGTGGCATCGGCGCCGACGGCAAACTGCGCCCACTCCGCGAACAAGCCCCGGAGCTGTATCAGCAAACCCCGATCGGGTGGATTCCGAAGGAGTGGGAGCCATTAAAGCTTAAAGACATATTGGAGAGATTCGGTGGGTATCTTCAAACGGGTCCGTTTGGTAGTCAGCTTCATGCCCATGAATATACTCATGAAGGTATTCCAGTTGTGATGCCTCAAGATATCAATGAGGGAAAGATAGAGGAAGCACAGATTGCACGCATTGCCGAGTATCGTGCACAAAGCCTGTTAAAGCATCGGCTCAAGGCTAGCGACATTATCATCGCAAGACGTGGCGAGTTAAGTAGAGCCGCAGCAATAACCAGCCTAGAGCGAGGGTGGGTTTGCGGAACAGGTTGTTTTTTGTTGAGGCTCGGTGGCACTGATTTGGATGCACGTTTTTTCTCTCATATGTATCAACACACAGTAATTCAGCAGCAAGTGGCTGGACTTGCTGTGGGTACCACGATGCCGAGCCTTAATAACGAAATAATGGGAAAGCTTATATTCCCTTATATGAGTAAGGTAGAGCAAAGCTTGATATCAGATAAGGTTGACTTGGTTACTGATAAAGTTACTACTCTCCGTTTAGAACTTGCTAAATTATACAATAAAAAATCCGGCCTAATGCACGACCTCCTAACCGGCAAAGTCCAGGTCCAGCAGAACGAGCCCGAGGTGCTCGATGGCCTATAACTACCCCAGTTTAAATGCAGAAAAGGCCCTGATCTGGCGCATTGTGCACCGGGATAATCTACCCTGGATTCTGGACCACGGGCTACACTGCGGAAACAGCGATCTACGGTCCGCCGAGTGGGTGAATATCGGTAATGACGAGCTGATCACCAAGCGTGCGGATCATCCGGTTCCCCTGGCGCCTGGTGGTGTGCTGAATGACTATGTGCCTTTCTATTTCACCCCTTTTTCGGTGATGCTGAAGAATATCCACAGCGGCTGGGCTGGTGTGGCGCAACGCGGCAATGAAGAGATCATCATTCTGGTGTCGAGCCTGAGGCTTGTCCAACAGCAGGGCCTGCCGTTTCTGTTCACCGATAGCCACGCCTATTACCAGTGGGCCAATTTCTACAACGATCGCTCCGATCTCGACAAAATCGATTGGAAATTGTTGCAACAGCGGGACTTTAAGCGCGATCCCGACGACCCGGCGAAATTCGAGCGCTATCAGGCCGAGGCGCTGATTCACCGGCATTGCCCGGTTGCCGGATTATTGGGTATAGTTTGTTACACAGACCAGTTAAAAGCGCAAATAGAACAACAGCTTGCGCAAAGAGCGATCAAGCTTGACGTTTATCCGCGAAGAGGGTGGTACTTCTGATGATCACATATACCCAAGGCAACCTTCTCGAGGCCGAGGCTGAGGCCTTGGTCAATACGGTCAATACCGTCGGTGTGATGGGCAAGGGCATCGCCCTTATGTTCAAGGAGCGTTTCGCCAAGAACATGGCGGAGTATGCCAAGGCCTGCAAGGCTAAGCAGGTGCGTACCGGTGCGATGTTCGTCACCCAAACCGGCGAATTGATGGGACCGAAGTGGATTGTCAATTTTCCCACCAAACAACATTGGCGCAACCCCTCCAAACTGGAGTGGATCGTCGATGGGTTGGCGGATTTGAAAAAATTCATTCTTCAGCATCAGGTGAAATCCATCGCCATTCCGCCACTGGGCTCGGGTAACGGCGGGCTTGAGTGGCCGATCGTGCGTGAGCGGATCGAACAAGCGCTGGCCGATCTGGAAGGGGTCGATATCTTGGTCTATGAGCCGACCCGGCGTTACCAGAATGTCGCCAAGAAGCAGGGGGTTGATAAGCTGACGGCGGCCCGTGCGCTGATTGCGGAGCTGGTGCGACGCTATTGGATTTTGGGCATGGAGTGCAGTCTGCTGGAGATTCAGAAATTGGCTTGGTTTCTGGAGCGGGCCATCGATAAGCAGGCCATCGATAATCCCTTGAAGCTGGCATTTGAGTCGAACAACTACGGCCCCTATGCGGATAGACTCAGGCATCTGCTGGATGCTCTGGATGGCAGTTATCTGAAGAGCGAAAAACGCATCGCCGATGCCGATCCGCTGGATGTGATCTGGTTCGAGGATAGTAAACGCGATCGTGTCAACGCCTATCTGCATTCGGAGGCGAAGGCCTATCTGCCCGCCCTTGAATCGACCTCTGAAATCATCGATGGATTTGAATCGCCCTATGGCATGGAACTGTTGGCAACGGTTGACTGGCTCGTCGAAAAGGAGCAATGCGAACCCACTATCGAGGCGATAGAACAGGGCATCAGGCATTGGCCCGCTGGTGAAAAATGGGCGGCGAGGAAGGCCGGGCTGTTTGATCGGCGTGCGATAGGGATTGCCCTGGCGCGCTTGCAGCACAGCGGCTTCTAGGGCCTGTTAACACTCATCCAATGGTCACTGTTGCGCCTGAAAAAGCGCCATTCAAGGCGCGAGAAGCGTAGTTTGGTGATTCCAAATGAGCGACGAGCAACGCCGAGTGGTGCTTTTTCAGGCGCACCCCAAGGGCACTTCCTTCGGGGCGCAACCCGAAGGGCCGGGGCTGTTTTTCCGCCCTGCGGCGTTATCATTCGCTCATGTAGAATGACTACACTTCACTCATTCTGCCTGGCAGGACGAAAAAACAGTCCCGGCAGTGTCCATTGGATGAGTGTTAACAGGCCCTGCCCATTACCCACAAATATTTACACCCTTTAAAAACAATGAGTTACAAACCATACCCCTAACAGCCAACAAAAATATGAACCTAACGAAAACAACAGGTTATGTCATGTCTGTTCCCATATTTCAGACTTATGGGTAATGGGCAGCCCTAGCATGTCCGAATACACGGAAGTCGAACAGCCCTTCCTGCAGCAGTTGCAGGAGCTGGGCTGGGAGATCATCGACCAGGGAGCGGAGATTCCGTCTGACCCGAGTAAAAGCCTGCGCCTCAACTTCCGCCAGTGGCTGCTGCCGGAGATATTCGCCAAATCGGTGGCGGCGCGCAACATCACCACCGAGGGCAAGCCCTGGCTGACAGACAAGCAGTTGCAGGATCTGCAAGACCAGATCCTGCGCCAGCCCAACCGCACCCTGCTGGAGGCCAACGAGGCGATCCAGAAGCTGCTGTTCAAGGCACAGGTGGATGTGAACCAAGTCACCGGCGAGCAGGACCCGGTGGTGAAGTTGATCGATTTCGCCAACCCGGAGAACAATCACTTCCTCGCCATCAACCAGTTCCGTATCGACACGCCGGGCTGCGTGAAGCAGTTCATCATCCCCAACATTGTGCTGTTCGTGAACGGTGTCCCCCTGGCGGTGGTGGAGTGCAAGAAGGGCGGCCCCACCTGCGCCAATCCCATGAACGAGGCCTTCGAGCAGTTGCAGCGCTATATGAACCGGCGCGAGGCGACCCGCCGGCAGGGGCTGAAAGAGGGCGAGCCGCGACTTTTTCACTGCGCACTGATGTTGATCCGCGCCTGCGGCCTAGAGGCGGACTTCGGCACCATCACCTCCGGTCTGGAGCACTTCTTCCCCTGGAAGACCCAGTGGCCCGATGACGAGGCCAGGGCCGAGGGGATGAACCCACAGCAGCAGTTGATTAGCGGCATGCTTAACAAGTGCAATCTGCTATCGATTCTGCGTACTTCGACGCTATTCATGGACACCGACAGCGGACCGCGGATCAAGGTGGTGTGCCGTTACCAGCAGTTCAGGGCCGCCAACAGGATCGTTGAGCGTCTGCGCCTTGGCCGGTCCGTCGCGGAGAGAAGCGGTGTGGTTTGGCATACCCAGGGCTCCGGCAAAAGCCTGACCATGGTCTTTGTGGCGCGGATGCTGCGCGCCTCGAAGGCATTGATCGATTATAAGATCGTACTGATCAATGATCGTGTCGATCTCGAAGATCAGTTGGGTAGAACGGCTACCTTGATCGGCGGGCGGGTCAACAGCATCGAGAGCACCCAGGCCCTGCGCAGGGATCTGGCCACCGACAGCTCCGACATCAATATGGTGATGGTGCATAAATTTCAGCGGCGGGACGAAACCCTGCCGCTGAAGGTGGCGGAGGCCCTGGGCACCTATCAGGCCATGCCGAACGGCCAGACATTCGGTGTGGTGAATAGCTCTCCCCGTATCGTGCTGATGATCGATGAGGCCCATCGCACCCAGGGTTCGGACCTGGGCGACAATCTTTTTGAGGCCTTTCCCAATGCGGCCCGCATCGCCTTCACCGGCACCCCTTTGCTATCGGAACGCCATGGCGAAAAGAAGACCTACAAGCGTTTTGGCGAATACATCGACACCTATCGCCTGATGGATGCGGTCAACGATGGCGCGACCCTGCAGATTCTCTATGAAGGGCGCACCGCGGATGCGGCATTGAATGACAAATACGGCTTTGAGACCGCGTTTGAAAACCTGTTCAAGGAGCGCAGCGATGAGGAGCTGCTGGCGATTAAAAAGAAATACGGCGCCACCGGGGATATTTTAGAGGCGGAACAGCGCATTCATGCCATTGCGAAAGATATGCTCAATCACTACCTGGAGCATATCTTTCCCAATGGCTTTAAGGCCCAGGTGGTTTGTCACTCCAAGCTGGCCGCCGTGCGCTATCAGACGGCGATCCATGCCGCGTTGCAGGAGCGTATCGATCGGCTCAGCTCCTCACCCGAACCGGATGAGCCGCTGATACAACGCATCGCCTTCCTGAAAGCGGCGGTGGTGATTTCCACAGACGGCACCAACGAGGCCGCCTATGTCACCGAAGCGCGCAAACAGGCCAAGGCCTGGAATGCGGTGGATAATTTCTGCAAGCCCTTTGCCTTCAATGATCCAGACAAGGTCGACACCGGTATCGCCTTTCTGATTGTCTGTGACATGCTGATGACCGGCTTCGATGCGCCGATCGAACAGGTGATGTATATCGACAAAAAGATCAGTGAACACAACCTGCTTCAGGCGATTGCCCGCACCAATCGGGTGAAACAGGGGAAGACACGAGGCTACGTGGTGGATTACATCGGCCTGACCGAGAACCTGACTGAGGCATTGACGCTCTATGCCGCGGCGGATGAGCAACAGGAGCTGGCGCAGGGTCTGAAAAGGATCACCTCGGAGATGCCGGTATTAGAGGAGCGTTATCAACGGCTGTTGCATCTCTTCGCAGAAGAAGGGGTGAAGCGGATACGGGAATATGTCGAGGGCAAGCTGCCTGATATCGAAGCGGATGCCGCAGTGGTTCATGCCGCCGTGCGATTGCTGAAGGATGAGAAGATACGCGCCGACTTCGATGTCTATCTGAAAAAATTTCTCATGAGCATGGATATTATCCTGCCCCATCCGGCGGCCAATTCCTTCCGTGTGCCTGCCAAACGTTTTGGCTATATCCTGCGGGTCGCCAAGGAGCGCTATAAAGACACCAGTCTCAACCTGGGTAACGCCGGGGAGAAGGTCAAGGAGCTGATCAATGAGCACCTGATCAGCCTGGGCATCAATCCCAAGGTGCCGCCTGTCGAACTGCTGGCCGATGATTTTATCGAAAATCTGCATAAGCATGCAGCGGGAAACAGCGAAGCCAAGGCCAGCGAAATGGAGCATGCCATCCGTAAACACTGTACGGTTCACCATGATGAGGATCCGGCATTTTATAAAAGCCTGTCGGAGAAGGTCGAGAACCTGATTGACCAGTATCAGGAGCAGTGGGAGAAGCTGGCCGAGGAGTTGGAGAAGCTGCGTACTGAAGCCATTGAAGGGCGTAAATCCGGCGAAGAGGGAATGAGCAGAGAGGCGACCACCTTCTATGCCCATATCGCCGATGAGGCGTTTGAAAACGGTGAAGTACCCGATGAAGCCAAGGCTAAAATGAAGCTGCTGATGGAGGCCGTGGTGGAGACGCTGCAAGAGAGTATTGGCAGTGTTGGTTTTTGGAACAATGCCGACAAGCAGAAGAAGACCCGCAGTGAGATAAAAACCGCCTTGACCTTGACCGGCATCGAACCGTTGAAAGGAAAGCGTGAACGGGTGGCGGTGGAGATCTTGAAGTTGGCCAAGAACCGGCATGACGAATTGGTTAAAGACGTTAACAAGGAGAGTAAACGATGAGTGCCAGACGAGTCCGGGATATTGAGTATCAGTTGCTGCCCGGCACGGATAGAAAGACAACTGACATCATTATCGAGCGCAATGGTGAGGTTGTTGTTCGGCCACCTAAAGCCTGTAGCCCTGAGATTATTGATGCGGTTGTGGTTAGCAAGCGGATGTGGATATACCGCAATCTGGCGGAATGGCGGGACCTGAATGCAACAGCCGTGGTCCGTGAATGGGTGAATGGAGAGAGCTTTCTTTATCTGGGTCGGACCTACCGATTGTCATTGGTATCGGATCAAGGGTTTGACTTAAAGCTGAAAGAGGGCCGATTTTGTCTGAATCGTAAGTTAATCGATGAAGGCGGAACGACTGCGGCAAAAAAGGCGTTTGAACAATACTACTCGACCAAGGCCCTAAAACGAATCAGAGAACGTGTTAACTATTTCGCGCCCAAGGTAGGCGTAGCACCGTCTAATATCACAATCAAAGATATGAAATATCGATGGGCCAGTTGCAGTAAGAGCAATGGACTCACTTTTAACTGGAAGTGCATGATGGCGACACACAGGATTATCGATTATATCATTGTGCATGAGCTTTGCCATATCCATCAGCGTGATCATTCTGATGCATTCTGGAATGAAGTGGATAAGGTGATGCCGGATTACAGGGAGCGTAAGCAGTGGCTGAAGCTGAATGGGGCCGGCCTTTGTTTGTAGATTGATCAATTCATAGACAAAATGACAATCGCTATAAATCCTTACTACAGATAGCACAGCCTGGAAGGTGATATGAAAGTGCTCGGTGCGGCAGGGCCGCACCCTACATGACAGGATCGGAAAACAAGTAAATCGCCGTATGCCGGCGGGAACTTTCTGAAAAAGGCATGCTTGGAAGCATGTAAAAAACGGGGTATTTTTGATGCTATTGCATCCACACAAATCTACGAAGAACCATTCTGATTAAACAAACAAGGGCCTGAACCGTGAACATTAGCGAGCAGTACCTGGAAGCGCTGAAGACTATCGACGATTGGGTGACGGTATCCGAATGGGCGGTAGCCGTCGGAAAACTCTACCCTGACCTGCTGGAAAAGGCCGATGAAGAAGCCGTGAACCAGGTCAACGACACCACCGGCCTGCGCGAGATCGCCGCCCGAATCGGCTCCGCCATCGCCCGTGGCGCCTATCTCGATCACATAGAGATCGACGCCGGTGAACGGCCGAGAAAAGTCCGCTATGTCTCCAGGGAGAAGCATGACGCCAACGTTTCGAGCGAAATCGATGAAGACGCTGCGCCGCTCAAGCGTACCGAGATCATCAGGCTTGCCGAACAGTCCATGAGCAACTCGGAGCAGTATCGCATAGACGAATTCGAGGCCATTGCCAAACAACTGAAACGCTATTTCGGCCTGGACTTTGAAGTGGATCATGCTCAAGCGCTGCTGCACAAAACACAACCCGGCGCGCATCACCCGGACAACCTCCAGCTTATTCTGAAGTCGCACAATGCGAAAAAGAACCATGCAGGCTGGCCCCGCTTCACACTTAATGAACAAATAAAATACATCCAGTCGGTGATCGAAACCCAAACGATTGTCGCAACAAGACTAGGGGTGGAGATCACAACGGATGTATTAGGTTCAATGTTGGAGCGTCTACAGAAAATCTATTAACCATTTGCTTTACCGTCATCGAAAGAGTGGTTGTGGATGCGGGCGGCTCAGGCCCTGCTGAAATCAAAGGCGAGGACCTGACGGATATCGCTGCATCCCGTCAGAAACATGAGTAGACGATCAATGCCCAATGCAACGCCGGCGCATGCGGGCATGCCGGCCGTGAGCGCCGCGAGCAGCGGCTCATCCATCGGCATGACCCTCTGCCCCGACTGCCGACGGCGCCGGTTGTCGTCGTCGAAGCGCCGCCGCTGCTCCCGGCCGTCGGTCAGCTCATGGAAGCCATTGGCGATCTCCATCCCCGACAGATAGAGTTCGAAGCGTTCCGCCACGGCAGGCGTCCCCGCCCTCACCCTGGCCAGCGCCGCCTGACCGGCCGGGTAGTCGTAAAGGAAGGTCATGCCGCGGTTGCCCAGACGGGGCTCGATCCGGTGGCTCAAGAGCAGATCGAGCCAACCGTCGCGGCGGTCGATGGTCAAATCTTCGGCGCTTGGCACACCCTGCTCGATGGCGCAGCCACGCAACCGCTCCCGGCTTGCCGTGTGGGGGTCCAGGGCCAGGGTCTGTTCGAACGCCTCGCCATAGGTCAGCTTCTCCACCGCTAACGGTGTTTCGACAAGGCGGTTGATCAGGTCGGCCGCCTCATCCATCAGCCGGTGGTGATCGAAGCCCGGCCGATACCACTCCAGCAAGCTGAACTCGGGATTGTGCCGCCGTCCCAGTTCACCGTCGCGGAACGCCTTGCAGAGCTGGTAGATCGGCCCGCTACCGGCCGCCAACAGCCGCTTCATGGGGAATTCAGGGGAGGTTTGCAGATACAGATCCAATCCCTGAGCCGCCCCAGGCCCGGTATAACGGGCCTTGAGACTGTCGATGGCGGGATCTGTGGCGCCATAACGCGAACAGATCGGCGACTCCACTTCGAGCACCCCGGCCTGTTGGAAAAACTCACGGATACGGCTCAGCATCGCCGCCCTGGCGCGGATCATCCCGAGCGGGGCCGACGGGCGCCAGGCGTCCGGCTGAAACATCCGGGCTACTCTTCCTTAGCGCGGGAGACATACTCCCCTGTGCGGGTATCCACCTTGATCGCCTCACCGATCTGTACGAACAGCGGCACCCGCACCACGGCCCCGGTCTCCAGGGTGGCCGGCTTGCCGCCGCTTCCCGAAGTGTCCCCCTTCAGCCCCGGATCGGTATCGGTGACGTTCAACACCACGAACTTGGGCGGCGCGACAATGATCGGGGAGCCGTTCCACAGCGTGATCATGCAGTTATCCTGCTCTTTCAGCCACTTGGCGCTGTCACCGACCGCCGCCTGGTCGGCGCTGACCTGCTCGAAACTCTCCGGGTCCATGAAGTGCCAGAACTCGCCGTCATTGTAGAGATACTGCATATCGGTCTCATGCACATCCGCCCCTTCCACCGATTCGCCCGATTTAAAGGTTTTTTCCAATACCCGACCTGTCTTAAGATTGCGAATCTTGACCCGGTTGAACGCCTGACCTTTGCCGGGCTTGACGAATTCGTTTTCAATAATAGAGCAGGGATCCCCGTCCATCATGATTTTCAGCCCACCCTTGAACTCATTGGTGTTATAGCTAGCCATGTCATCCTCACGAAACGTTTCGATTGCGACGCACATCATACCTGAGCGCACGTCCAGTGTGCAGACGCCCCCATGGCGGCAGGCGCTGGCCCGGGCGTTTACCGATCTGCCCGGCTTGCTGGCCTATCTGGAAATCGACCCCTCAACCCTGGCGGATACGAGCCGGGCCGATCGGCAATTCAGGCTGCGGGTGCCCAGAGAGTTTGCCGCGCTCATGCGCAAAGGGGACCCGGATGATCCGCTACTGCGGCAAGTCATGCCCGACGGCAGGGAAACGACGCCGACCCCCGGCTTTGACGCCGACCCGGTCGGCGATCGATTGGCCGAGATCCGCCCCGGACTGCTGCAAAAATACCACGGTCGCGCCTTGATCATCACAACCGGCGCCTGCGCGGTGCACTGCCGCTACTGCTTTCGCCGCCACTACCCTCATACCGGCGGCACAGCCGCACCCCGGCAGTGGCGGGACATCCTCGACCATCTGCGGGCCGATCCATCGATTGAGGAAGTGATCCTCAGTGGCGGCGACCCGCTGATGGTCAGCGACCAAAAACTCGGGGCATGGCTGGAACAACTGCAAGAGCTGCCCCGGCTGAAGCGTCTGCGCCTGCACACCCGGCTCCCCGTCGTCCTGCCGCAACGCATCACCCCGGAGTTGACCGGACTGTTGCAGGCGTGCCGCTTCAGCACCGTGACGGTGATACACGCCAACCACCCCAATGAGCTGTCGCCGGCCGTCGCGGACGGGTGTCGAAGGCTGCGTGAAGCGGGGGTCAGCCTGCTCAACCAATCCGTGCTGCTGAAAGGCGTAAACGACAACTGCGAAACCCTGGCGAGACTCAGCAAGCGCTTACTTGAAATCGGCGTCATGCCCTATTACCTGCATCTGCTCGACCGAGTCGCCGGAGCCGCCCATTTCGACCTGGACGAGCCGGCCGCCCTAAGGCTGCAACGCCAACTGCTCGCTGAGCTGCCTGGCTATCTGACGCCTAAGATGGTGCGCGAAATAACCGGCGAGGGTTCTAAAACCCCGATCCACACAGCCATTGACTAAGGACGGTAAGGGGAACATAATCTCCCGTCGAGTTTCTTCACCTTCGGATGGTTTCAGCCCGCCCGGGCGGTAACGAAGTTAAGGACGGACTCCCTGTTTCCAGGCTAAGGGCGCGCTGAGGATGGCATATTCGCAAGTTAACCGACAAATAAAAATCAACACCCCGCTGGGGCCGGACGTTCTTCTCATTTTCCGCATGCAGGCCGAGGAGGCGCTGGGCAGATCCTATGAATTCACCCTCGACCTGCTGAGCGACGACGAAGCGATCGCGTTTGACGATCTGCTGGGCGAGAAAATGACGGTCGAACTCGATCTGGTCGATGGCGGCAAACGCTATTTCGACGGCTACGTCAGCCACTTCACCCAGATCGGCCATCTTGCCTGTTTCGCCCACTACCGCGCCACGCTGCGGCCCTGGCTCTGGTTTCTCACCCGCACCGCCGACTGCCGCATCTTCCAGAATCTGAGCGTACCCGACATCGTCAAGGGGGTGTTCCGCGACCACGGCTTCAGCGACTTCGAAGAGCGCCTCAGCGACAGCTACCGCAGTTGGGAATACCGTGTCCAGTACCGGGAGACCGACTACGATTTCGTCAATCGCCTGCTGGAGCAGGAGGGGATCTACTACTACTTCCGGCACACGCCGGGCAAGCACACCCTGGTGCTGTGCGACAGTCGCAGCGCCCACGATCCGCTGGAGGCCTATGCCTCGCTCCCCTATGTGCCGCCGACGGAACAGGGCGCGACCCGCTGGAAGGACTACATCCACGCCTAGTGTACTGTATCAAATAGATTGACGTTATCAGAGCGCCCCAAATGACTCAAGGCAAGGCGCATTGCGCAGGGAATGGCATGCCCTTTTCAAGCAATGCAACGCCGCATTGAGTCATTTGGGGCGCTCCCTTCGGGCGAGGCGCTAAGCGGCCATCCGCGTTGTTGCACTCGCTTGAATTAGCTACGGCTAGTCCTGCGCTCGTGCGCCTAGCGCCTGGCCGCTTAGCGCCTCGCTGATAACGTCAATCTATTTGATACAGTACACTAGCGTCTGAGCAAGGCGGTACAGCCGGGCGGCTATGCGCATACGGACTACGACTTCAAGAATCCCAAGACCTCGCTGCTGGCCAAGGCCCCCTTTCCCCGGCCCCACGCCCATGCCGAGTACGAGATCTTCGACTACCCCGGTGCGTACGAAACCTTCGGCGACGGTGACGACTGCGCACGCCGACGGATCGAAGCGTTGCAGGCCGGCCATGAGCGGCTGTCCGCCGAGGCCAACGCCCGCGGCGCGGCGGTGGGCGGCCGGTTCAATCTGATCGAACACCCCCGGGACGACCAGAACCGGGAATACCTGATCACCCGGGCCACCCACCGGCTCCACTCCGACGCCTTCGGAACCTTTCCCGAACTGTCCGAGGGACCGGTCTACCGGGGCGTCTTCGACTGCCTCCCCTGCCAAGAGACCTACCGGCCTGCGCAAAACACGCCCAAACCCACGGTCCAGGGCCCTCAGACCGCCGTCGTGGTGGGGCCGGCGGGGGAAGAGATTCACACCGACCCGTACGGCCGGGTCAAGGTGCAGTTCCACTGGGACCGCTACGGCCGGTGCGATGAAAACAGCTCCTGCTGGGTGCGAGTGGCCCAGGTGTGGGCGGGTAAAAACTGGGGGGCGATGCATATCCCGCGTATCGATCAGGAGGTGATCGTCGACTTTCTCGAAGGCGACCCGGACCGGCCGATCATCACCGGCCGGGTCTACAACGCCGACCAGACGCCCCCCTGGGATCTGCCGGGGAACAAGACCCAATCAGGCATCCTCAGCCGTTCCAGCAAAGGGGGCAGCGGGGCCAACGCCAACGCATTGCGGTTCGAAGACAAAAAGGGCGAGGAACAGCTATGGCTGCACGCCGAGAAGGATCAGCGCATCGAGGTGGAGAACAACGAGTCCCACTGGGTGGGCCATGACCGCAGCAAGACCGTCGACCACGACGAGACCAGCCACATCAAGCACGATCGCAGCGAGACCGTCGACCACAACGAAACCATCACCATCCACAACAACCGCACCGAGCGGGTCGACCA
>JAHXHR010000081.1 GCA_025656505.1 Candidatus Thiodiazotropha sp. (ex Epidulcina cf. delphinae) | reverse complement strand
ATTTGGGGCAGCACCGTGCAGCTGCATGTGAAGTGGAATGTATAACTTAAATTCAGGTCAATTCTGTCTTTACTATGGGGTCCACTTTAGGGGTAGCCTTCGGGCTACCTCCTACCAGATTCTTATGAAACATTATAAAACAGCCTTATTTATGCTTTTATGTGTCGGGGAAATCCGGATATAGCCTATTATATTGAGCTTAAGAACCTTGGAGCGATCAAATCGTTGGGAACAGTTCTGGGGGAAAGTGAGCCAATTTGGCGTGGGGTACTAATATACTACATCATGCTGTAGCTATACCAGGATCAGTTATCTGATAGGGGAAGCGGTATCCCTTGAGAAAGCTAAAACCGCCGCTACCCAGATTATCGACATGCTTAACTGGCGAAGTGGCGGCAATTTCAGTTATAAGTCGGAGACAATGGCGAAGTATATTGAAACGACGGACAATATCCTGAATGGCGTTTCCATCATCGGTGTGGTTGCCGCTTCGATCTCTCTGTTGGTAGGGGGGATCATGAATATCATGAGCACATCCGTACTGGAGCGAACCCGTGAGATTGGTTTACGTAAGGCCGTAGGGGCGCGAAGCAGAGATGTCCTGATGCAGTTTCTGTTCCGGTGAATAGGCAAATCGAAGTTACTAGTTTGCCTATCAGTAGTTCCGTATCGGAATGGAACGGTCAACTGCGGTTTTTAGGATCATCTTTATCGAAGCCGCAATCGATGATGGCGAACATAACAATGCCGCTCCCACCCATGAATTTTTCCAGAGGGAGTGATTGGCATTACTTTTTGAGTTTGATCACCAAGCTGGTGATACTGTTTTCCTTGACAAGCCGACGCACGGTGTTTAATTGGGTTCGCGAATGGTATGGACCACTACGGACCCGGTGGTAAGTATCCCGGTTATTGATGCTGACCTTCTGGATCTCTGCTTCGATACCGATCAGGGCGAGCCTTGCCTTGAGACGGTCGGCATCCTGGTATTTGCGAAAAGACCCCATTTGAAGAATATAATCATTTTGTTCCCGCACCGAGGTCGGCGGCGGCTCCTCACGTGTCTTGGCGCTTACCTGCCTTTCCGGTGTGACGATCTCTTCATCAGGAATAACGACCTCCATTTCCGGCAGAATGGTGTAGAACTCAAAGGTCGGTTTCGGCGCAGGCGGGTTCTCGCTTGGGGTGGGTTTCGGTTGTGCTTTGGTGACGCCCGGCACCTGGGCATTGGACAGATCCGCTCCCAGTTTCAGCCACAACAGTCCTGTCAGGAAGATGCCGGCTATCAACCCGCCAAAGAAATAGATACCGCAACTGCTATGGTTCTGGGGTTTCTTTTTCTTGCCGCCTGCGCGATGTTTATAGTCTGCCATGGCGTTACATCTTCCCGGGTGCGGAGACGCCCAGCAGGTTGAGGCCGTTGCGCACGACCTGACGGGTGGCCAGGATCAGGTGCAGACGGGCGTTACGCAGTTCCGCATCGTCGATGAGAAACTTGTGGGCGTTGTAGTAGGTGTGGAAGTCGTTGGCCAGTTCACGCAGGTAGTGGGTGAGTTGATGAGGCTCCTCATTGAGCGCCGCCGTTTCGAGGATTTCCGGGTATTTGGCGAGACTGGTGAGAAGAGATTGCTCATGGGATTCGTTCAGCCGTGCATAGTTGACCGCCTTCGGGTCGCTCTCGAAGAGAATCCGTTGCTCAGCGGCCTGCTGGAAGACACTGCAAATGCGCGCATGGGCGTATTGGACATAGTAGACGGGGTTATCGTTGGATTCCGATTTGGCCAGATCAAGGTCGAAATCCATGTGCTGTTCGCATTTGCGCATGACATAGAAAAAACGGGCGGCGTCTGCGCCGACCTCTTTGCGTAACGCCCTGAGGGTGACGAACCGGCCGGAGCGGGTGGACATCTGCACCTTTTCGCCGCCCCGATAGAGAATGGCGAACTGGACCAGCAGCACATCAAGCTTGGAGGGGTCATCCCCCAATGCCTGGAGGGCCGCCTTCACCCGCGGGATATAACCGTGATGATCGGCACCCCAGACATCGATGACGCGATCGAAGCCCCGCTCCAGCTTATCTATGTGGTAGGCGATGTCGGAGGCGAAATAGGTGGTTTGTCCATTGTCGCGCACCACCACCCGGTCTTTTTCGTCGCCGAAATCGGTGGAGCGGAACCACAGAGCGCCCTCCTTTTCATATAATCGGTTGCTCGCGCGCAGACGTTCGATGGCCTTATTGACCGCACCGCTTTCGGTAAGGCTGCGTTCCGAATACCACTCATCATAATTGACGCCGAACAGGGAGAGATCGTCGCGGATATCGTCGAGAATGGTATTCAGGCCCAGTTCGAAGACATACCGGTAACGGTTATCGCCCAATAGTCGCTTGGCCTGATTGATGAGTGCGTCGATATGGACTTCCTTGTCGCCGCCGTCAGGTTCGTCGGCCGGTATCCCATCGAAAACGGCTTCGGCAGATTGCTTGTAGGCCTCCCCATGGTCCCGGTGCAGGGTGGCGGCGATATCCCAGACATAGTCACCCTTATAGCCGTTGGCGGGGAATGTCAGGGTTTCATCGCACAGCTCCAGGTAGCGCAGCCAGATCGAGGTGGCGAGGATATCCATCTGCCGGCCTGCATCGTTGACATAGTACTCCCGATGCACGTTGAAACCGACGGCCTCCAGCAAGTCGGCAACGACTGAACCGTAGGCCGCCCCCCGACCATGCCCGACATGCAGGGGGCCGGTGGGGTTGGCGGAGACGAATTCCACCTGTACCCGCTTGCCGTCCCCCAGGTCACTGCGGCCGTAGGCGTGGCTTTTGGCGAGGATGGTGGGGATCAAGCGGTGATAGGCGGTGGTGGTGAGGGTGAAGTTGATGAACCCGGGACCGGCGATATCGCAACGCTCGAGCAAATCGGATGCCGGTAGCGCCTCGAGCAGGGCCTGGGCCAGTTCCCGGGGGTTCTTGCGAGCGGGCTTGGCCAGCATCATGGCGGTGTTGGTGGCGAAATCGCCATGCTTGGGGTCTCGAGTACGTTCGATTTTCGGCGCGCTAACCGCCTCTTGCGGGATTACGCCATTCGCGGCGAGCCGTTGCAGCGCTGCCCATACCAGTTGCTCGATCTGCTTCTTCATCGTGGTTGTCGGATTGCCTGTTGCAGGGGCGGCAAGGATAGCAGGAATCGTGCGTTGCGGGGGAGATGTGAGGGGGAATCTCGGTCAGAAATGATTCATTTCCCTGTCATTGCCGGTTTACCCACCGTGCTCGGATTACCCGATTGCGAGGCGGGCAAGACCAAGAAAGCCATCAAATCATGACATAGCGCTTGCCTCTGCTGCATTTTGGAGGGTATAAAACCGCTGTACCACGTCATTTCGGCGGCAGCGGAGAATCTACATGCTCAAATTCACTCTCAAGCGTCTCCTGATTCTCATTCTTATCCTGAATACCGCCGTCCTCGGTTTTCCCTCTTTTGTCCCGGCATCGCCTATCGACACTCAGACCGTTATACAAATGGATGAAAGGCTGGCGCATATCGACCGCATCCGTGCCGCAATGGCCCGGGAGGATGTTCGTGACACCATGATTGGGATGGGGGTGGATCCGGCCGAGGCCGAGCTGCGGGTGGATGCCCTGACCCTTGACGAGCTGGTGATGCTGGAGCGGCAAATAGAGCGCCTGCCGGCCGGTGGCGTACTGGAGGTTCTTGGTGTGGTGCTGGTGGTATTGATCGTACTGGAAGTGCTGGGCGTGACCAATATCTTCACTCATCTGTAAAACAGTTCGGCAGATCCGGCCAAGCCAAACCGGTATCGATGAGGCTGCCTAATTGACTGCGTTTTTCAGGAGACGGCTGGCTGTGTTGGCGCTTCTGATGTTGACTGGCTGCGCCGGCCATCGGCCAGTCCTCTCTCCTCTACTCTCAGGGGAGGCGCTAGGCCCCGAGCTGGAATTGCAGGCGACGCCGTTCTATCCCCAGAAACAGTACCAGTGTGGCCCTGCCGCATTGGCCGCTGTGCTCAGTCAGTCAGGCATAGCCGTGACCCCTGATGAACTGGTCCCTCTGGTCTATCTGCCGGAAAGAGAGGGCAGTCTGCAGGTGGAGATGATTGCCGCCGGCCGTCGCTTTAATCGGATCCCCTATGCCATTACCCCGGATTTGCATGCTTTGATGGCGGAACTGCGGGCCGGGCGCCCGGTGCTGGTGTTTCAGAATCTCGGATTGAGGCGATTTCCTTTCTGGCATTATGCCGTGGTGATCGGCTACTCGGTGGACCGGGATGAGGTGCTGCTGCGTTCTGGTGTCACCCGTCGCAAGGTCCTCTCCGCTCAGCGATTCCTCGACACCTGGGAAGCCGGCGGCCGTTGGGCCTTGGTGCTGTTGAAACCCGGAGAGCTACCGGAAAGACCGGAGCGGCTGACCTATCTGAAAGCGGTGGCCGCCATGGAACGGGTCGCCTCACCCGAAATCCTGATTGAGGCCTATCAGGCGGGACTGATCCGCTGGCCTGGTGACCGGTTGGCGCTGTTTGGGATGGCCGCGGCCCTGCACGCCAAGCATGATCTGGTAGCGGCCGAGTCGGCGTACCGGCGACTGCTCTCCGGCCATCCGGACCACACGGCGGCGCGCAACAACCTGGCCGAGGTGCTGGCCGATCGCGGGTGTTACACGGAGGCGATGGCTAACATAGACCAAGCGTTGGAAGGAGGCAATGGCAGCCTTCAGCAGGCATTGTTAGACACCCGCCGGGAGATCCGGGAGAGAAAAAAACAGACAAAAACCGACACTGCCACTTGTGAGTCGAGCGATTATATTAACCCGGCCGCTGATATTGTGAATTAACCTTTTGATTTAACATGTAATATTTAGAATATCAGCCAAGCACAAAGTGTTACCGGGCAACGCTGAATGCGCCCTCGTGCCGATCTCGTCGCTCAGGGACGGTATTTCCTCAATCATCAATGGCTTAGGCTATTGAATCAATAGGCAAAGCATCCGGTGCGTCAGGGCCGCACCCTTGTATGATTTACCTTCAGTAGCAAACAAGCTACGATTAACCAGAAGGCATTCCACCTTTTATGGCGCAGTTTGAGTTTGGCTGTTTGCCTGTCTTCACTCATCTCCCCACACCAGTTCCCCTGTCTCCCGCAGATCGTAGCCGGTCAATCTTTCCGCCATGGTTTGGCAGTCTGGCGAGCGCAGCCGTGCCATGAGGTCTTGGAACAGGCGGCGAAACCAGATGCTGCGCGGTAGGGTCAGGTCAAAGGACTCCCAGCCGAACGGGATGAAACCCAGACCGTATTCGTTGGCGGCGGCCCGTGCGCCGGGCGCTAGGTCGGCTTGGTTCATGGCGATGCCGGCGGCGGCTTCTCGCTCTGACAGGGCGGTGCTGACGCAGTTCAGGCGATCTGCGCTGGTTTCATAGCGGCTCAGCACTTCAAGCAGGAAGCGCTGTGCGCCGGCGCCGCTCTGTCGCATGGCCCAGCGGTATGGGTGTTCGAAGAGTTTCTCGGGTTCAAGCTGTTGTCGGTCGATCTGCGGACTGACCATTAATCCCTGTTCACGGCGAAACAGGCGGATCAACACCCACTGCCGGTATTGAGGATATTGGCGCAGCAGTGCGGGGTGGCGCATGTGGCTCTCCTGATTCGGCCCCCAGTGGATGCCGCAGGCATCGATCCGGTTGGCCTGTAGCAGTTCCAGGCCGAGCCGGGTGCCGGTGGGGGAGTAGCTGATCAAGGCATGGGAGCCGGTCTCTTGGGCGAATGTCATGATCAGCCGGTAGAGCAGGGGGTCGTCGCTGCCGGCTATCACCAGCCGGTTGGTCATCAGGCCGCCATGGGCGGAGTCGAGCATCCAGCGATCGACCAGTTCTCTGGGAAACAGCCATTTGCCGGTGATCTTGGTGGCGGGGATACGCGCTTCGTTGACCAGTGAATAGATCTTCTTTTCATTTAGATGAAGATACTCCGCCACCTGCTTGACGTTCATGAAGACATGTTGTTCCCGGGATATCACCGCTGCCATGGATCGTCTCCTTTATCGGCCTTTCGCCTGTTCCACGGCTGCTTTCCTTACACGTTTCAGGTCTACTTCAGGTACTGCATCGAAGGTGATGTCGTCCGCCCCGTTGTAGACCAGGAAGTGCTTGCCCTTGGCGCGGGCGATCAGGGTTACGCCGACCTGTCTGGCCAGCGCCAATCCCATCTGCGTGACGCCGGAACGGGAGAGCAGGATAGGTATCCCCATTTGCGCGACTTTGATCACCATCTCCGAGGTGAGTCGCCCGGTGGTGTAGAAAAGCTTGTCGTTGCCGGCGGTCCCCTCCAGCCACATCTGACCGGCGATGGCGTCGACTGCATTGTGTCGGCCCACATCCTCGATGAACAACTGGATATCCCCATCCCGGCAGAGGGCGCAGCCATGTACCGCGCCAGCCCGTTGGTAGACCTGGTTGTGCTCGTTGAGGGTCTTCAACAGGTCGTAGATCTCTGACTGGCGAATGATGCCGTGGGGCAGGCTGATCTTTGCCAGGTCATCCATCAGGTCGCCGAACACCGTGCCCTGACCGCAACCGGTGGTGATTGTTTTTCGCGCCATCTTTCCATCCAGGCCCTCGATGCCGCGATAGGTGGTGACGGCGACCGACTCGGTCTCCCAATCCACCTGGACCGCCTTGATCTGATTGATGCTTTGCAACAGCCGTTGATTGCGCAGCCAGCCCAGCACCAGCATCTCCGGGCGGGTGCCGAGGGTCATCAGGGTCACGATCTCACGCTTGTCGAGATAGAGGGTGAGGGCGCGCTCCGCCGCGACATGGCCTTCACGGATTTCACCGAATTCATCGATCGCCGAGGCCGGCTCGGCGGCATCGAGTCCGGCGTCGGTGAGGAGAGGCTGGTATCGCATGTGCCGGGTATCCATCGGGTCTCTCTTATCCGCCGGTGATGCGATCGATCAAGCTTGTTTGGGTTTGTCGTTCATGGTTCTCTTCTTTCACGGTCGGCATCTCCAGGAGGATCTCTGGATCAATACGCAAATATCGTACCCAAACAAAGCTGCCGACCGAATCGCCTTGAAGGAGTACTATTAACCCGGCGACTCAAACTTACTTATTCAGCTAAATGGAGAGTCCCTTCTCCCTCAGGATTATCGAAGTGGTGGGACCAGTGGTGTGAAATGTCCCACTTCCTAGGAGGCAAGCGGGACATTTTGCCCTGTTTTTCCCCGGCCCCCTTTCGCGGATTATTTTCCCATGACGACTCTTTTGCGGTTTTCCTGCCCTTATTTGTGGGTTGGTATGTAACTTGCCCTAGAGGTATTGAATATCAGACCAGGGTATCGAACCATGACGGCAACGAGTATCAGTGAGATAGCCGCTAAAACCCCTCATACTTTCAGGGTTTCGGTGATCATGCAACAATCACCCAGCGATTCGATCTGGCTCGATGAATGCTGGGAGGCGGTAGGCATATTTGCCACTGCGGATGCGCATCAAAACGCCGCTCAAGAGGTGGAGCTGATCCATCAGGAGGGCGCCGTTCGCCGCTATCTCCATCCCGGCTTCACCCTCCGCTTGCATGAGGATGAGTGCGAAAGCTATTACCACAATCTCATATCGCCGCAACCGCGCTGTTATGTGGTGGCGAATCAGGACGATCAGGGCAGGCCGGAGCCTTTTCTGGTCAGCCTCAGTTTCGACGAGGCCCACGCCTATCTCGAGGGTGACGAGACGGTCTACGCAGTGCCGGTGCCCGCTGAACTCTACCGTTGGACCGAGGCCTTTGTATTGGCCCGCTACGTCCCGCAAAAACGCACCAAGCGTAAACGCGCCGACTGGAAATCGGCAGGTCCACGAGGTGATCATGAAGCCTGAGGATCCGTCAAACGAAGAAACCCTGAGTAACGACACTTTCTATCATCGCTGGTCCGAGCGAAAACAGGTGTCACGCCTGCCGGTTGTGGCTGTGGAGGAGTCCGCTGAAGCGCAACTGCCGACCGATGCGGACATGCCGCCGCTGGAGAGCCTGGATGAGGGGTCGGATTACAGCGGTTTTCTCTCCCCGAAGGTGTCGGAGCAGCTACGCCGGCTTGCGCTGAGAAAACTCTTTCACAGCGCCGCCTTTAATGTTTGCGATGAGTTGGATGACTATGCGGAGGACTTCACCCGCTTTGAAAAACTGGGCGAGGTGATGACGGCCGATCTGCGACATCGCCTGGAGCAGGAGGCCCGTAAGCGGCAGGAGAGTGAGCGTGAAACAGCCAATGCTCAATTAGCAGACACCGAATCCGGTGAAACACCTGACACACAACCGGCGGATAGTGCTACGCGGGCAGAGATGGATGAGCCGGAGAGTTCGGCGTCTGTCTCGGCAGACCCACCATCCGACGAGGCTGGATCATGAGTGAATCGATTGAGACCATCGAGGCGATCAACAACCGCCACGCGCGGGAACAAGCCCTGGCGGCGATGAATCGGGTCAGGGTAGAGCCGACCAGCCTGGTGAACTATCAATCTTGCGGCAGAGTTGCCGTGATCGGCGATCAACAGGCGCAGGAGATCGCGCCAAGGCTGAACGAGACCCTTAATCCGATCGTTATTCTGACCGAGGGAGCGGAGGAGCCGGGCGCACCGGTGATACCGGTGGGTGGACGCGATATCCGTCTCGAAGGCTATCTGGGTGCTTTCAGGATTCACCTAGGTGAACCGGGGAGGTCCAATGCCGAGAGCGTCGCCGTGGATCTGATTCTCGATCTCACCCCGCAACCCCTGATGGAAAAGGGGATGAATCCTCCCGGTTACTACCATTCGACCAGCGAGGAGGATGCCCTTTCGCCGGTGCTCGAAGAAGTTGCACAGATGACCGGCAGTTTCGAGAAGCCGCGTTATTTCGATTATGATCCGGCGATCTGCGCCCACGGCCGGTCGGGTAAGACCGCCTGTACTCGCTGCATCGATGTCTGTCCCGCCGATGCGATCACCGGATTGACCGAGACCATCGAGGTGAACAGCTATCTCTGTCAGGGAGGCGGCGCCTGCGCCGGCGTTTGTCCCAGCGGCGCGATTCGCTACGTCTACCCTGCCGTGAAGGATACCTTGGCGCGGCTGCGCAAGCTGCTGAGCATCTATCGGGAGGCGGGCGGCAAGAACCCGGTCTTGTTGTTTCATGCAGCATCGGATGATCCGCTCGCGCAGACGATGCCCGGTAATCATCTGCCGGTGATGGTGGAGGAGTTGGCCGGCGTCGGCCTGGATGTCTGGCTTTCCGCCCTTGCCTATGGCGCGCGGCGGCTACTCCTGGTGGATGGCGGCGCCATGCCGCCAACCGTGGCGATAGCGATGCGAGAGCAGTTGCGCACGGCAAGCGAAATCGTCGCCGCAATGGGCTATCCCGCAGGGGTGATCAGGCTGACCGGCACCGAGGCGCTGGATGAAGCGGGGCAGGAGACCATGCCTGATATCCAGCCTGGCGGTTTTTCAGGCATCGGCGGCAAACGGCAATCGATCTATCTGGCCATCGATCATCTGCATGCCCAGGCGCAACGCCCCAAACCCATGGCCGCCCTGACCACGGGAGCCCCGTTCGGAACCGTCTATGTGGAGGCGAACGCCTGTACGCTCTGCCTCTCTTGCGTCGGCGCCTGTCCCGGCAAGGCGTTGCTGAGCGGGAACGAAGGGATCCCCCGGCTGCGTTTCATCGAGGCCGACTGCTTGCAGTGCGGCCTCTGCACCCGCACCTGTCCCGAGGATGCAATCTGGATTACCCCGCGTCTGCTGTTCGATGCCGAGAATCGTAATCAAACACGCACCCTGCATGAAGAGTCGCCTTTCCTCTGTACCTCCTGCGGCAAACCGTTTGCCACCCGTTCGGTGATCGACAAAATACGCAACAAACTCAGGGGACACTACATGTTCCGGGACGAGCGGGCGCTGAAGCGTCTCACCCTTTGCGACGCCTGTCGGGTGATGGACATTGTGCAGGATACCGAGGCGATCGGCGGTGGCCTGGATGGAGAGATACGCCAATAGATAGCCACGCCCATTCAGAAGCAAAACAATTTCTCTCGCAAAGACGCAAAGATCGCTAAGGAAAAAAATATATACGTTAATAAAAGTTTCGTAGGGTGCGGCCTTGCCGCACCGTAACTTGAAGCCCTGGAACCCAAGGTATTGGGTCAGGGGGCCGCGAAGTGAAGAAACCCGTCATAGCAAACAGGAGCGCAACCCAGCATGGTGCGGCAGGGCCGCACCCTACGCCCTGTTCATATCATGCGTTCCCACATGGAACATGGGAACGCGTTAAATTTGAACGCCGAGACTTGAGTTAATAAAAAGCGTTTTTCTTTCCTGGCAGGCGCTGAATAGGGCAGTGATGGGTCAATCTCAGCCTTTTTTGTCATTTCTTTGCCGGCCGGGTTGGTCCATAGCTTGCACCGGTATTACTCCGAAGGAGACTGTGATGAATGATTTGAGCCAAGCCGTTCCCAGTGATACCCCGAACCCGGGCAGTCAGTTGCCTGAGACGCGGGACGGCATTGCCCGGGGAACGGCCCTGGATGAGGAACAGCACTATCGCGTAGGCGCCTATGGCGTGCTGGCGCAACTGCTGCGGCATACCCCTGATCAGCCGATGCTGGATCGGGTGGCGGGATTCGCCGCTATCGAGCCCTCCAGGGATGAGTTGGCGCTGGCGATGTCGATGTTGGGACTCTCCGCTTCGGACTCCCGCCCGGAAGCGGTGGACAACGAGTTTCACAACCTCTTCATCGGCATGGGACGCGGCGAACTGGTGCCTTACGGCTCCTGGTACCTCACCGGTTTTCTGATGGAAAAGCCCTTGGGTCGTCTGCGCGACGATCTGGCCGGGTTGGGGTTTCAACGCCGGGAAGGGGTGACCGAGCCGGAAGATCACGTCGCCGCGCTATGTGAGGTGATGGCCATGTTGATCACGGAAAAGGCCGGTTTTCAGCAGCAATCACAGTTCTTCGAATCGCATATAGCTGGTTGGCTTGAGCGCTTTTTCGCCGATCTGAGCGAGGCGAGATCAGCGTTCTTCTATCGCGCGGTGGGGCGCTTCGGCGCCTCATTCGTGGCGATGGAAAAACGTTATTTGAGTATGCCGGTATAGCAATCGAAAAAGTAAAGCAGGTTTTCTAAGCAAAGGATGATTCCATGAAAAAACAACCTAAGCAGTCAGCGGATCCGAAACGCAGGGCATTCCTGCGCGGCGCCGCCGGCGCCGGTGTCGGCGCGGCGGTCGCGGTTAGCCTTCCCGGTCTGACGACGGCGTCGACAGAGGAGGCATCCAGTGACGGCGCAAAGCCTCAAAAGGGTTACCGACTGACGCCCCATATCGCCGCTTATTACAAGACGACAGTCCGCTGAGTCATTGAGGATACCTGAATGAAACTGCATAAAACCTCCGGTCCGGCGAGTGGTGACAGCACCGAATCGGCCTCACCCGTGAAACCTTCCAGCGGTCAGGCCATGACCCGCCGCGATTTTCTGCGTAACTCCAGCTTGATGGCAGGCGGCGCCGCGCTGGCGACCGGCTTTACCCCAGGGATGATGAGAAAGGCCGAGGCCGCGACGATGCAGACCGGTCAAGTTGAGCTGAAGAAGACCATCTGCACCCACTGTTCGGTTGGCTGCGGCATCATCGCCGAAGTGGAAAACGGTGTTTGGATCGGTCAGGAGCCCGCCTTTGACCACCCCTTCAACCTAGGCGCCCACTGCGCCAAGGGCGCTTCGGTACGCGAGCACGGTCACGGTGAGCGGCGTCTGAAATACCCCACCAAGCTGGTCAACGGCAAGTGGAAGCGCATCTCCTGGGAACAGGCGATCAACGAGGTCGGCGACAAGATGCTGGAGATCCGTGAGCAGTCCGGTCCCGATTCGGTCTACTGGCTGGGGTCCGCCAAGCACAATAACGAACAGGCCTATCTGTTCCGCAAATTCGCCGCCTTCTGGGGCACCAACAACGTCGATCACCAGGCCCGTATCTGTCACTCCACCACGGTCGCCGGGGTTGCCAATACCTGGGGCTACGGCGCCATGACCAACTCCTATAACGATATCCACAACTCAAAGGCGATTCTGATCATCGGCGGCAATCCGGCCGAGGCCCATCCGGTTTCGTTGCAGCATGTGTTCAAGGCCAAGGAGCAGAACAATGCCAAGCTGATCGTTATCGATCCCCGCTTTACCCGCACTGCGGCCCATGCCGATCTCTATCTGCGCCTGCGTCCCGGTACGGATGTACCGTTGATCTGGGGTATGCTCTGGCACATCTTCCACAACGGCTGGGAGGATAAGGCGTTTATCCGCCAACGCGTGTATGGTCTGGAGGAGGTCAAGAAAGAGACCGAAAAATGGCCCCCGGATGAGGTGGAGCGGGTCTCCGGCGTGCCGGAAAATCAGGTCTATGCCGCCGCCAAGACCATGGCCGACAATCGGCCGGGCACCTTCATCTGGTGTATGGGCGGCACCCAGCACACCATCGGCAACAACAATACCCGCGCCTACTGCATCTTTCAGTTGGCCCTGGGCAACATGGGCACCGCCGGCGGCGGCACCAATATCTTCCGCGGTCACGACAACGTACAGGGCGCCACCGACTTCGGCGTGCTCTCCCATACCCTGCCGGGGTATTACGGCTTGTCGAAAGGCGCCTGGGGTCATTGGGCCAAGGTGTGGGATGTGGATTACGACTGGCTTGCCGGTCGCTTCGATCCAGCCGGTTATGAAAAGGTCAAAGGCAAGGATGCGATGGTGATGAATACCAAAGGGATTCCTGTTTCCCGCTGGATCGACGGGGTATTGGAGGAGAAGGCCAATATCGCCCAGAAGGACAATGTCCGGGCGATGGTGTTGTGGGGGCATGCGCCCAACAGCCAGACCCGTGGGCCGGAGATGAAGAAGGCGATGGAGAAGCTGGATATGATGGTGATCATCGATCCCTATCCCACCGTCTCGGCAGTGATGCACGACAGGACTGACGGTGTCTATCTGCTCCCCGCCGCCACCCAGTTCGAGACCTATGGTTCAGTGACGGCCTCCAACCGTTCGCTACAGTGGCGCGACAAGGTCATCGAACCGATGTTCGAGTCCCTGCCTGACCACACCATCATGTATCGATTGGCCGACAAGCTCGGCTTCGCCAACGAGCTTTTCAAGCATATCAACATCGACAACGACGAGCCCTTGATCGAGGATATCACCCTCGAATTCAACAAAGGCATGTGGACCATCGGTTATACCGGCCAGAGCCCTGAGCGGATGAAGAAGCAACAACAGAACTGGGGCACCTTCGACTATACCAGCCTGTTGGCCGAGGGCGGCCCCTGCGATGGTGAATACTATGGTCTGCCATGGCCCTGCTGGGGCACAGCCGAGATGGGCCATCCGGGTACGCCGAATCTTTACGACACCAGCAAGTCCGTCGCCAAGGGCGGTCTGACCTTCCGCGCCCGCTTCGGCGTCGAGCGCAACGGCGTCAGCCTGCTGGCCAACGGCGCCTACTCCAAGGGTTCCGAAATCAAAAACGGCTACCCGGAGTTCACCCACGAACTGCTGAAGAAGTTGGGCTGGTGGGATGATTTGACCCCGGAGGAGCAAAAGCTGGCGGAGGGCAAGAACTGGAAGACCGATCGTTCCGGGGGTATCCAGCGGGTCGCCATCAAGCATGGCTGCGCGCCGTTCGGCAACGCCAAGGCCCGTACCGTGGTCTGGACATTTCCCGATCCGGTGCCGATCCATCGAGAACCGCTCTATACAAGTCGGCGTGACCTGGTGGAGAAGTATCCCACCTACGAAGATCGCAAATCCTTCTATCGGTTGCCGACACGTTATGCTTCGATCCAGGCGAAGGACTACTCCAAGGAGTATCCCATTATCCTTACCTCGGGACGCCTGGTCGAGTATGAAGGCGGCGGTGACGAGACCCGCTCCAATCCCTGGCTGGCGGAACTGCAGCAGGATATGTTCGTCGAGATGCATCCGCGGGATGCCAACAACGCCGGTGTGCGGGATGGCGATGATGTCTGGCTTGAAGGCGCCGAGGGCGCCCGCCTCAAGATCAAGGCGCTGGTGACCCGGCGGGTCGCGGCCGGCGTAGCCTTCATGCCTTTCCATTTCGGCGGTCACTTCCAAGGCAGGGATCTGCGCAGTAAATATCCTGAGGGAGCGGATCCTTACGTGCTGGGCGAAGCCTGTAACACGGCCATGACCTATGGCTATGACTCAGTCACACAGATGCAGGAAACCAAATGCAGTCTGTGTCGCATCAGTAAAGCGTAACTGAGAGAGGATAACAATCATGGCGCGAATGAAATTTTATTGCGATCCCGAGCGTTGTATCGAGTGCAACGCCTGTGTGACGGCCTGCAAGAACGAGAACGAAGTCCCCTGGGGCGTCAACCGTCGCCGGGTGGTGACCATCAATGACGGCGAAGAGGGGGAGCGCTCTTTGTCGGTGGCCTGTATGCACTGTTCGGACGCCCCCTGCGCGACGGTCTGTCCGGTTGACTGTTTCTATACCACCCAGGATGGTGTAGTGCTGCACGACAAGGATATCTGTATCGGCTGCGGCTATTGCTTCTACGCCTGTCCATTCGGTGCGCCGCAATTTCCCGAAGACGGCGCATTCGCCACCCGCGGCAAGATGGATAAATGCACCTTCTGCGCCGGCGGGCCCGAGGCGGACAACAGTTCGGATGAGCAGAGAAAATACGGATCCAACCGGCTGGCGGAAGGCAAACTGCCGTTGTGCGCGGAGATGTGCTCCACCAAGGCGCTGTTGGCCGGTGATGCGGACACCATCGCTGATATCTATCGCAAACGTATCATCAATCGCAGTGCAAGCGTGATGGCGCGAGGTGTCTCCTATCGGGATGCCTCGTTCCGTGCACCGTATAGCGCCGCTGGAAAGAGCAGCGCAAAAGAGTGACCAATGGTCATGAGATCAGGTTCTATGATCAGGCCGAAAATCTTGCAATTTGATGACGGTGACGGAAGGTCAGCCGGATGGTTGCTGCTGTTATTGATTTTATATTCACTGCCCCTGGATACAATCGCAAAGGAACCTATATCGAAAGACCTGCCTGCGGCGGCCGTACTCAATCCGGCCGCGGAATTGTGGCGCGACGTGCGCCAGAGGGACCAGCCGACTACCGGCAGCACTCAGGTAAGAGGTGTGGACTCGGGTGTGCTGATTAACGCCTACGGCGATCAATGGCGCAAGTTCCGCATGCAGCAGTTGATCCCGGTCGGCGGCTATGCGCTGATGGGAATCGTCATTGCCCTGGCGGTTTTCTACCTGATGCGGGGCAAGGTTCCCATTGAAGGCAGTGAATCGGATAAGAAGTTGCCGCGATATTCCACCTACGAACGCATGATTCACTGGTTCATGGCCTCAATCTTTCTGTTTCTCGCTATTACCGGCCTGATCCTGTTGTTCGGCCGCCCGGTGCTGATCCCGATGCTCGGCAAAGAGGCCTTTTCCATCCTTGCCTCGGCTTGCAAGGAGGGGCATAACCTGATCGGGCCGCTGTTCCTGTTCGCCCTGATACTGGTCTTTAGCCAATTCGTCCGGCGCAATATTTACCAGAAAGGCGATCTGAACTGGTTATTGAAGGGTGGCGGCATTGTCGGTAAAAAACATGTTTCCTCCAACTTCTTCAACATGGGCGAAAAGACCATGTTCTGGATGCTGGTCTTTGTCGGCGCAGTGATCGTCATCTCCGGGTTGGTGCTGGTGTTCCCCCTGTTCGGTCAGGGACGTGAGTGGATGGAGCTTGCCCATGTCGGTCATGCGATCGGGGCGCTACTGATGATCGGTGTGATTATCGGCCATATCTATATCGGCACCATCGGTATGCAGGGCGCCATCGAAGGCATGAAGACCGGTTATTGCGATCTCAACTGGGCCAAGGAGCACCATGACCTGTGGGCAGGCAGGGCGGAAGAGCGGGGTGAAGCCCTATCAAACGAGGAGGTTGCTCAATTGACCCATAATCATCCTCTGCCGTCGTCACTCGGTGTCCGGACTCAGGAGGCAGGCAAGTGATCGGGCAGTTCATCGACGGCCCCCTGTGGACCTTCTCTTTGACCGTTTTTCTGATCGGTGTTGTCTGGCGAATTGCGGCGATTCTGATGGCGGGCAAGCGGCCGGATTTGGCCACGCCGAAAGGCAGCGCCGGAGCGGGTGCGCTACGCGCCGTGTTCAGCCGTTTTCTTCCGGAGCGCACCGTCACGACACAGGGCCGCTTGCCGTTAATCGCCGGTTATCTGTTCCATCTCGGACTGTTCGCCCTACTCTTTTTCGCCCAACCCCATATCGATTTCATCGCCGAGAAGATTACCGGGCTGAGTTGGCCGGCCATGCCCCACTGGGCGTTTATCGTCGCCGCGGAATTCGCCTTTGCCGGGTTGATCCTGTTGTGGCTCCATCGCATCCTGCATCCGGTCACCCGCCTGCTCTCCGATCTCGACGACCATATCGGCGCCGTCCTGGTTTTTCTGGTCATGTTGACAGGCTGTCTGGCATTGGCCCAGGCGTTCGAGCCCCTGCGTCTGATCCATCTGTTGTCAGCGGAACTGCTGCTGATCTACTTTCCGTTCAGCAAATTGATGCATGCTTTCACCTTCGTCATGAGCCGCAGCTATACCGGAGCAACCATGGGACGCAAAGGCGTCAACGCCTAGCCCTCAGGAGAAAAGTCCATGAGCGAACCGTTCGATCAGGGCGTGCAGGTGCTTCGCCAACAAATAGACGCCGGAATTTCCGCCTACTTTTCCAGTTGCGTGCATTGCGGTCTTTGTGCGGAGGCCTGCCTCTTCTACACCGAAACCGACAATCCCCGTTACACCCCCATCCATAAACTGGAACCGATGAAAAAACTCTGGCGGCGCGAACACACATTCTGGGGAAAGCTGGGCGCGCTACTTGGGTTGAGCGAGCCGTTGACCGAAGCGGATTTTAGCGAATGGGAAACCCTGGTTTACGACAGTTGCACCCTCTGCGGCCGCTGCTCCATGGTCTGTCCGGTGGGTAACGACATCACCGATATGATCCGCAAACAGCGGGAGGGTTTTTCGGCGGCGGGCTATGCCCCCGAGGGCATGAAAGAGGCGACCCGGCGTGCATTGGAAATCGGCAGTCCCATGGGGGTGACCTATGCGACCCTCAAGGCAGCCCTGGCGCATGTTGAAAAGGATACCGGACTGAACGTCCCGGTGGACAGACAGGGCGCCGACTATATGACCCTCTTCTCCTCCATGGAAGTGGTCAATTTTCCCGAATACATCGCGGCGATAACGCGAATTTTCCATGCCGCCGGGGTGTCGTGGACGATCAGCAGCGAGGCCTTTGAGGCCACCAACAGCGGCATCCAGATCGGCAATAAGGATGCCGCCGCCGAGCTTGTCAATCGAGTGGTGACGGCGGCCGAGAAGCTGGGCGTGAAGTCTGTCATCAGCCCGGAATGCGGGCATGCCTACATGGCGATTCGCTGGGAGGGGCCGAATCTCATCGACCGCGCCTACCCGTTCGAAGTGGTGCATATCCTGGAGTTGCTGGATCAATTGAAAGCCGAGGGACGGCTACGATTGGCATCCAAGGAGAACACGCCCATGACCCTCCACGACCCCTGCCAGATCGTTCGGCGCGGCGGTGTGATACAACCGCCGCGCGAGCTGTTGAACAGCGTGGCCGAGCACTTCATCGAGATGAAGGATCATGGGGTGATGAACTGGTGCTGTGGCGGCGGAGGCGGGGTAAGCGCCAATGAGCGCGCCGAGCCGCTGAGGCTTCAGGCGTTCAATCGCAAGAAACAACAGTTGGATGAATCAGGCGTCGATACCATGGTGACCGCCTGCGCCAATTGCCGGATCATCCTCGAAGAGGGGATTGAGCACAATGAGATGGATACAGCGGTGATCAGTCTGACGGAATTGATTGCGGATCATCTGCTCGAAGGCGGGAAAGAAAATTAGCTCGCATTTCTCATCATGTTATCCGTTCATCCTGCCCGCCTGGTGAGAAACACGGGCTAGTTTTTCCCGGAAGTGATTACTCAAGTTTCGGCGTTCAGATTTGAGGAAAGGGCGGATAGATTTTATCGAGGACGCATAGGCCGTCCCGGGATTGCGCCGGATCGATGTCGGCGATGCGTTGGGCCGGGTCCATGATCTCAATCAA
>JAHXHR010000080.1 GCA_025656505.1 Candidatus Thiodiazotropha sp. (ex Epidulcina cf. delphinae) | reverse complement strand
CAACCCGATATGAGCGTTTAGCCATTACTTATCAAGCCATACTCAGTTTGGTAGCCACTGTTATTTGGCTTAATTGAGAACGCCCCCTAGTCTACCTCGTCATCAATACTGTGGCGAGGTACACTAGACACGCCGCTCCAAGGCGAAACGGTAACCTCTGCCCCGCAGGGTCTCGATCGGCTTATAGCGCTCACCCGGATCGAGTTTCTTGCGCAAGCGGCGTACGAAGACCTCGATGGTGTTGCTGTCCCGGTCCCAATCCTGGTCGTAGATATGTTCGGTGAGATCGGTCTTGGAGACCACTTCGCCTGCATGCAGCATCATGTACTCCAGCACCTTGTATTCGTAGGCGGTCAACGCCACCGGATCACCATTCAGGCTGACCGTCTGGGTTCGGGTGTCAAGCGCTACAGGACCGCCGGAAAGGATCGGCTGGGACCATCCGCCGGAGCGTCGTAACAGGGCGTTCAACCTGGCCAGCAACTCCTCCACATGGAAGGGTTTGACCAGATAATCATCGGCCCCCGCCTCCAGACCCTCGACCTTGTCCTGCCAGTTGCCCCGCGCCGTGAGAATCAGGATCGGAAAGTGTTTGTCCAGTTTGCGCAGCTCCCGAATCAGCTCGATCCCGGAAAGCTTGGGCAATCCGATATCGATGACACCCACATCGATGCCGTACTCCCTGCCTAGAAAAAGCCCCGTAGCGCCATCTTCGGCACTGTCCACGGTATAACCCTGGTTGCGGAGTCTTTCCGCCAAAGGCTCACGAATATCCGCTTCATCCTCAACCAACAGCACACGCATCTGATCTACCTTAACGCCGTCTGCCGTTCTGACGGCGACCGCCATCGGCATTGATCCGTAGACGGCGCACCTTACCCTCCTTGGTCAGGATACGGATATTGTGTATCTGTCGGCCGTCGCGTTCCCGTGTCTCGGCTGAAATCACTCGACCGCCCACACGCTCCCTGGCCTGCTCTACCGCCTGGCCAAGGCTGACACCGCCTCCGGCATAGACGCCTGGCGATATCAGCAACAAACTGAGCAATATCATTTTCAACATGGATCAAGATCTTATCGTCATAACATCACATGATAAATCAAAAGATTAGTTCACATATGAGCGGCCGAGTGAAATATCCGGACCCGTGTGGCACATCACACCATTCAATCATCATCCACTGGCCTGACGTTCACCGCTACCGGGATTCGTTTCCCAGGATGCTGCTTGGTGCGGGTGGTGAAAATACGCCCTTTGTACCGATATGTTACATCATAGCCAACCAGTTGTTCTTCATAACGGGCATGTTGTGTGACTTCGCAACGGCGCTCAACCGAAGTGGTGTAGCGCCCCCCCCTTTTTTGCTGGCTGATGTCGTGGCCGATCGCACCGCCGAGCAAAGTGCCGGCCAGGGTGGCGGCATCCCTGCCACGACCACGTCCGCGACTGATGCTGTTGGCCACCACACCGCCGACAATGCCGCCCAACACAGTACCGGTATAGCGTCGTCCATCGGATCGATAGTGGCTGACCTCCTCATCCCAACACGCCCGTTCAGGATAGGAGACCTCCACGCTACGGTAGATAGGCTCCGCATCAATAACCTTGGCGGTGTCACGATAGTGGTCACGATGACCGGCGGTGGCCGTCATCGATGCCGCCAATAGCAGCGTGACGATAGTAATAAGCGCCTCTCTTTTCATCTTCTCCCTCCTGGTTTTGTCTCATTAACCCTGATATGAGAGGGAATCCTCTCTCTTTGGTTAAAGCTTACGACGGCCAAACTGAACAACGCATGAACCGGGGAGATTGAATTTAATTTACCTAATTATCAGTTAGTTAGTGTCCGCTTGGAAATGTTGAAAAATTCCGGATTCCGGCATGCCCTGGAATAACGTGTATTTTGATGCCGGGTTAATAGCTTTGCGCTCGTTGCGTTTCTCAGCGTGCTTTGCGTTATATGGACGGAGACCAGGTCAATGAGAATGCTGCCTGAACCAAACCAGAATACGGTTGTTGACCGGCATCTCTACATCCTCGTTGAAAACCAGACCATTTAACCCGGCCTGCTCGTCCAACGCCTCGAAATCACGAATACCGCTCAAAGTATCCCGGTTTTTGAGCCACTGATCGAAGCTACGGTTACTCTCGCTGGTATAACGACCCTGGAAATTGAACGGCCCATACAGGGCAAAACACCCCCCTCTCTTCAGTAGACGACCCACGCCCTGAAACAGCAGCTCTACCTCGGACCATGACATGATATGGGCGGTATTTGCACTGAACACTGCGCCAAAGCGGCTGTCCGGCCATGGGTCACTGACATCCAGCTCGATCGGGTCTCGCAGGTTGGGCAGCGCCGCTTCATCCAACCAGGTTCGGATGCCCGGATGATTTTCAACCCTGTCACTGGTCTGCCAGATCAAATGGGGCAAGGCCGCCGCAAAATGGACGGCATGCTGTCCGGTGCCGCTGCCGATCTCCAAGACTGAGCGACAGTCACGGAATAACCTCTGAATGATTTGTAGAATAGGCGCCTTGTTCTCTTCGCAGGCTTCTGAAAAGGGTTTCACGGCAGCGACCCCGGAGCTTCTCATTCCGCCCAGTTTCTGGGTTTCAGGTAACGCTCATAAAGTCGCGCCTCGGGACTGTCCGGGTCCGGCCGCCAGTTGTATTGCCAACGCACCAAGGGCGGCATGGACATCAGAATCGACTCAGTGCGCCCCCCTGACTGCAGTCCAAACAGGGTGCCCCGATCATAGAGCAGATTGAACTCCACATAACGACCTCGGCGATAGAGCTGGAAATCACGCTCCCGCTCGCCATACGCGGTATCACGACGCCGTCGGACAATAGGCAGATAAGCACGTAGGTAATGGTCGCCGACGCTCTGCATGAAATCGAATGACTTCTCGAATCCCCACTCGTTGAGATCATCGAAAAAGAGGCCGCCGATACCTCGTGGCTCCCGGCGGTGCTTGAGATAGAAGTACTCATCGCACCAAGCCTTATATTTTTCGTAAACCCCTTCACCAAAGGGCGCACAGGCCGCTTTAGCCTTTCTGTGCCAGTCCCGGCAGTCCTCATCCTTGCCATAGCAGGGGGTGAGATCAAAACCTCCTCCGAACCACCAAACCGGCTCCTCACCCGCTTTTTCCGCAATGAAGAAGCGTACATTGGCATGGGAGGTCGGCACGTAGGGATTGCGTGGATGGATGACCAAGGAGAGACCCATCGCTTCGAATGCCCGGCCGGCCAACTCCTGGCGATGCGCCGTTGCCGAGCCGGGTAACCGGCTACCGGTGACATGGGAGAAATTGACGCCTGCTTGTTCGAAAACACCACCATCCTGCAGCACTGCGCTGATGCCGCCGCCTCCCGGATGGTCTCCCGATTCACGCTGCCAACTATCCTGGAAAAAACGTGCCTTTGCATCTTCTTCCTCAAGGCCGCAACAGATTGTCTGCTGTAGTTCCAGCAGATAGTTTTTTACCTGTAATTTATCCGGTTCATCCATTAGCAATATTAGGTCGCTGAGTTAAGATGTTATCTATTCTATTCCCCAAGACGTTTTAGGAACACCCGCATCTCCTTGGCCGCCTGCACATCCCCTTTGGCCTCGGCAACGGAAATCCCCTTTTCGTAAGCGCTCTTGGCCTCCTCCACCCGCCGTAACTGAGCCAGAACCTTCCCATAGTGCTTCCAACCGGCTGAATGCTCCTCATTTCGCCTCACGGCTTCCGCCAAGTGCTCTACCGCCGTCTCGGGATCACCTTGTTTGAGACAGAGGGTTCCGAGAGTGTAGCGCAGCAGTGCACTGTCCGTCCCTTGCTCGAGCATTTTTTCCAAGGCTTGGCGATCCATATTGCTGCCTCATTCAGTGAGTCCGCAGGCCTGATTGCCCGGAACGGCACTATCCATCCTCCCGGGTCTAGCCGACTTCATGGCCTGCATAACCCGAATATAGTCGTCTCGCTGAGTACCGCCACCCAGTCTGGGATTGAATTTTTTCTCCTCCCCCACCGTACTACAGGTAAAGCCGTTATAGTCATGGGCCGGGTAGATCAGGGTTTCGTTCGGCAGGGTAAAAAGTCGATGGATAATGGAATCGTAGGATTGCCCTGGGTCACCCGACTGGAAGTCAGTCCGGCCGCTGCCACGGATCAGTAAAATATCGCCGCTGAACACGACCCCGTCACCGAGATATGAGATATCGGTATTGGTGTGTCCGGGTGTATGGATGGCCTGAAGTTTCGCCTCACCCAAGGAGATGATATCACCATCCTCCAGTTTAAGATCGGCACATTCGCTAGCGGCATTCCTGTGTACCCCTATGCTGCAATCCACAAGCTCACGAATCAGACCACTACCGGTAATATGGTCCGCGTGAATGTGCGTTTCCAAAGCGTATTTCAAGGTCAGATCCAATTCACGGAGCAGCCTCAGATCGCGTTCCACCTGCTCCCTGACAGGGTCAATGATAGCTGCCTCACGGCTCTTCGGCTCCCAGACCAGGTAGGTATAGGTACTGGATCGGTTATCGATGAGTTGTCGGATTTGCATATTCATAAGGCTTGTCACCACCACAATATTGAGATTTATTCATAGTAATATGAACAGGTTATTAAATGTGGAGCGCTATACGCTATTCAACCCGGGATCTTTCAGGGATATTTCGCCCAGGCAACTCGTTAGCATCAGTGATGACAGACCTAAGGGCTGCGGCAAAAATAAATTATCCCAAACTGCTTGTCTTATTCCCTGCCTTCGTTGTTGTAGCTTCGGTTGCATAGTCCCGGCTATGCGCCCTACGCTACGCCTAGAAGGCAAGCAATAATCCGGCGCATTTTGGGATAATTTATTTTTGCCGCAGCCCTAACCCATGTAATCGATCCGGGTTAATCGCTTAACCGTTAATGAAAGCAGCATGGGATGGTATCATGACAATCGACAAAGCACGCGAGATCATCACGCCTTGATGAACGATACGGGACGGATGTCCGTTACCGGGAAAACGGGGGACAAAAACCCTTGGCGTGTGCCGACCCTGCGTAACCTGGCCTACACCGCGCCCTATATGCACACGGGCACGGTCAAAACCCTTGAGGACGCCGTCAAAGTGATGGCGAAGACCCAGCTCGACAAGGACTTGAATGACCGAAAAGTAGCGGATATCGCTGCCTTTCTGGATAGCCTGAATGGAGAGTTCCCAGTGCAGACCATGCCCCGGCTGCCCGTCACGCCGGGCGGCTTGCTCGATGAACCCTGGATATTTCTCATGCCGCCGGTCGATGGACCGGTGGTTTCTCGGCCACCAGCATCGCTACATCCCTGATCCCTTGCGATACATCACCCAGCAAGCGCTCTTCACGATAGAAGCGTAACTTCAAGCTGCTGAACAGCCTCAGCAGTTCATTGTCATCCAGTCGATAGGCCGGATTTCGCGGTCCCAGAGGCGAGACGGCAATCCGGGTAAAGGTCTGGTAATAGATCAAACCACCGGGCCGCAAGGCATCGATCAAAGATGGGATCAATGACCGTTCGAGATAGTAACTGACGATGATCAGATCAAACCGATTCGGTTGTGGCGGCAAATTTTCCACATCTCGCACTTCAGTTGAGAGGTTTGCCAACGCCTCCTCAGCGGCGAATTGCCGAAGCCGCTCGATGGCGATCGGGGAGATATCCCATGCACTGACCTCCAGGCCTCGGCGCGCCAAGGCCAGCGCATTGCCACCCAGGCCACAGGCAAGATCGAGCGCCTGTCCTTTGCCTGGAAGAAGGTGCAGGTTATGTCGCAGGACTTCAGTCGCCGGCGGTATTTTCTCGGCATCGGCATGGCGTTTGTCCCACTTATTGCGGAGAGCCGGTTTTTCGTCCACACCGCTACTGTTCAAAGGCTATCGAGACCACGCCCCAGGTCGGCCTGGATATCTGCGATATCCTCCAATCCGACGGCAATACGCACAAGACCGTTGCTGATGCCTGAACGACTGCGTTCCTCAGGGGTCAGCCTGCCATGGGTTGTGCTGGCCGGATGGGTGATGGTTGTCTTGGTATCCCCTAGGTTGGCGGTGATCGAGAGCATGCGGGTGGCATCAATGAGTGTCCAGGCCGCGAGCTGTCCTCCTTTGACATCGAAGGCAACGATGCTGCCTGGCGCTTGTTGCTGCTGCATGGCCAATGCATGCTGAGGATGGCTGGGCAGACCGGGAAAATAGACCCGCCCCACTTGCGGATGCCCTTCCAGCCACTCGGCCAACTGTTGCGCGTTGCGCGAATGGGCCTGCATACGGAGATCAAGGGTCTCCAACCCCTTGAGAAAAACCCAGGCATTGAAAGGACTCAGGGTGGGTCCGGCGGTCCTGAGCACCCCGAACACCTCCTCGCCAACCAGTTCATGACTACCCACCACAGCCCCGCCGATACAGCGCCCCTGACCATCCAGGTATTTGGTGGCTGAGTGTATGACAATGTCCGCACCCAGGCTCAGGGGGCGCTGCAGCGCCGGCGTGCATAAGCAGTTATCCACCACCAGCAGGCATCCATGGGCATGGGCCAACTCGCTCAAGCCGGCGATATCCGCCACCTCGGTCAATGGATTGGAGGGGGTCTCCAGAAACAAAAGTTTGGTTTCGGGTCGAATCGCCGCTTCCCAGGCCGCCAGGTCGGTAAGATTCACAAAACCGGTCTCTATGCCGAAACGGGAGAGGTACTTATTGAACAGAATCGTGGTGGTGCCGAATATGCTGCGTGAGGAGACGATATGATCCCCCGCCTGCAGCAATCCCATACAGGTTGCCCATATAGCCGACATACCCGATGCCGTGGCCACGCAACGCTCTCCGCCCTCCAGGGCCGCAAGCCGCTCCTCGAAGTTCCTCGCCGTGGGGTTGGTGAAGCGTGCATAGATATTTCCGGGCTCTTCACCACTGAATCGCGCTGCGGCCTCGGCGGCGCTGCTGAAGACAAAACTGGAGGTGGGAAAGATCGGTTCACTATGCTCACCCTCCGACGTACGATGGTGCCCAGTGCGTATCGCCCTGGTTGAAAACCCCCATCCTTCCTCTCTCTGTTCCTCCATTAGAACTTCCTCGTTGCTATTACTAACCCAAAGGGTGATTAGGCGACATCTGGATTTCAGCCTGCGGAAATGCTTCTCTTTTCCTCCTCAGCCTGCGATATCGAGTCGATTTGCTGAGACAAATAGTTCGCCAAGAACTCATCGAAGCCTATTGTATCAGAGACCTCGATTTCACGCTGCCGCCGCCAGGAATCCTCGGCCTCCTGGACCAGCAGTTCCTGATCCTGACCGGAGTGGGCTTGTTGATTGAAATAGTGCTGGTGCTGTTTCGACATCCGCTGGGCGAACTGGAAAAAGCTCTCTTCCTTATCCCGCATCTCCGCCAACATGCGGGCGGAAGGCGTGAGGTCGGCATCCTGTAATCTCTGTCGTTGCAGCACCAGACTCTTGGAATAGGGTTCGCCAAGCATACCGGCTTCCAGTATTTCACAGATCGGCTGCATGGCGTCACAGATCTCCAGCCCCCAATCCCGAAGCACTATACTTCCCCCGTTTCGCTGTAGTTCCAGCCCCGGCTCCCTCCCCTGATGGGCGGCCGCCAGCTCATTCCAGTCGATCGCCTTCTGCTCCGCAACGTTGATCGCGGGACTCTCCTGCAGCAGACATAACAACATCAAGGCCTCGACGAAATAGACCTGTTCCTCGGCAATGCCCAGAGGATGGAAGGCGTTGACGTCCATTGAGCGCAATTCAACATAGCGCACGCCGCGGCGCAGCAGGGCGTGAACGGGTTTCTCCATCATTTCGGGTATCTGTTTCGGGCGCACCGTACTGTAGTACTCGTTCTCGATCTGCAGGATATTCGCATTCAACTGCTCATAGCGGCCGTCAACCTTCACGCCCATCGCCTGGTAGATGGGACAAGGCGTCTCGATGGCACAGGAGAGGGATTCGATATAGGCCGTCAGGCAATCGTAACAGGCTTTGATGCCCGTCCCCTGCTCCTTGCTGTTCTGATAGCCGATATCCCCCATCCGCAGCGATGTGGCATGGGGTGAATAGTAGGTGTATTCGTCGAATCTTTGCAGGCTGGTCGGCCTTCCCCCCAGAAATGACTTGCACACTGCGGGGGAGGCGCCGAACAGGTAGGGTATCAGCCAACCGACCCGCTGCAGGTTCCTCAGCATAGCGAAATAGGATTCTGAGATGAATGCCTGGGTGGAACCCTCATCCTCCTCAAGTATCTGATAGGCGTGCCAGAACGCCTGTGGCAGGGAATAGTTGAAGTGCATACCGGCAATCACCTGCATCACCCTGCCATAGCGATGTCCCAATCCACGCCGGTAGACGGTCTTCATCATCCCCGCATTGGAACTGCCGTATCCGGCGATCGGTATCATTTCGTCATCCTCGACCACACAGGGCATGCTGGTGGACCAAAGGATCTCATCGCCCAGATGCTGATAAAGGAAATGGTGGGCCTCGAAGAGAAATCGCAGCGGCTCTTCACGATCCGCTGAGGGCGGCGTGATGATCTCTGTCAGCGCCTCTGAGTAATCGGTGGTGATATAGCGATTGGTCAGTGGCGAGCCGAGCGCCCCGGGATGAGGCCTTTGGGAGATACAGCCATGGGGGGAGACTCGCAATCCCTCCTTTTCCAGGCCGATCAAGCCACCTCTCAACCGCTCGATCTGATGAGCCTGGCTTAAGCGCTGTAGTCGTTGTGTGAGTGTGTTATCCAAACCGGGGCAATCCATATATGAAGATCGAAGATTATAGACCCCGGCTTAGATGCAAAACACGGTTTATTTTGACCTGAATCCGTAGGAGATAGTTCAAAGCGCTTAAAGACGACTGCGGAAACGCTAGTCCACACACGCTGCGCAGGGTTTTCGAAGGGAGAGCCGGTTAACGCATGACGGCCATCGGCGCTTGCAAACGGATGGAGTCCATCAGGATGCGCGCCGCTTCATTCAGTTCGATGCGGTGGGTGGCTTCCGTCTCCTTTTCATCCGTTTCATCGTCCACATCCGCCTCCTCTACGGTGTTGATCGCTTTCATACCCTGGGAGGCGCGGAAACGATTCTTGTGCAACAGTCGTTTATGCTCCCGATCATCCCATTCTGCGCGACGCCGCCGCTCGAGCAGACTGATCTCGGTACGCTTATCCAATTCCAAAAAGCGTTTCTCCCGATCCACCAACATTTCGAATCCCGGGTCTTTTTCAATGCGGTGCATGTGTTTATCCACGAGACGGGGAACCGTTCCCTTTCCCTTGGGTAAAAAATTGGCAGGTCTGATTTTCGCCCATGGCAGGGCATTCTCCAGCGACCGCTCACCGTACTTATCGGAGTACTTTGCCGTGGGAAACTGGATATCGGGCACCACGCCCCGATGCTGGGTGCTACCGCCATTGATGCGGAAGAATTGCGCCATGGTCAGTCGCAGGCGCCCAAGATCCTTTTTGCGGCCCGGTACGAAGCGTCCCAGATCCACCAAGGTCTGTACCGTTCCCTTACCGAATGTGGGTTCACCGATGACGATGCCGCGTTTATAGTCCTGGATAGCCCCGGCGAAGATCTCGGAAGCAGAGGCGCTGTTACGGTCGACCAGCACCGCCAGCGGTCCTTCGTAGGCGATTGCCTGATCAGGATCCTGCTCCACCTCTATCTTGCCGAAGGCATCTTTGATCTGCACCACGGGTCCGGAATCGATAAACAACCCGGTCAGCTCGGTGGCCTCCGAAAGGGAGCCGCCCCCGTTTTCCCTGAGGTCGATGACGATGCCGTTGACGCCCTGCTTCTTCAGATCCATCAGCAGGTCGCGCACATCGCGGGTGGTGCTACGAAAATCCTCATCGCCACGCGCTTCGGCCGAAAAATCCCGGTAAAAGGTGGGTACCTCGACAACACCGATACGATAGTTCTCAATACCGTCCAATTTATCGATGATGTAGCTCTTGGCCGCTTGTTCTTCCAGCTTGATCTTGTTGCGCACCAGGGTGATGGTCTGTCGATTAACCCCGCTTTCATCACCCTTGGGCAAAATATCCAGGCGCACGACAGATCCTTTGGGACCGCGGATCTGTTCAACCACATCCTGCAGACGCCAGCCGACGATATCCGTGATCCGCCCCTCCAGACCCTGCCCGACACCCACGATATGATCGCCGGCATGCAGCAGATCGCTCTGTTCCGCAGGCCCGCCGATCACTGTCTTTTGCACCACGGTGTAACCGTCTTCATCTTTAAGGACCGCGCCTATACCCTCCAGGGAGAGCCGCATACTGATATCGAAATTCTCCGATGTGCTTGGTGACATATAACTGGTATGGGGCTCCAGGCTCAGGGTATAGGCATTGATGAATGCCTGAAAGATATCATTGGCATCGAACTGCTCCACCCGGCTCAGCAGGCGTTGATAGCGTTCATGCAGGGTTTTTCGAATCTCTTTATCCCCTTTATCCATCAACCGCAGGTTGAGAAAATCATTCTTCACCCGCTTGCGCCAGATATCGTTCAGCTCGGTCCGGGTCTGAGGCCAGGGCTCCTCATCCCGTTCGAAAACATAGCTCTCGTCAACGGTGAAGTCGAACGCGCCATCCACCAGCTTCTTTGCATGGGTAACGGCTTCGGCTACCCGTTTGCGATAGAGACGAAAGATCTCAAAGGCCGGTTCGATCTTGGCGTTTTTCAGATAGTCATCCAGTTTATCCTCATAACGGGAGAACAGGGTGATATCCCTGGCGTGAAAAAACGCGCGATTGGGATCGAGTGCATCAAAGTAGCGCCGGAGAATCATCTCCGACATCGCATCATCCAACGCAACCTCTTTATAGTGGTACTTTTCAATGACTTTGACGATCACATTGGTAGTTTGCTGCTGCTCAGGCGTCGGTTGTAACTCGTTGATCGGCACAAGCTGACGATTGGCCCAGAGAGGCGCACTGCCGAAAAATAGAACCAACCAGCTAAGCAGAATAACCTTGGAATTTTTCATAGAACTACCTGGCTATTTGAGAACGGAAAAAAACCAACCACTGTCATCATTATTAATTATCGCTTTGGACTGAATTTCCAGTCACCAGGTTCCGCTTACTCTAAAAAGGCGTACTGAACCACAAGAATCCATCATGATAGTTCATATATTTTCATGCAGGCCCTGTACGAGGTCCGAATAATGGGGTGTTTCAGGATTTATGATCCCATGACGCACCAAAAAGTCAATCACCACCAGATTGCAATTCAGTTTGAACTCATCCGTCTCTGAGACCAGCCTGGCAACCTCCATCACCGGCAACAGCATGAAATCCGCCACTTCGCCATCGGAATTTATGGGTTGAAAGTCGCCATGGAGTTCCAGGTCATAACAGTAGATGGTATCGGGCTTCAGGCCCACCGGGGTCTCCTTACAGTAGGTCAGAACGCCTACGGGAAGCGCGCGGTTCGCTATCGAAACCGGAACGCTCGCTTCCTCCATGCACTCCTTTTGCAAATTCTCCGCAAGAGAGAGGTTGTAGGGTAGTCCGCCTGCCACCATATTGTCCAAACGATTGGGAAAAGTACGCCGATCGGCGGCGCGCCGCGCTATCCATAGCTTCAAACCCTCCCCGCTACGCACGAAACCATTCAAATGCTGACCATATGCGCGCAAACCGAAATAGGGTGCTGCGGCGCGGTCGATGGTGGCAATGGCGGTCTCCCTGCCACTGTGGGTAACCGGGTATTGCTCACCATGGGTATGCGAAATGACTTCCTGATCCACCAGAGCAGCCGTTACCTCTGCCAATATTCGAGTACGCGCCTCGAAGGTGTCGAAACGCTCTCTCAAGCGAATATCATCGGCGCCGATGCGAAAAACCTCCGGCCAATCGGCCAGGGCCGCCCACATGGGAGGCTTGAGTCGTCCTATTCGTCGACCGGAGAACAAGAGCGTTTTGAAATTCTCCGGATCCCAGCGGTTGAGCGCCTCAATGTGACGCAGATAACCGTGTATATTCATAGTCTAGTGTACTGTCTCTTCTCGGAAAGGCCATCTATGCCTCCCTCTATCGCCAACTCAAACGGTTTCGCTAGATGAATATACAACCCCGGAACAGAATCGCCTAAACAATCACTTGACAACGGCAAATTATTTTACTAATTTCTGTAACAACAGAAATTACTGAAGACCCGCACATGCAGCTCACACCCGTTATGGAAAAATATGTCCTTCATTGGGGTGAAATGGGCACTCGATGGGGCGTTAACCGCACCGTGGCTCAGATCCACGCCCTGCTCTATCTTTCATCCACGCCATTGAACGCAGAAGAGATCACCGAGACGCTGGGGGTGGCGCGATCCAATGTCAGCACCAGCATCAAGGAGTTGCAATCATGGCAACTCGTCAAAGTCGTCCATTTGCTTAGGGATCGGCGTGACCACTTTGAAACCATGAAGGATCCCTGGGAGCTGTTCTACGTCATCATGGAAGGGCGTAAACAACGGGAGTTGGATCCCACCCTGTCGCTGTTGCGTGAGTGCGTTCTTGACGGGGAAGAGGATAAACAGACCCCTGCCGGGGTTAAGCAACGCATCAAGGAGGTATTGGAATTCATGGAGACCCTGGATACATGGCATGGTCAGATAAAAGGTCTGCCGAAAACCACGCTACTGAAGTTAATCAAGCTCGGCGCTAAAGTGCAGAGTTTTCTCGGAAAACCCTGAGTTTTTTAAACATTTATTTCAGTTATTTCTGAAATTTCTGAAATATTAATACAAGGAGGGTCTCACATGGACCCATTCATCATCCTGTTTACCCCTGAAGTGATGCCCTGCTTCAGCATCTGTCTTCGGCGCTGCATCGGCGACGCTGAGAAGAACACCCCCTTATCGCCCGTTAATGAGGCAAGATGAGATGCGTATCCTAATAACGGGTGCGACCGGTTTCATCGGCAGCCATATCATGCGGACACTGTTGATCGACGGGCATCAGGCTGTCGGATGTGCCCGCAATCCCGAGTCTGCAATGCAACGCCGGCCCAACGCCGATTATATTCAGGCCGACTACGCTACTGATCGCACGGTGGCTCAATGGCTCCCTCGCGTAGAGGATATGGATATCGTCATCAACGCAGTAGGCATTATTCGTGAGCAGGGCGATCAAACCTTTGCCTCTTTACATACAGAGGCGCCTATTGCCCTGTTTCGCGCCTGCGAAAAAGCCGGTGTAAAAAAGGTCATCCAGATCTCCGCTCTGGGCGCGGACGATACGGCATTCAGTCAATACCATCTGAGTAAAAAGGCGGCTGACGATTACCTATCAACACTGGAGCTGAACTGGCTGATACTCATGCCCTCCGTCGTTTATGGCGAAGGGGCGAAAAGCATGGCTTTTTTCAAGGCGATAGCCGGCTTGCCATGGATTCCGCTGGTGGACAGGGGCGATCAACCGATACAACCGATCCATATCAGCGATCTGACAAGATTGATCGCCGGCGTTGTCGAGTCGGGAGCCGCACTGAGAAAGCGGTGTGAAGCCGTCGGCCCGGCCCCGATCACCATGAAGGCGCTTTACTCGAAGCTAAGAGCCTGGCTAGGCTTGGGCTCACCCGGATTTTTCTCCATCCCCTATCCTGTCGCATTGCCGCTTGCACGTTGGGGGGGATTTCTCGGCAATACGCCAATGACCGCGGAAGCCGTGGCAATGCTGCGCAAAGGCAATACCGGCGATGTCGGTCACTTTGTGGATCAAACAGGGGAATTGCCGAAATCCATCGATCAACGACTGATTGACACACCCTCGCAGGATAGCGACAGATGGCATGCCGGACTCTATTTTTTACGTCCCGCTTTACGCCTGAGCATTGCCTTCGTCTGGTTGTTTACCGGCTTCATCTCCGCCTTTGTGGTGCCGACTGAAACAAGTTACGCCATGCTGGCCAAGGCCGGTGTCAGTGGCATATTCGCCCCTCTCATGCTTTACGGCGCAGCGGCAACCGATATATTACTGGGTGTCGCCATCCTGATGCGATATCGAATCACCCTGAACGGATGGGCGCAAATATCACTCATCCTCCTGTACACCCTGATCATCAGCTTTTCCCAACCCGAACAATGGCTTCATCCATTTGGTCCGGTGACGAAAAATGCGCCGTTGATGATAGCGATTCTTATTATGATGGTATTGGAGAAGAGGCCATGAACGAATATCTATTGATTAAATGGATCCATGTTTTGAGCGCAACCTTTCTCTTCGGCACAGGCTTGGGGAGTGCATTCTACAAATGGCTTACCGACAGGGGCGGTAACCCGGCCGCTATGGCGCAAACCAATAGAATCGTCGTTATCGCCGACTGGGTTTTCACCACCCCCACGATTGTTATTCAACCGATAACCGGGCTGTGGCTTCTACATCTGTTGGGAATCCCGCTGACCCGGGGGTGGGTTATTTTGACAATCGTCCTCTATATTATTGCCGGAATATGCTGGCTACCCGTTGTCTGGTTGCAGATCCGAATGCGTGATCTATCGACTTCGGCAAACGCGGGCGAGATTTCTATCGATCCGAGATACCGTAGTTATGCGCGAATCTGGTTTTGGCTTGGTATTCCGGCATTCGCCGCCATGATTTTTGTTTACTTCATTATGGTCTTCAAACCGGTTATTAACATTTAGAGGAAGCAATCATGTCACAATCAACATCGCTACCCATTATCCGCAAGGCGCTGGGTGATCGCTGGGACAAATTGGAAACGATCGTCAAGCGACATTACGACATAACGCCGGGGAGTAAAACCAGCATGACAATCAATGGTGTCATGAGCGAGGTTTACCACGCTAAGATAGCCAAGCTGTTTCTCCTGCCGGGTCGCCTGTTCGGAGCCTTGGTCCCCTACAAAGGTAAAAACATTCCAACAAAAGTCAGAAACTGGACGACGGATGAGAATAACAAGGCTATGTTCTGGTATCGAACACTTCGCTTTCCGGGTAAAGCGCCGGTTATCTTTCGTTCACGTATGGAACACATCAACGACAACGAAATCATCGAATATGTGAAATACGGCATGGGGATTAGAATGCTTCTTTCCGAACATGATGCCTCACTGGTATTCAAGAGTATCGGCTATGTCTGGAAAATCGGGCATATTACCCTACACATCCCGAATTGGATGATACTCGGTGATGCCGTAATCATTGAAAAAGCACTGTCTGAGACGGCGTTCTTTATGGATTTCAATATAACGCACCCCCTATTCGGCAGGACTTTTTCTTATAGCGGCACTTTTACAATAGATGAGAGCGAGCTGAAACTGAACCCTCACTGAGATCATACAGACGAAAAGAAACTCTCGCATACTACCCGCTTTTCGGGTAAATGAGGTGGCCCCCTCTGTCAAGATGAATACCGGCCTATTTTTTACTGATATTTCCGTTATCCAGTGGAAGAGCCGCCTTCTCACCGGGCTCTAACTCAAAAAAGCTGTATCGCTCTCTTTCATTCAGAATACCGGAGAATGCATCGATTAAAAAACCGGCCAATACATCAGCCTTTTCGGGAAGGTGCTTGGGGATGCTATTTCTGAAAAAAAGCATACGCAGACCATATTTGAGGCCGAGCCATAGACGCCTTTTTTCAACTTTCTGCATGATTTCCCACAAGGCTTCACGCTTTTGCCGTGGAAAATCAACGCCCAAACGATAGTCAATTGAGAGATTGAGTTCTTGCCTCCTGATCGCCAGATCCTCCTCTTTACCGGGCATGGGGGAAGCGCGGCGGTGAAGCTCTATGACGCGTCGGTCATACTCTTCACCGCTAAACCGCTTCCCATATCCAAGATCATCCGACATAAGCGCCAAGTATAGATGGAAATCATTGCCCCTCGGATGGCGGCGGCATATCTGTGTAATATTTATCGGCTATTTCAGGGTCACCCAGGACCACAATATCTCCTCGTTCCAACTCGAAAAGCGCCTGATAGTCCTGCTCACTCAAAGTGTTGGCGATATCTTCTTGAAATCTTTCATCAAGGTCATTGCTTTGACGGACGAACTCACCTACAGGCAACTCTTTGATTTCAAAAAGATTTTCAACTTCAAGACGCCTGTCTTCGGTCGACATGCGAATCTCCGCAAGAGCGTTCCAGGCATCTGACTCACCCAGCTTGAATTCGACCATTAATTTGAATAACGCCAGATGAAATCCTCTGGTGTCTTCAGCGCTAAGCGTTTCTGCGTCTTTGGTCAGCTTATCGTAGATCTCGGCAACAGTGCTGAGATATTGCCGGTTGTTTTCATCCCGGTCATCCCCGGCAACTTCGAGAATCCTCTTTTCCAGGCTGCTGAAAGCACGCTTTGTGACCGCGCATTCAGCTATATCACCCGATACGCCCGCGTGTTTGTGAAACGGCGCCTTGCACAATCCAAACAGCGCACGCGGTCGACCATAAGCGCCGAAAAGCGCCTCTGAAACCGGATACCCTCTCGCTCCCCGTACTGTAATACCAGCCGGAAAGAGCACCCGGTTGGCCGCCTGGTGGCAGACACCGTTGATAAGATAACAGCTAATGCCCGCTCTTTCATCCGGGTTGGCGATGGCGTCGGCTTGCGCCGTGCTCCCCGCACCCTGTCGCAGAACGGCGCCTCCGGTTTTACCGCCCCAACAGCCCCATGCCTTGCTAAGATTACCGCAGGTAACATAGGTATGATCGGCAAGTTTCGCAAGTAATGTAGTCCGATAATGCCAGGCAATCAGTTGTCCCATTATCCACCTCCTGTGTTCATCTGACTATTTCCAAATCTCAATGCGCCATGCAGGCCATACAGGGATCATATGATCCGACATGTGCCGCACTGATACCGATTCCGCTCACCTTCCCGCATCTGCGCGCCTTGTAGGGCGGGTTCCAATGCGCCCGGTTGATCCTGATTGTCCCTGACAGCGATGGCGCGGTCAACTGCGGTTTTTAGGTTGAAACCAAGGATGCTCGCGCTCCTGTAAGTAGCGCCGGTTGGCTGCTGCATTGTTCGCCATCCCTGCCATACAGCCGCGCCTGCCCCTATCGGGGACTACCAGCCTTCGCTTCGCTTTCCCTGACTAACGCCGGCGGCGGTTTCATACCAGCCTTTGGTGTTATTGACGATCTTTACCACAGAGAGCATAACCGGCACTTCGATCAGCACACCCACCACAGTTGCCAGGGCAGCACCGGATTCAAAGCCAAACAGGGCAATAGCCGTGGCGACAGCCAGCTCGAAGAAGTTACTGGCGCCGATGAGTGCGGAAGGCCCTGCCACACAATGGGCGACGCCGAATTTTCGGTTCAGCAGATAGGCCAGTCCTGAATTGAAATAGACCTGGATCAGTATGGGCACGGTGAGTAGAGCGATAATTAACGGCTGAGACAGAATCTGTTCACCCTGAAATCCAAAAAGTAGAACCAGCGTCGCCAGCAATGCGATCAGTGAGACGGGGCTCAGCCGATCCTGGGTGCGTTTCATTGCCGCAGCGCCACCTGTCTTCAACAGCCAACGCCGCCAAAATTGTGCCACTGCCACCGGAATCACAATGTACAGCACAACGGAAAGAAACAGGGTGTCCCAAGGTACAATGATGGCAGACAATCCCAGCAGCAACCCCACAATCGGTGCAAAAGCAAAGATCATGATCGTGTCATTAAGCGCGACCTGGGTCAGTGTGAAATGCGGCTCGCCATCCGAGAGATTACTCCAGACAAAAACCATCGCCGTACAGGGTGCGGCTGCCAGCAGAATCAGTCCGGCGATATAGCTATCCACCTGATCAGCGGGCAGCCAGTCAGCAAACAATCCTCGAATAAATATCCACCCCAGCAGCGCCATTGAAAAGGGCTTGACTGCCCAATTGACGAATAGCGTGACACCCACACCCTTCCAATGCTCTTTGACATGATGCAAAGCGCCGAAGTCGATCTTCAGCAACATCGGAACGATCATTAGCCAGATGAGAATGGCGACGGGCAGGTTGACCTGCGCAATTTCCATGCGGCCCAATGCCTGAAAAGACGATAAAAACCAGTGGCCCAGGACAATACCTGCAATGATGCAGAGAAACACCCACAGCGTGAGATAGCGCTCGAAAAACCCGATTTTCGCACCCCCGCTTTGTTTTACCGTCACTTCGCACTGCACCGACATGATACCTGCTTTCGGTTATTGTGTAGACTTGGCGCTACAGATATCACCTGGACGATTATCTCCGAAAGAGCAACGGCACTCCGTGAATCTCACGAGGCGCTGAGCCTGATTCCGCCACGATTAAACGGCATAGCC
>JAHXHR010000079.1:17019-18324 GCA_025656505.1 Candidatus Thiodiazotropha sp. (ex Epidulcina cf. delphinae) | reverse complement strand
CTCAACGCAGCGTAGGTGTACAGCATGGATCCGATCCACGACCGCTTGAAACAACGGATGTTCGCCATCAAGAACTCCCAGCTGCTTTACCTCCTAAAATCACACCGCGAAACCAACCCGGACGGCCTGGGTCCGGCGGGTCAGGCTCCTCATTCAGGGTATCGAACCAAAAATCCACGAACAGGCGCTCCGTCGCTGACGCACCCTGCCTATCCAGGTCTCGTAACGCTGAATAGAGACATCCTAGAAACGTTGCTAGATCGACCGCGCCGCGCTTCATCAGCGCCGCGATCAGCACCCCATTCAAATGATGCTGACTCTGCATCACCTGCATCGTGTGATCGTGTAGCGCCTCGAAACGATCAACCACGTCCGCCAACTCTTTGTTCATGCTGCGGTTTCTCCCGCTGTATCAATAAAAATGAGCGCCCGGAGAGCTAACGTGTCCATGACCGGGTTATCCCTGTTTGCGCTCCCCTGTGTACCTGATTCACAGCCTAACAATCCCAAACGCTGTTTGGAATATCCAAACACCTTTTTTGTTTGTAGCTACACGATTTCGGGGGGTTCCAATGGGTAAACCGTTTTGGAAACGATTCCGCGCAACCAGCCGCCGCACGGCCGTGGAGGCGAGCATCCGTTACGCCAACGAGGTGCATAACCGCTCCGTCGAGCGGGTGGCCGAACTGACCGGCATGGACGGCCACTGGCCCATCTACAAGTGGATGAAGTCCGGGCGCATCCCCGCTGACAAAATCCTGCCGTTCCAACAGGCCTGCGGTTGCACTTTTTTTACCGATTACCTTGCGGCCGCGACGCATAAACTAGTGATCGATATCCCCGCCGGCAGCCGCGCCGGCAGCGAGGATATGTACGCGCTCCAGCAACACCTCAACGACACTGTCGGCCATCTCCTCCGCTATCACGATGAGCCATCCGACGATCTGGCCGATTTGGCCCTCTCGGCGATCCGCGCCGCCATGGAAGACCTGGCCTACCACAAAATCAACATCGAAAAACAGCACCAGCCCGAGCTGTCGCTGTTCGGAGACTAAAACAGATGAAACTCAACCGCATGCTCCGCAGTTGGCGAATCGCCGAAATCCTCACCGGCCATGAATTCGAGGGCGTGCGCAACGGCGATCTCGCCACCTCGCTACAGGTCAGCCCGGCGACCGTCACCACCGATCTGAAAGAGCTGGAAGAGGGCGGCATTGTCGAACGCATCCCCGGCATGGCGGACCGCTGGCGGCTCGGCCCGAAACCCATCCAGCTATTTCGATCCCATCAGCTCGGCATGGAGCG
>JAHXHR010000079.1:14532-16919 GCA_025656505.1 Candidatus Thiodiazotropha sp. (ex Epidulcina cf. delphinae) | reverse complement strand
CGAAGGTCAAGCTCGCCGACCTGGGCAAAACCAAACTGCTCGAACTGATGGTCGAGGACGATGAGGCGCTGGAGGCGCTGGCCGACGGCGGCACCCTCGCCGGCGTGAACCTCGACGAGATCGAGCGCATGAGCACCCGCGAGCTGCGCGACACCCTGCGCAAGGAGCGTGACACACAGGTTAAATCGGCCGAAACCCACGAGCGGCTGCTGGCCGATAAGAACACAAAAATCGATGCGCTGGCCAAACAGTTGGACACCGGCCCCGTCATCCCGCAGTGGCCCGAGCTGGCCGAGCGCGTCAATGTCGAGACCACAACGGCCGCCGGGAAAATACTGTTGGCTTGCGACCAACTCGACGCCCTCCAGGATCAGATCATCAATGGCGATTACGAGGGGCTCGCCGTCGAAGACACCGAGCGCGCCACCGAGTTCATGGCCGTCACCTACGGCCAGGCGCTCGAACAGGCGCGCACCCGCATCGGCGAATTGCACGACAACTATATCGCCGCGCTGGAGGCCTACGCCCTGGCGTATCAGGAGCGCGCCGCCAACGTCGGTGACAATCAATAAAAATAATAGGGGACCGAGGCATGGCAGTCGAAACCGGGCCGACGCTGGTGACGCAAGATGCAGTGCGCAACTTGGCTAAACAACTGGACGCCGCCGGACGAGGAAAAAAAACCATGATGATCACGACATTTGCCGAGCAATATGATTGGAGTACCCAGACCGTCTATCGTGCGCTGCAAAAAATCGGCTGGCGGTCCGGTCGGAAACGCCGCGCCGACGCCGGCGCCACCAGCCAGGACAGCGAGGCCCTGACCGCACTCGCCGCCACACTGAAACTCGGCGTGCGCAAAAACGGCAAGGCGACCATGGAGGTGCCCAACGCCCGCTCGCTGCTCGCCGCCAATGGTCACGAGTTCTCGGTCGGCAACGGCCGGATCCGAAAATTATTAAGACAAAACAACCTCGATCTGGCGTCACAAAAACAGCCCACGCCACATATCAATATGCGCAGTCTCCATCCGAACCATGTCCACATGGTCGACCCCTCGCTCTGCCTCCTCTATTACTCGCCTAACGGCAAACAATGTGTATTGCACGATGATGAGATTTATAAAAATAAACCGGAGTGGGTCAACAAAATCGGCTCGCTGAAATGCTGGCGTTATGTCCTGACCGATCACTACTCAAACACCATCGCTGTCCGTTACTATCAGGCCGCTGGCGAGACGCCGGAAAATCTCTACGATTTCTTGCTATGGTGCTGGCAAAAACACGACAACAACCCGTTCCACGGTGTTCCGCGATTGTTGGTCTGGGACAAGGGCAGCGCCAATACCGCCAGCGCCGTGGCGCGCGCCATGAAGGCCCTGCAGGTCGAGACCTACGCGCACAAAGCGGGCAACCCCCGCGCCAAGGGCGGCGTTGAGGGCGCGAACAATCTGGTTGAAAAACTCTTCGAGGCGCGCCTGCGCTACGAGCCGGTCCACGCGGTTGACGAACTCAATGGCGCAGTCGAGGCCTGGCAGATCGCCTACAACGCCAATCGGTTACCCGAATACGACGCCCGGCTGAAACGCCCGACCATGCGCCAGCCACTGGCCCGGTTTGAGATCTGGCAACGCATCCGTCAGGAGCAATTGCGCATACTCCCTGATATAGCTGTCTGCCGCTATCTGCTCAGCGCCGAACCGAAACCCCGCAAAATACGCGGCGACATGATGATCTCGTTTAGGCACCCGGTTGCCAAATGCTCGTTGATGTATTGCCTGCGTGATATCGAGGGCGTGTACCCCAGGCAAACCGTCACCGTCTCACCGCTGGTAATGGGCCAGGATCACCAGGTGATTGTCGGCGTCGAGGACTACAAGGGCGACATCGCCGAGCACATCGTATCGCCGACGGAATTCGACGATGTCGGCATGCGCGTCGACGCGCCCGTCTGGGGTGAGGATTTTAATCGCCACCCCGACACGGTGATCGACAAGGCGGGCAAGCTGGCGGATGAAGCGGCGTTCCCCGAAAAATCGCACGACGAAATCGAAAAAGCCAAAAAGAAAAACGAAACCCCATTCGGCGGCCTCGATGCCCACAGCCATTTGGGCAATCTCTACATCCCGGACTACATCCAGCGCCCCGGCACAGAGCTGCATGTGCCGGATCGCACCCGGATCGAAATTAAACCCCTTTCACATATCGACGCCTGCAAGGCGTTGGTTGGCAAGCTGGGCCGCTCACTGTCGGCGGAAGAGAACGCATGGATCCGCGCATCTCACCCCGACGGCGTGCCCGAAGAGGAGCTGCCGGTCCTGGCCGAGCAACTGCGCGATCCGCATCCGCAGTCGCCGCGGCCGGGGCTGGCATTGGTCAAATGAAAAA
>JAHXHR010000079.1:0-14432 GCA_025656505.1 Candidatus Thiodiazotropha sp. (ex Epidulcina cf. delphinae) | reverse complement strand
GAGCAACGCTATATCCGCGAGTCCATGTACATGGCCGCCAAGCACGGTGGATTCCTCGCCGTCATCGGCGAATCCGGCGCAGGCAAGACGGTACTGAGAAAGGATTTGATCGATCGGATTCAGCGGGAAAACGCGCCCATCACCATTATTCAGCCACGCATCATCGACAAGGGCCGTCTCAGTGCCGGGGCCATCTGTGACGCCATCATCCAGGATGCCTCACAGGAGATCCCCAGACGCACACTGGAAGGCAAGGCGCGGCAGATCGAGATCGCACTGACGGGTAGCTCACGCGCCGGTAACAACCATGTGCTGATCATCGAAGAGGCGCACGATCTGTCCGTTCAAACACTGAAATACCTAAAACGATTCTGGGAACTCGAGGACGGCTTTAAACGGCTGCTGGGCATCATACTGATCGGTCAGACCGAGCTGAAGTATCGTCTCGATGAGCGTACGAACTGGGAGGCCAGAGAAGTAATCCGACGGTGCGAAATCGCCGAACTCCGCCCCCTCAACGGCAATCTTGAATCCTACCTGGAAATGAAATTCCAGCGTGTGGGTAAAACCCTCAACGAAATTTTCGAATCCGATGCGTACGACGCCATCCGCAACCGTCTGGTGCAGCGCCAGCGGGGTGGCGGTACGCAGATGATCTCGATGATGTATCCATTGGTGGTCAATAACACCGTCCGAAAATCGATGAATGTCGCAACCGAAATCGGTTTAATGAAAATCAACGCAGAACTCATCCGGGGGGTCTGACACATGAAGGTCTATCAAGATGAGTATCTGTCGTACTGGGGTGATGCGTATATCGCAAACCGGTCGATATTAAAAGAGCGCGGCATCCTGTTCGAGACATTTCTGCAGGCCCCCAGGGCCATTTTGGAGGCAGCCGCATTTTTCAAACCGTTGCCCCTCACGGACGATTTTTATCCCCTGCTGCCCGCACAACGCATCGTGCAGGACCGGCTTGTTAATAAAGAGTTCGATGACTGGTTTCAGGGAGCGCTTGAGCGCGAGTTATTAGCAATTAAGCCGACCGGCGATGAGCCGATTCGGCACGTCAACGGAACACTCCTCGAACCGTTAAAGCATCACACCTATCCCCGGAAACATAGTCCCAGACGGGTGGTCTCGTGCGATTAGTCTGTCCGGTCTGTGGCGTTACAGGCAGCCTGGAGATGTATCTCAATGATGCGGCCGGCCGAAAGGCCCTCCAGGCCGCACTCGCGCTGCCACACCCGATCAATAAACCACTGCTGACCTATCTCGGCCTGTTTCGGCCTGCAAAACGGTCACTCACATGGGATCGCGTCGAGAAACTCCTCAGCGACCTCTTAGAGCCGATCGAGACAGGTAAATTAATGCGCAACGGCCGCACCTTTGTCGTCACAATCGAGGTATGGCAGGCCGCACTGGATACGCTGCTGGCAAAACGAGAGACGCTGCGCCTACCCATGAAAACGCACGGCCTACTGTTCGAGATCGCCGCAGGCCTAGCTGACAAATGTGCCGCAAAACACGAGCGCGAAACCGAACAGGCGCGCCGGCAACGCCCCAGGACAGGCGTACAAAATCAACCCGATGGCGAGGATCCCAATGAGGCATGGAAACGCACGCTGAGGCAGTATGGCCGTGATGATCTCATCACTAAGACCGCAGAAACGCGAGGATCGGATCATGACGAATGATCAATTACAGGATACGTCCAATGAGTAATTTGAAAAACATCGAAGAGAAGGCAAAAAACCACGCAAAAGCACGCGAGATACTGAACGAGCGCCTCGTAACTCTGGAAGACGAAAAGCGTCGGATGATCCGAAAACATCTCAAAGGGTTACGCGCAGCGGCTGCTACGGTGGCTAGAACCCACAACGAATTGCACACGGAGATCGATGCCAGCCACGACGATTTCCAGAAACCACGTACCCGCGTATACGAGGGCCTGCAGGTCGGATTACGTAAATCAAATGGGTCAGTGAAATTCAATCTAAAGCAGACCATAACAGCCATTCGGCGATACCTCCCGGACCAAGAATCGGCGTTGATAAAAATCGAGGAAAAAGTGGTCTCGAAAGCCGTAGGCACCCTCAGCGCCGACATACTGAAAAAAATCGGTGTCACGGTAATACCTGGCAGCGATCAGGTCGTGATCAAGCCGACAGATAGCGAGATCAACAAACTGATCGACGCCTGGCTGTCCGATCTCAGTGAATATGAGGTGTCGCTGTGAACGATGTCTACTACTTACTGACGGTAATCAGCAAGCGCGAAGCCTTAGAGATCGCAGAAAATGAGTTTTGTAACGCCCCGCTGATATTGGAGTGGGAGCAGGGCCTCTCGGAGATGGAGCGAGAGATCCTGGAGGTCTACGACAACGCCGTGCAGCGAGCGCTGGATGACATCATCGACCAACACCAGCGGAACAGGCAGTGAGATGGCAGGGACAACAGAAATCGCTTGGACTGATGCAACCTTTAACCCCTGGTGGGGTTGCACAAAAGTAGGCCCAGGGTGTGACCACTGCTATGCAGAGGCATTTGATAAACGGGTAGGCGGAGATCACTGGGGTAAAGGATCGAGTCCTCGCATCCTATCCGACAGCTACTGGCATAAACCGCTCCGCTGGCAGAGGCAGGCAGAGAAAGCCTGCGAGCCGCGCAAGGTGTTCTGCGGGTCCATGTGCGACTGGGCAGACAAGAACGCCCCAGCAGACGAGCGGGGTCGGCTATGGCAATTGATACGCGATACGCCGATGCTGCGCTGGCAGATGTTGACAAAGCGAGCACCGAATATTTCCAAACTACTACCCCATAATTGGGGATCTGGTTATGACAATGTGTGGCTGGGTGTAACTATTGAAAATAGAAAGCACGGTTTGCGGCGCCTGGATGTTCTGCGCGAGATCCCGGCAAAGGTTCGATTTCTATCAATTGAACCGCTGCTTGAAGACCTGTGCGAGATTGATTTAACAGGTATCCATTGGGTTATTGTTGGCGGTGAATCGGGCGGTGGATTTCGTAAAATGGAAAAAACCTGGGTCGAGAACGTGATCCATCAGTGCCGTGAACAGGACGTTGCTATGTTTTTCAAACAATGGGGTGGCACATCGCGTAACAAGGGCGGCAACCTTTTAAATGGCTATGAGATCAAAGAGTGGCCCAGGGTTTAACGATGAGGAACGGCCTACGGACCAAGTACACCGGAGACAGTGACAAGAGTGTCGTGACGCTCAGGATGCGAAACGGGACATCCAAGTCCCCCTTTCGCCCTCGCTTGTCACGACAGCCTATTATGCCCCGGCCGTCCTGCGTCCGTGCCGCTTCGCCACACCATCGCAAGCTCGGTGCCGGCTTCGCAGCACTTCCTCAAATGACTGGACGGCGTTTCGGATGCGCTTGCATATTGCCTCCGCCGGCTTGGGTCCTATCGGCCCCTGCGCCACTCCGGCAATACGCCCGCGCCTACGCCTACCGGGGACTAACCGCCTTCGCTTCGCTCTCCATGGCGGTCAGCGTGAGTAAAAACACTGAACAAAAACCAACCGCATATAGGTACAGCAGATGGCGCAAAACAGAAATAACGAACTCGCTATGATCCACATGGGAGCAAAAGACCTTGGTTTAGACCCATGTAATGCGGATACTGACTCCGCCTATCGGCAGATGCTGTGGAACGTAGCTAAAGTCCGGAGTGCAGCTGACCTGGATGGTGCAGGCCGACAGGCCATTATAAAACATCTGAAAAGTCGCGGTTGGAATTGGAAACCCCGTAAACGCCGTCAACATCGTCAGGCGGGTCTTATATACCACCTGTGGAATCGGCTCGCTGATGCCGGTGTTGTTCGCCATAGAGATGGGCTGAGCAGCTGGCTGTTGGCGAACACAAAGGCGCTGGATTCTCATCGGAGAGGATGGCAAAAGCCTGAATTTATCCCGCCCAGGGTCCGCAGTAACGTCATCGAGCAGCTCAAAATATGGGCTGAGCGCGAAAATGTGAGCTGGCAATGAAAAAGGAGTTACTCAGTAAAGGCCCCGAGCTGCTCGCGGATTTGGGTGATTACACGGCAGAAATTCTGCGTAAGATGACAGATCTCAAGGAGCCGCAGGCAGATAGTATCGCCGTCGAGCTGGTCAATAAAATGCGCCATATTTGGGGGGGGCAGCTTATTTATTTCCCCAAGGGGGCTTCAATGGAGATCGCTGAGCGTGACCTTCAGATGTATGCCGATTTCAATGGTCGCAATCATCCTGATCTGGTCAGAAAATATGGGGTATCCCTCGTTCAGGTATATAATATCCTCCGCAGGGTAAAGGCAACGCAAATGGGGAAATTTCAGCCTGATATGTTCGATGCAGAGGAGTAAGATCGGTTTTTTGGTATTTCCAAACGTTTTTTAGCTTTTCCTTCCCATCTCTTCCCTTTTCCTCCTAATTCTTCCCATTTATCACACTCTTTCCTATATATTTATCTCACTCCGTTCTAGCAAATGAACGCAAATTCACCGTGATTGAAAACCATCAAGGCATGGTGCAGGATGAACTTTCATATTCGCGTTAATTTGCGTTCATTCGCGGACAATTAATTTTGATTTGCCCGTTCGATCAGGGGAAGAGCCGTTAAATGCGAGAGTCAGGCCGCACTGATCTGGATGCCTGCCTGCTTGGTGTCGATACCGGCGGCACATTTACGGATTTCGTACTCTTCCGGGCGGGAGAGGTGCGGATCCATAAGGTGCTCTCGACACCCCAGGCGCCGGAGCAAGCGATATTGCAGGGGATCCGCGATCTGGGCCTGGCATCGGCCGGGTTGAGTGTGGTGCATGGCTCTACAGTGGCCACCAACGCGGCACTGGAAGGAAAGGGAGTGCGGACCCTCTATATCGCTAACCGCGGGTTGGGCGATCTCCTGACCATCGGCCGTCAGGCCCGCAGGGAACTCTACAACCTGCAACCTCGTGCCGTCAGGCAGCCTGTCCCTGCTGACGACTGTCTGGAGACGGGTGGACGCCTCGGGGCGGACGGCAGTGTGATTGAGCCGCTCAGCGAAACCGATCTCAGCGAGCTCAGGAAAAAGGTCTTGGACAGGCGTCCCCAGGCCGTGGCGATCAATCTGCTGTTCAGTTACCTCGATGACCGGTTTGAGAGACAAATCGAAGGGGCCATGCCTGAGGGTGTTTTTTGTTCCCGCTCATCAACCGTATTGCCGGCAAGCGGTGAATATGAGCGAGGTATCGCTACTTGGCTTAACAGTTGGGTGGGACCGCTGGTGGCGGGTTATATCGAGCGTCTGGGCATTGCATTGCCGGGTGCTCGTCTTTCGGTCATGCAAAGCTCCGGCGAGGCAATAGCCGCGGAGCAGGCATCCCGTCAGGCCGTGCGCATGCTGCTTTCCGGTCCGGCGGGTGGTTTGGTGGGAGCCGGTCATGTGGCGGCCGACTCGGGCCGCCGGCAGCTCTTGACACTGGATATGGGTGGGACATCGACAGACGTGGCATTGATCGACGGGACGCCAAGGTTGACCCGGGAAGGCCATATCGGGCCCTGGCCCGTGGCCGTGCCGATGGTGGATATGCATACCATCGGCGCCGGTGGTGGTTCCATCGCCCGCTTGGATGCCGGTGGGATGCTACAGGTGGGACCGGAATCGGCCGGCGCCGAGCCCGGACCCGCCTGCTATGGCCTGGGGGGCAAGGAACCGACCGTAACCGACGCCAATCTGCTCCTCGGCAGACTGAGGCCGGATGCCTTTCTGGGAGGTCGCATGGCGCTGGACCGGCAGGCCGCGGAAAAGGCTGTGGCTGGGCTGGCGGAGCGAATGAGGCTTTCGCCGGTAGCGGCCGCTGCAGGGATTATCCGCATCGCCAATGAACATATGACGTGCGCCCTGCGGGTGATTTCCGTGCAGCGTGGGGTCGATCCGCGAGGCTTTACCCTGGTCTCCTTCGGTGGCGCCGGTGGATTGCACGTCTGTGCCCTGGCGCATGCCCTGGGGATGCACTCGGCGCTGGTGCCGGTCAATGCCGGCGTGCTCTCCGCCCTCGGGATGCTGGCCACTCGTCACGGCCGCCAGTTGGTGCATACCCGTCTCGGATTGCTTCGCGGGTTGGATGATGCCGAACTTACGGCGGAGTTGTCAGAACTCGCCAAGACCGGTTTGGACGATCTCGTCCGGGAGGGCCTTGATCGGGACGAAGTCGAGGCTGACTACTCGTTGGATCTGCGTTACCTCGGACAGTCCTACACCCTCAATCTCCCGTGGCATGGCTTGGTCCGGGCGGAGGCCGATTTCCACGACCTGCACGAGTCACGTTATGGGCATCGTATGCAGGCCCCTGTGGAACTGGTCAATCTGAGGGTGGCACTGCACGGTCCGGAGGCCGCCGTGGTACTGCCTCGGGCCTTATCCAAGCCCCCCGGCGAAGCGGTGGAGTGGCTTGAATTGCCCGGTATTGAGCGGCCGGTTCCTCGCTATGAGAGGTCCGGATTGGCTGAGGGCCAGTCTGTCCAGGGACCCGCGCTGATTACCGAGATGGCATCGACCACCTGGTTAGAGGCGGATTGGTGTTGTACCCTGGATAGCGCGCAAAACCTGTTGTTGCAGTCGGTTGCGGGCTAGCCCGCATTTCCAGGGAAGGTAGCGAATTTATTTGATCTTGGATTCCTTGTACAGCACATGTTTGCGAACTTTCGGGTCGAATTTCTTGATTTCCATCTTTCCCGATTGGTTACGCTTGTTCTTGGTCGTGGTATAGAAGTGTCCAGTGCCGGCACTGGAGACAAGTTTGATTTTATCGCGCATGGTTCAGTGCTCCTTGGTCAGACTTTTTCGCCGCGGGCGCGCATTTCGGTGAGTACCGAGTCGATGCCTTTCTTGTCGATGATTCGCATGCCTTTCGTGGAAATCCGCAGTCGAACCCAGCGGTTTTCGCTCTCGACCCAGAACCGATGCGCATGCAGGTTGGGGAGAAAACGGCGTTTAGTTTTGTTGTGAGCGTGGGAAACGTTGTTTCCCGTCACCGGCCGCTTGCCGGTTACCTGGCAGACTTTTGACATGGTCAAAACCTCGAAAATGGTTATCCCTGGGGGGCTGAGGGGTGCAAAGGCGCGTATTTATATCAGAATGGCTCTTAGGAGGCAATCATTTCGTTTTCACAGGCCCTGCACTGGTGTGGTGTAACGCACAAAGCTGCAGGCGAAGCCCGCATATTTTATTCAAAACCCATAACTTGAACCTAAAAACCGCAGTTGACCGCTCCATTCTGATACTAACCTAGCCGATAGGCGAACTATTAACCTCGATTTGCCTGTTCACCGGTTGGGTGAGCCACGCTTGCGGTGGCGCATGGCTGCGTTGCAACGCCTTGGAATAGCATGACGATTCCGCGTTGTTGCGCGCCGTGCAGGGATGCACAAGTGTCGCAAGCACAGGAATGCGCAGGAGCGACCCTTGCCCTACACCCCCGCAAGCGCACACTTCACCCCGTCCAACTGCGGTTTTTAGGTTGAATAAAGTTAAATCATGCCAAGCTCAGCAAGGGAAACGGGTTCTCCTTCGCCGATCACGATGTGATCCAAAACCCGTATATCCACCAACGCCAGGGCGCTCTTCAGTTGTACTGTGATATGCCGGTCGGCCTGGCTCGGTTCCGTCATGCCCGAGGGGTGATTGTGCGCGAGGATGAGGGCTGCGGCATTGTGTTGCAAAGCCCGCTTGACGACTTCCCTGGGGTGTACGCTGGCGCCGTCGATGGTGCCGCGGAACAGCTCTTCATAACGGATTATCCGGTGGCGATTATCGAGAAACAGGCAGGAGAAGACCTCATGGGGATAGTGACGCAGCTTCGCCTGCAGGTAGTATCGGGTCTGTTGTGGACTGGTCAGGCTGTCGGTAAGCTGGAGCTGCTCCTGCAGGTAACGCCGGGACATCTCGAGCACCGCCTGCAATTGGGCGAACTTTGCCGGACCCAGTCCCTTGGCTTGGCAAAAGTGCTGCTGGTCGGCGCCGAGCAACTGGCGCAGACCATCGAATTCTACGAGCAGGCTGCGGGCAAGGTCGACGGCAGTCTGGCCGGGCACGCCGGTATGGAGAAAAATAGCCAGTAATTCGGCATCTGAAAGCGAAGCGGAACCCCGCTGCAGAAGTCTTTCCCGCGGGCGCTCTTCGAGGGGCCAATCCTTGATTTTCATATTAAGACCTCCCTGTCTTAAGCTGGTTGTAGCCGTTATCTTATCGCATTTCGGTGTCCATGACACGGTGGGGAGTGTGTTGTCAGCGAATTCGTTAACATTTTTAGGCGCATGGGGTATCCTTTACCGGTTCCTGCGGCAGTTGCGGACGGACCAACCCTTCGGGCGCTCCTCTGGTGTCCCGCGGCGGCGTTGCGGTATTGACAAGGACTATAAAGGCCATTGACTGCGCACTGTGCCTTGCCGCGAAACACCACAGGAGTACCGGATGTCCTCGATAGAAAGCAAGAAGATCCTGTTGGGGGTCACTGGCGGCATAGCTGCCTACAAAAGTGCGGTTCTGCTGCGTGCGCTACAAAATGCGGGGATGGAGGTTCGTGTGGTGCTGACACAAGCGGCCCAGGCCTTCGTGACGCCGCTGACCTTTCAGGCCCTATCCGGGCATACCGCTTATACGGAGTTGCTGGATTCGGTGCAGGAAGCGGCGATGGACCACATCTCACTGGCGCGTTGGGCCGATCTGGTGCTGGTTGCGCCGGCTACCGCCGATTTTATCGCCCGTGCCGCGTCCGGCCATGCCGACGATCTGCTCGCTACGCTGTGTCTGGCGACCCGAGCGCCTATTGCCCTGGCGCCGGCCATGAATCAGCAGATGTGGTTGAATCAGGCGACCCGGGAAAATCTGGAGAGACTGGTTAAACGCGGTTATCTCTGCTGGGGACCGGATGACGGGGCGCAAGCCTGTGGCGAGACGGGTTCCGGCCGCATGCTTGAGCCGGAGGCGCTGCTGAAACATGCGCAGGCCCATTTTGCCCCGGGATCACTGGATGGGATCAATGTCCTGATGACGGCCGGATCCACCCGGGAGCCGATCGACCCGGTGCGTTTCGTGGGTAATCGCAGTTCGGGGAAAATGGGGTTCGCCCTGGCTGAATCGCTGCGTGATCTGGGCGCCTCGGTGATCCTGGTTAGCGGTCCGGTCTCTCTTTCCACGCCTTTCGGGATCGAGTGCATCCGGGTTGAGACCGCTGAACAGATGCGGTCGTCGGTGCTGGTGCGGGTGGAGGGTTGCGATATCTTTGTCGGCGTGGCCGCCGTCGCAGACTATCGTCCACGCCATTGCGCAAGTGAGAAGATTAAAAAGCATAAAGAGACAATGACTCTGGAACTCGTGCGGAATCCGGATATACTCGCTGAAGTGGCGGCCCGGGGCAGGCCACCGTTCACCGTGGGATTTGCAGCCGAGACGGAGCAGGTTGAAACCTATGCCGAGACGAAACGCCGCTCCAAGGGGCTGGATATGATCGCGGCCAACAGGGTGGGAACGGACGAGGGGGGATTTGAGAGCGATAGCAATGCACTCGTTCTCATCTGGCAAGGCGGGCGAGAGGCGTTGCCGATGATGACAAAGTCCCTGTTGGCGCAACATCTCGCCGGGAGAATTTCAGAGCGATATCATGCAAGAACTCGAAGTTAAGATATTGGATCAACGCCTGGGAGAGACGTTTCCCCTTCCTTCCTATGCCACACAAGGTTCGGCAGGTCTCGATCTTCGGGCTATGCTGAAGGCATCAATCGAGCTATTGCCCGGACAGACGGAGTTGATTCCTACCGGCATGGCCATTCATATTGAAAATCCCGGATTGGCGGCCATAATACTGCCGCGTTCCGGGCTTGGCCATAAACATGGTATCGTGCTAGGCAATTTGGTCGGTCTGATCGATTCGGACTATCAGGGGGAAATGTTCGTCTCCTGTTGGAATCGGGGTGAGGCGCCGTTTTGTGTAGAAGTCGGTGAGCGCATTGCGCAACTGGTGCTGGTTCCGGTAGTACAGGCCGATTTCAGGATTGTGGATGAATTTGACCAAAGCCACCGGGGGAACGGGGGCTTTGGACACTCTGGGCGGCATTGATTGTAAGGGCTATGTAAAGGGAGAGCTATGGGATTTGTGAAAAGCACCGGGGAACAAATAGACCGGCAGGGAAGTGGACGCGCTATTCGTGGGTATTTGATACTAGGGGTGGTGGGACTGCTGGTACTGATTGCCGCAGCTTGGTCTTCGCTCTTTTTTCAAACCCAGTCAATCACTCAGGCCCGGCAAAAACAGCATGCCAAGGCGACAACCCAAGCCCTGGCGGGGGCCGTTACCGCGATCCTGCAGCAGCGCGGGGAATTGATCCAGGGTCTCGCCCGTCAAGCCGGACTGGCGAAACGCTTCGATCAAACAGCCCCGCAAGGTCTGCCGGCGGAGCAGGCGCGGCTTACCCGGCTGGTGCCGGATGTTTTGCGGATCAGGTTGTTGCCCATCGGCACCAGTGAGCCGGATATCCGGGAGACCCCCCATATGGGTTATGCCTCGCTGTTGCTGTTGCGGCAAGCCGAGAAGAGCGAAGCGGTATTGCCTGCGGAACTGCACCAGTTCGGCACCGCCCACCAGCATATCGCCATTGCTGCCGGCATACCCTCCGCCGAGGCAGGGGGGGTTCACGGGGTGCTGCATGCGGCATTCCCGGCCGATACGTTGCAAAAGCTGCTGGATAGCGTGGACGACTATGCCGGACGGGTCGAGATACAGCAGGTCATTCCGGGAAAAGCGCCATTGCTGCTGGCCGGCAAGGGGCCTCAGCCTGCGACGGGCGCCGATCCGGATGGCGTGATACCGCTCAAGGGCTCTATCTGGCAAATCGCCTACTGGGGAGGGACAGGCGCCCAAATGGCGTTGATGGAGAGCCTGATATTGGTTGCTCCCGGCGCGCTGCTGTTTCTGCTGGCCGCTCTCCTGCTGTTTCAACTCGCCCGGCAAATGGCCAAGGCCCTTAAGCGCGATCAACACAGTATCCTCTCTTTGATGGAGGCGCTGATAGTCGGTCGTCCGCCCAAGCGCCAGTCCGCACAGTTGGGCGATCTCCAACCCACGCTGGATGTTATGGAGCACCAGATCAGGGAGTACCGGACCAGTCGAGCGGAAAAAGGCAGGGCCAGACATATCGTGGAGACAGAGGCCGCAGGTATGGGCATCACGGTCGACGAGGGGCCGGCTGTGGCGAGTGAGTCCGTAGACATCTCTCCCACCATCTTTCGCGCCTATGATATTCGCGGCATCGTGGGCGAGACACTGACGGAAGAGGTGATGACCCTGCTGGGGCAGGGAATCGGCAGTGAGATTTTTGAAAAGGGCCATCAGTCCGTTGTGGTGGCGCGGGATGCCCGTACTTCCAGCGAGAGTCTCCAGAGTGCGGTCATCCAGGGGCTTCAGGCGAGTGGACGGGATGTGATCGATCTGGGTCTGGTGCCCACCCCGTTGCTCCATTTCGCCGTCCATGAGCTGAGCGCCGAATGCGGTGTCATGATAACCGGCAGCCACAATCCGCTACAGTACAACGGAGTGAAGCTGATCATCGGACAAGATAGCCCTACCACGGAAGGGATACAGGATCTGAGGCGGCGTATCGATGCCGACCAGTTGCTGCAGGGTGAGGGCTCTTTTGATTCACGGGAGATCGTCAACGACTATATCGAGCGTGTCAGCTCGGATATCCGTCTCGGTCAACCGCTCAAGGTGGTGGTGGATTGCGGAAACGGCGCCGCGTCGGTGGTGGCGCCGGAACTCTACCGGCAGATGGGTTGTGAAGTGGTCGAACTCTACTGCACCCCGGATGGCGCCTTTCCCAACCACCATCCCGATCCGGGTGATCCGAAAAACATGCGGGATCTGCAAAAGGCCGTGGTGGATCACCAGGCTGCGCTGGGGCTGGCATTCGATGGTGACGGCGACCGTCTGGGAGTCGTCGACTCCTCGGGCAAGTTGATCTGGCCGGATCGCCTGTTGATGTACCTGGCGATCGATGTCCTGACCAGGGAGCCGGGCGGCGATATCATTTACGACGTCAAATGCAGTCGCCATCTGGCCGGCATCGTGCTCTCCAACGGTGGCCGTCCGTTGATGTGGAAGAGCGGGCATTCCATGCTGAAGGCAAAAATGAAAGAGACCCATGCCCTCCTGGCGGGCGAGTTCAGCGGACATATCATCTTTTCCGAGCGATGGTACGGTTTTGATGACGGGGTCTATGCGGGTGCGCGTCTGCTGGAGATTCTCTCATTGGACTATCGCACCAGCGCGGAGGCATTCGCCGAGTTGCCCGAAAGCCTATCAACGCCGGAATACGTCCTGCATCTGCAAGAGGGTCAGGCGCAGACAGTGATGGGCGCCATCGATAAACTGTCTGACTTGCCCGGTGCTCGCCTGGTCAAGATAGACGGTCTACGGGCGGAGTTCGAACAGGGTTGGGGATTGGTGCGCGCCTCGAATACCACGCCTGCGCTGTTGTTTCGCTTCGAAGCCGATAACGAAGAGGGATTGCAGCATGTACAGTCGGTTTTCCGTGATATGCTGAACAAGGTTGATCCGGCGCTTCAGCTACCGTTCTGAACATCGCCGGACCAGCAAAGCAGACCGATTTATTCTATATCCTAATCCTATGTATAGCCGTCAAGTGTCGCAGAGATGAGCTTATCCCCTGAACAGGCGCACAACGTCGCCCATGTATTGACTTCAGCCTTGCCCTATATACAGCGCTTCAGCGGCAAGACCCTGGTCATCAAGTATGGCGGCAACGCCATGGTCGATGAAGCGCTGAAAAACAGTTTTGCCATGGATGTGGTGCTGATGAAACTGGTAGGCGTCAATCCGGTGGTGGTGCATGGAGGGGGACCGCAGATCGGCCGGTTGCTGGAAAGACTGGGTAAGAATTCGGAATTTGTCCAGGGCATGCGGGTCACCGACAGCGAGACCATGGATGTGGTAGAGATGGTGCTGGGCGGACTGGTGAACAAGGACATCGTAAGCCTGATCAATCGGGCCGGAGGTTCCGCCGTGGGGCTGACCGGAAAGGACGGAGACCTGATTCACGCCAGAAAGATGGTGATCAGCCGTAGAGGTCCCGAGTTGGATGTGCCTGAGATCATCGATATGGGTCACGTCGGCGAAGTGGAGAGCATCGACGTCAGTGTGGTGAACCTGCTGGTGCAAGGCGATTTCATTCCGGTAATCGCCCCCATCGGTATCGGTAAGGATGGCCATTCGTACAATATCAACGCCGACCTGGTCGCCGGTAGAGTGGCTGAGGTGCTGCAAGCCGAGAAACTGATGCTCCTCACCAATACCCGCGGCCTGCTCGACAAGGATGGCGGTCTGCTTACCGGACTCTCTGCCGATCGCGTCGATGAGTTGATTGCCGATGGCACCATCCATAGCGGCATGTTGCCCAAGATCACTTCGGCGCTGGAGGCGGTCAAAACGGGTGTCGGCGCCTCGCACATCATTGACGGTCGTGTGCCGCACGCCGTTCTTTTGGAACTCTTTACGGATGAAGGCGTCGGCACGCTGATCCGGCGGCGCTGATGGTTGCCGCAAAGAGATCCCGTCGTCAGCTTATTCTTGAGGCGTTGGCCCGGGAGTTGGAACAGAATCCGGGCAGCCGCATCACCACGGCATCCCTCGGGCGTGCGGTCGGGGTCTCTGAGGCGGCGCTCTACCGCCACTTTGCCAGCAAGGCGAAAATGCTCGAAGGGCTGATCGATTTCGCCGAAGAGAGCGTGTTTGCCCGGGTCAACCAGATCCTCAAGGAGCAGAGCGGCGTGGAGGAGCGCTGCGCACAACTGCTCTATCTGTTATTGGCCTTTTCCGAGCGGAATCCGGGGATCACCCGGGTATTGCTGGGCGATGCCCTGGTGGGTGAGACGGAGCGCCTCCTGGTGCGTGTGGGGCAGTTTTTCGATCGGGTGGAGACCCAGTTCAAACAGATCCTGAGAGAGGCGGAGATGCGGCAGGAGCTTGCGCAGACGATTGACATCGCTGTTTCGGCCAACCTGATGATCGGATTGGCGGAGGGGCTGATGCATCAGTATCTGCGAAGTCGCTTCAAGATCTCCCCGTTACAGCATTGGGACGCCCAATGGCGGCTCTTGTCCATCAGCCTGTTTTCCGCTGGGACGCCTTGACTTGAGGCATTGGCGGGCTGGCGCGACGAGAAGCCGGCATCCGCATTGTTGCGTTGCTTGGAAAGGGCGCGCCATTCCCGGCGCAACGCGCCTAGCGGCTTCTCGTTACGCTGAAAACGTCAAACAGTATAGGACACTACACTAATTAACCTAGGGGGCGTTCTCAATTACCTGAGTGAGCGTGATTCTGAGTCATTTTTCGTGCCGGCAAGGCGCGATGAGGCGCAATAGTCATT
>JAHXHR010000078.1 GCA_025656505.1 Candidatus Thiodiazotropha sp. (ex Epidulcina cf. delphinae) | reverse complement strand
GCAACCCGATATGAGCGTTTAGCCATTACTTATCAAGCCATGCTCAGTTTGGTAGCCACTGTTATTTGGCTTAATTGAGAACGCCCCCTAGCCTGGATATTTCACTCAGTCGCTGATAATATGAATTAACCTTTTGATTTAACAGGTAATTTATGGAATACTAGCAAAGTGGAAAGTGTTACCCGGCAACGCTGAACGCGCCCCCGCACCGATCTCGTCGCTCAGGGACGGTATTTCCTCAATCATCAATAGCTTAGGCTATTGACTCAATCGTAAATCCGCCCCTGAACGACAAGCTCGGCACGATCATCACGTTCCCGGGCGAAACATCCGGGCTAGCTGAAAACGGCAGGAATCGGAGTGATTGAGGCCCCGGACACCCCTTTGGCAAGCGTCAAATCAGCCATAACCTGGTCTTTATTGTGGTTTATTGATCCAGGTCAATGTCCACCCGAAGAAGAGGCTTTAATCTTTCTTTACGCTCACGGTTGGTCGTTTCCGTGTTAAGCGCTAGTCTGGGCGGGGAATCGCGTACCCAACTGCCTCCAGGGTGCTTCCCCGCCCATTTTTTTGCTCTTCCCCTGGTGGAGAAACTCACGCATTGTTACCAGTGTATAGCCGCATGTGACAAGGTTCATGCAACAAGGCGGTTGATCTACGATGAATGCCGTTTATTAGGATAGCTTCCACGATTCACAGGCTCCAGCAATCTGATGGCAGGATTCAGGCAGCGATCCCCAGTGTTTCCACCAAGTTCACGATCTGACCCTGAAACAGGGTAGACTGGATACCCATGGAAGCCGGTTTCATTCATCTTCGCGTTCATTCGGAATACTCTCTGGTCGACGGGGTGGTGCGGGTCAAACCCCTGGTGAAACAGGCGGTAGAGACCGGCATGCCGGCGGTGGCCCTGACCGACCAGTCTAATCTCTTCGCCCTGGTGCGTTTCTATCAGGCGGCATTGGCCGCCGGGGTCAAGCCGATTGCCGGGGTGGATGCCTGGATTCGAAACCCGGAGGATGCCAATACCCCCTATCGGCTGGTCCTGCTGGTGCAAAACCAGGCCGGGTATAAGAATCTGACCCGGCTGGTATCGCGGAGCTACCGAGAAGGGCAGCATCTGGGCCGGGCTCTCATGGATCGGCAATGGCTGGCCGGCAACACCGATGGCCTGATCGCCCTCTCCGCAGGTCGCCAGGGCGATGTGGGGCGAGCCCTGCTGGCGGGCAATCGGGCAGAGGCCGAGAAGCTGCTTAACCATTGGTTGGAACTATTCGGTGACCGTTACTACCTGGAGCTGCATCGTACCGGTCGTGCCGAAGAGGAGCGCTGTTTGCACGATAGCGTGGCGCTGGCGGCCGACTATGGCGTGCCGGTAGTGGCAACCAACGATACACACTTTCTTCACCGGGAGGATTTCGATGCCCACGAGGTTCGGGTGTGTATTCATGAAGGCCGCACCCTCAATGATCCCCGGCGCCCCCGGAACTACACTGAACAACAGTATCTGCGCACCCCGGAGGAGATGCAGGAATTGTTCGCCGATATCCCCGAGGCGCTGGAGAATACGGTCGAGATCGCCAAGCGCTGCACTATAGAACTGACCCTGGGAAAAAACTTCCTCCCCGATTTCCCTATCCCCGAGGGGATGACGATTGATGAGTTTCTTGCCGCCGAATCACGCAAAGGATTGGCGTGGCGGTTGCAGCGTATCTTCGATACCCAATCCACGGAATTCGCTGAACAGCGAAGGGTCTACGACGAGCGCCTGCAGGTGGAGCTGGATGTTATCAACAGTATGGGGTTCCCCGGGTATTTTCTCATCGTTGCCGACTTCATCCGGTGGGCCAAGGACAACGATATCCCGGTCGGACCCGGGCGTGGATCCGGCGCCGGCTCATTGGTGGCCTATGCGCTGAAGATCACCGATCTCGATCCTATCGAACATGAACTGCTGTTCGAGCGATTTCTCAATCCGGAACGTGTTTCCATGCCCGATTTCGATGTCGATTTCTGTATGGACAAGCGCGATCAGGTGATCGATTACGTCGCTCAGCGCTACGGGCGCGATTCGGTATCGCAGATTATCACCTACGGTTCGATGGCGGCCAAGGCGGTGGTGCGTGATGTGGGTCGGGTGCTGGGTCACCCCTATGGATTTACCGACCGGGTGGCGAAGATGATCCCCTTCGAGATCGGCATGACCCTTGACAAGGCCCTGGTGGAGAGTGACGACCTGAAGCAGGCCTATGGCGCCGACGAGGAAGTAGGCGAACTCATCGACACGGCAAAAAAACTGGAAGGGTGCGCCCGTAATGCCGGTAAACATGCCGGCGGGGTGGTCATCTCCCCAGGCTTGCTGACCGATTTCACGCCTCTCTACTGCGAAGCCGACGGCGAGGGTTTGGTGACCCAGTTCGATAAGGACGATGTGGAGAAGGTGGGACTGGTGAAGTTCGACTTTCTCGGCCTGCGCACCCTGACCATCATCGACTGGGCGCTCAAGGCAGTCAACGCGGAGCGTGCAGAGCTAGGTCAGGAACCGCTCGACATCAATACCGTTCCTATGGATGATGATGCCTCCTTCCGATTGCTTAAAAGCGCCGAGACCACGGCGGTGTTCCAACTGGAATCCCGTGGCATGAAGGAGTTGATCAAGAAACTCCAACCTGACTGTTTCGATGACATTACCGCCTTGGTGGCGCTGTTTCGTCCCGGTCCGCTACAGTCGGGCATGGTGGACGACTTCATCAATCGCAAACACGGCCGGGCCAAGGTGGCCTATCCTCATCCCGATCTGGAGCCGATCCTCAAGCCCACCTATGGGGTCATTCTTTACCAAGAGCAGGTGATGCAGATCGCCCAGGTGCTGGCCGGTTATTCCCTCGGCGGCGCCGATCTGCTGCGCCGCGCCATGGGCAAGAAAAAGCCGCAGGAGATGGCAAAGCAGGGTGAGATCTTCCGCAAGGGCGCCGTGGAGCGGGGTGTGGAGGAGGAGACTGCAGCCTATATCTTTGATCTGATGGAGAAATTCGCCGGTTACGGATTCAATAAATCCCACTCCGCCGCCTATGCCCTGGTCTCCTACCAGACCATCTGGTTCAAGGCCCACTATCCGGCGACCTTCATGGCAGCGGTCTGTTCAGCAGACATGGACAACACCGACAAGGTGGTGCCGCTGATCGAAGAGTGCCGCCGCATGCAGCTTAAAGTGGAGGCTCCCCAGGTCAATCTTTCCAAATACAAATTCATTGCCGCCGATAAGCAGACCGTGGTCTACGGCCTTGGCGCCATCAAAGGGGTGGGTGAATCGGCTATCGCGTCGATTATCCATGAACGTGAAACCGGTGGTCCCTTCCGGGATATTTTCGAATTCTGCCGTCGCATCGATCTGCGCAAGGTCAACCGGCGGGTGCTGGAGTCACTGATCCGCGCCGGGGCGCTCGACGGCCTGGGCGCCAACCGGGCAACCCTGATGCTGCAACTGCCTCTGGCCCTCAAGCTCGCCGAGCAGTACCACGCCATGCAGGAGGTGGGGCAGAATGATCTGTTCGGCATGGGTGACCCGCAACCGGCCGAGGCCGGCCACGCCCAGGTGATCCCCGACGATGTGGACGAATGGGAGGAAGAGCAGCGCCTGCAAGGCGAGAAAGAGACCCTCGGGCTCTACCTGACCGGTCATCCCATCGACCGTTATGCAAAAGAGCTTGGGCACGTCGGCAGCAGCCGTATCGGCGATCTCAGTCTCGATGCTTCACCCGTACCGGGTCAACGGCGTCGCGGGGTGCCCGTGGTGGTGACCGGGTTGGTGGTCACTGCCGGTCATCGTCAGACACAGCGAGGACGGATGGGCACCCTGGTGCTGGACGACCGCAGCGGACGCATCGAGTGCACCCTGTTCAGCGAGGCTTATGAGCAGCACCGCGAACTGATAGCCGCCGACAAGATTCTGGTGGTTTCCGGTAACCTGAACTATGACGAGTTTCGCGGTGGATTGAGTATCCGCGCCGACAACTTACTGACTTTCGAGCAGGCCCGCGCACACTACGCAGGGTTATTGAGTATCAACCTGACACAGAATGGTCTCGATGTCTCAGGATTCAGTGAAAAGCTTCAGCAGATACTCAATCCCTTCCGTGGCGGCGCCACCGGCATTCGGCTGCACTATCAGACAGCGGATGCCTGTGGTGATATTCAGTTAGGACAGGAGTGGCAAGTCAATCCGACCGATGAATTGCTGCGCCGGCTGGAGCGGTTCTTCGGGTCTGGCTCGGTCCATGTCGGTTATCGTCAATCGGCAGCACAATCGAGTCGCGTGAGTCACCGGAAAGCCGCTCATCGACTATCCTAACGTTTTTGAATCCGGTATATTCCGTGCATGGACCTGAACTTCCTGGAATTCGAACAACCCATTGCCGAACTCGAGGCGAAGATCGAAGAGCTTCGCCTGGTCGGCAGCGACAACGAGATCAATATTCAGGATGAGATCTCGCGTTTGGAAAACAAGTGCCGGTCCCTGACCGAGTCGATTTTCTCCAATCTCAAACCCTGGGATATCACCCAGCTCTCCCGCCATCCCCAGCGGCCTTATGTGCTCGACTATATCGACAGGATCTTCAGTGAGTTTCATGAACTGCACGGCGACCGGACCTTTGCCGACGATCACGCCATGGTGGGTGGCGTGGCGCGTCTCGAAGGTCGGCCGGTGATGGTGATCGGCCATCAGAAGGGCCGGGATACCAAAGACAAGCTGTATCGCAATTGGGGCATGCCCCGTCCGGAGGGATACCGCAAGGCCCTGCGCCTGATGGAGCTGGCGGAGCGATTCAAGCTGCCGATCATGACCTTCATCGACACCCCGGGCGCCTATCCCGGTGTCGGCGCCGAGGAGCGGGGCCAGAGCGAGGCTATTGCCCGCAATCTCAAGATCATGTCCGGCTTACGCACCCCGATCATCTGTACGGTGATCGGTGAAGGTGGTTCCGGCGGCGCACTGGCGATCGGTGTCGCTGACCGTCTCGTGATGTTGCAGTACAGCACCTATTCGGTCATCTCCCCGGAAGGCTGCGCCTCGATCCTGTGGAAGAGCGCGGAGAAGGCGCCGCTGGCGGCCGAGGCGATGGGCATCACCTCCGACCGGCTGAAGGAGTTGGATCTGGTCGATGAGATCGTGCCGGAACCCCTGGGCGGCGCCCATCGTGACATCGAGACCATGGCCAAGAACCTCAAGCATGCCCTGGTCGAGGGGTTGGAGAATATCGCCGGCATGGCGATCGATAAGCTGCTGGATACCCGCTATCAGCGGCTCATGCAGTACGGCCAGTTCTCCGGGGACTAGTGTAGGACATACACTTGTACCGTCTCCTACTAATACGTGCGCGCCGCGCCTTGTGTACCCCAAGGGCGCTTCCTTCGGGGCGTCTTGGAACCTTTGGCGTGCCTCTGATATCACGCATTAGTGTGAGACAGTACACTAGCGGTTTCTGATCGCCGGGAGCCTCTGTGACCCTCACGGCCGCCCGGCTACTTGAAACCCTCCGGCAACTGCCCCAGGCATCCTGTTGTCATCTTGGCTTCAGCGGTGGGCTCGATTCTTGTGTGCTGCTCCATCTGTTGGCGGAACTCAGGCCGCAACTGCCCTGTCGGTTGCGGGCGATCCATGTGCATCATGGCTTGCAGGCAGAGGCCGATGCCATGCAGGGCCACTGCGAAAGGATCTGCGACTCCCATGGCATCCCCTTGGACAATGTGCCATTGACCCTATCGCCAACCGCCGGCGAAAGTCTGGAGGCAGTCGCCAGGGAGGCGCGATATCAGGCCTTCGCAGAGCGCATGGGAGAGGGGGATCTGCTACTGACTGCGCAACACCGGGATGATCAGGCGGAGACACTGCTGCTGCAACTGCTGCGTGGCAGTGGTCCCGCCGGTCTGGCAGCAATGCCGTTGCTTGCCCGTTTCGCACCGGGTTGGCTCGCCAGGCCCCTGTTGCAGGAATCCCGCCAGACACTAGATGCCTATGCCCGGCAACATACCCTGACCTGGCATGAGGATCCATCTAACCAGGATCTGCGCTTCGATCGTAACTTTATCCGCCATCAGATCATGCCGTTGCTGCGATCGCGCTGGCCGGCGGCATCCACGACCCTTTCACGTGCCGCCCGGTTCAGTGGCGAGTTGTTGACCTTGGCGAAGGAAGAGGCAGAAGAGGACCTTGCCAAAGCCCGTTATGGTGATTCGGACAGCCTCTCCATCCCCGCCTTAAAGCGGCTTCATTCCATTCGCTTGAGGAATCTGCTGAGACACTGGATCACCGCCTGTGGCGCGACCATGCCCAACTCAAAAAAGTTAGCGCGCATTGAGCGGGAATCGGTGCATGGACGTATCGATACGGTTCCGTTGGTTACCTGGGGTGGTTGGGAAGTGCGTCGTTATCGTGAAGAGCTACGGTTGGGCTACGCTCGTCCTGCCGGCGATCCTATCGGTCCACTGCACTGGTCGGATAAGCGGTTGCTTGAACTGCCCGATGGGTTGGGACGGTTGATTGCAAAGCCCGGGGAAGGGGGTATTCGTGCGGTTCGCTGGTGGGAAGGTATGGTGGAAGTGCGTTTCCGTCGTGGAGGCGAGCGCTGTCATCCGGCCGGCCGGGCACATCATCGCCCGCTGAAAAAGCTCTTACAGGAGTGGGGTATACCGCCTTGGGAGAGAGATCGGCTCCCGCTGATTTATTTAGATGGCGAACTGGTCGCTATTCCGGGGCGGATTATTTGCCGACCTTTTATGGCCATTCCCGGTGAGGAAGCCATTCTGGTCGATTGGGAAAAAGCGTCTCCGGAGAACTAGGGGGTGTTCTCAATTACCTGAGTGAGCGTGATTCTGAGTCATTTTTCGTGCCGGCAAGGCGCGATGAGGCGTAATAGTCATTCTATTGCAACGAATCGCAACGCCGCCAGCGCGGAAAAGGGCCGGAATCACGCCGCGAACGATGATTGAGAACACCCCCTAGCCCGCAATTCACGGCGCAACGCTGCTCACCCACCCAGTGAGTCTTCCCACCCAATACGGAGAAAATCCATGTTTTCAAAATGATGAGTCGTATGCGTAGTGATCAACTGAGGATTCTAGGTTAAATGCCAAACCGAAAGGTGCTTAATCATAGACAATGATGGTAATTATGAGGAAATACGCCTTCTTCGTGCTAAGCTGAGTTGTAGATTCATATCCGGATATCCGGAGAATATCGGCTTGGATGAGTGAAACCGAGTGGATAGTGCGTATGGGGTTACCTTTATTTAGACACAATTCCGTCTCACAACGGGTTTGCTGATGCCGACTGAATATGTCAAAAGGGTATTGGCTGCCTGTGTTATTACCGTACTGTCCATTAGCAATACTGCTAACGGTTTGGCTGGTGATACGAAAGAATACCGTATCGGTTTAACGTCTGTGATTTTTGCTGACGGGACCGCATTCGTAAATGATTGGCGGACTTATCTGACCCATCATCTGCAAGCCCCTGTGAAATTCGTGCAGCGACAGACCTATCGGGAGGTAACCGATCTCCTGCTAGCCGGCGATTTAGATGCCGCATGGTTGTGCGGATACCTCTATTTGCAGCACCGGGATGAACTGGAATTACTGAATGTACCCCTATTCAAGGGGAAGCCTTTATACCATTCATACCTTATTGTTCCCTCATCAGACACCAAGACCCGCAAGTTGACGGATCTGAAGAAAAAAGTATTTGCCTACTCAGACCCGGATTCCCACTCCGGCTATCGCTATCCGCAACTCAGTCTGATAAGCGCAGGCATCGAACCCAAGCATTTTTTTGCGAAGACTTTTTTTACATGGTCGCATCGTGATGTGGTAAATGCCGTAGCCGACGGAGTAGCGCAAGGCGGAGCGGTCGATAGCTATGTATGGGAAACGCTTGCTGAAAAGGATCCGCAGTTATCAAGGCGCACACGGGTGGTCTCCAAATCTCCGGAATACGGCTTTCCCCCGTTGGTTACCCAGCGGGGTCTTGCGCAACGGCGCGCCGATAATCTGCGAGAGGCGCTGATGCATATGTCTTCAGACGATATGGGATCTAAAGTTCTGCAAATACTGAACCTAGACGGCTTCACGGTCGGTAACGATGACTTGTATAACAACATAGCGGATTCGATCAGGATTGTGGAGCAGGGTGGGTGATGCTTGACGATATAAGCTATCGGGTAAAAGTGCCGTTTACTCTCACCTTGGTCATTCTCATTACCGCCTGTGTAGTGACCCTTGCGCTTACATGGCGTGCCTATGAAGAGCTTAGAGAAGATGCCTTCCATAACGCTGTAGAGATCGGTAGCGTTTTATCAAACAGCCTGCCGAACGCGATGTTGCATGACGACCTTTGGGGGGCATACCGTCTAGTGCAGGCGGCAAAGGGATGGCAGGGTGAAGCATCGAGTCGACTTCTCGTGGTGCTTGACAAAGACGATTTGATTTATGTGTCGAATCGCCCAAGTGAGCTGGCGGTCACCACACCACTGCGTTCACATGGCGCAGAGCTTGCTCGTGTCGAGGTGGAAGTGCTCCGGTTAACCGGAAACCTGGATCCTCGTTCCTATGAGCATAAGAATGATCAACGGCTTTACGTGATCCTGCCCATGTTGAGTGACGGAGTGGCTATTGGAACCTTGATTGTCGGCTACGATAGGTCGCTGTTTTGGCCACGCTTCACCTCCATCGTCGAGAAAGTGGTGGTGTCAGCCCTGGTGGTGACCGTATTGTTACTGCCATTGGGATGGTTTCTCGGGAATCGAGTGGTATCACCATTGGGGCAACTCACAAAATGCATGTCTATGGTTGGGCATGAAAGACCGGCGGAGATTGTATGCAACCTCCGTCTGGGTAATGATGAAATAGGTCGATTAGGCGTCAGTTTCCAAAAAATGCTGGTTGAACTGGAGGAAAAGGAGCAATTGGAAATCAATATGCTCGCTTCGGAGCGTCTTGCCGCTGTCGGTCGATTGGTGGCCGGTGTCGCACATGAAATCAATAATCCGTTGGGTGGCATGTTGAATGCGCTCAATACGTTCAGACACTATAGCCAGACAGATGATCTTGGACGAGAGACCTTTTCACTCATAGAGCGTGGCTTGCAGCAAATACGTGATACGGTCTCCGCGCTGCTTGTAGAAGCGAATCCGCGAAGCCACAGCCTGAGTCCCAAGGATATTGACGACATACGCACATTATTGCTTCCTGATGTAAATCGAAAGAGTATTCGGCTGGTCTGGAAAAATGAAATTGCAGAGAATATTCCATTACCGTCAACGCCCATAAGGCAACTTCTTATCAACCTGTCTTTAAATGCCGTTCAGGCCTCATATGAAAAGGGTATGGTACAATGTTCCGTAGATTCGAAGAACGATATATTAAGTATGAGGGTGGAAAATGAGGGGCCGGAAATCCCCAAAGACCGTATGATGCATTTATTCGAGCCCTTCGCGGACGGAGCCACCGGGAACGGATTGGGATTGTGGGTTACCTATCAACTTGTTCATCTGCTTGATGGAAACATTACAGTCAATTCTAAGAATGGAAAGACGAAATTCAAGGTGGAATTGCCGATAGGGGAGGCAATGTGAGTAATTCTACACGCCTATGTCTTGTTGAAGATGATGAAATTATGCGGGTTTCCCTGCGCCAGCGATTTACTATCGAAGATATACAATGTGATTGTTTTAATAATGCAAACGAAGCCCTTGATTCGATACTGAATACGGAATACGCGGTGCTGATCACCGATATATGCTTACCGGACATGAGCGGCGACAAACTCTTCAGCAGTATCCTTGATGCAGACAGGATACCGCCTCCGACAATATTCATTACCGGTTATGGCACGATCGATCAGGCAGTCCAGTTGCTGAAATTGGGTGCAAACGATTACATCACCAAGCCATTCGACCTTGACGAGTTGCTGGACAAGCTCAGGGAAGTTTCTCCCGCGCTTTTCGGTGAGGCGGAACAAAGCACGGTGCTTGGTGTATCAACCAAGATGAGACAGATCAAAAACACCATGGATCGTTTGGCGGACCATAAGGTGGATATCTTAATTACCGGTGAGTCAGGCGTCGGCAAGGAGTATGCAGCGAGATATTTTGCAGACAGATCCAATCAAGATTCAGACAAACCTTTTGTGGCGTTAAATTGCGCAGCGCTGCCCGAAGAACTGCTTGAAGCGGAGTTGTTCGGGCATGAAAAAGGGGCGTTTACAGGAGCGACGAAATCCAGGCGAGGCGTGTTTGAGCAGGCAAGCGGCGGCGTACTGTTTCTCGATGAGGTCGGGGAGACCTCTCCAAGGATGCAGGCAAAACTGCTACGCAGCATACAAGAGAGAGAGGTGCAGCGAATAGGCAGTGAAGAGCAGATACCCATCGATCTTCGCCTGGTCTACGCAACCAACAGAGACTTAAAGAAAATGGTTGCCGATGGAGAATTTCGGGAAGATCTCTATTTCAGGATAAATGTAGCGCACATCCATATACCGCCCCTGCGTGAGCGAAAAGAGGATATTAGTTGGCTTGCGCACCGCATTGTTGAAAATTATTTTCATGAACATAAAGAGCGACGTTTGATTCTGCCGCTTTCTCTGCGCTATCTGGAGAAGCAACCCTGGCCCGGCAACTTGAGGGAACTCTCGAATGCAGTAGAGCGCGCCTGTATTCTATCGCCGCAGGAAGTTCTCGGACCAAGGGAGTTCGGGGCATCCGGGGATGAACACGGAATCGCTTCGGAACAGTTCTCCTTGAAGGAGGCGATGGAAGAATACGAAAAGAATCTGTTGCAAGAGAAATTAGAACAACATCAATGGCGCATCGTAGAGACGGCGTCGAGTCTCGGTATCAGTCGCAAGAGCCTGTGGGAGAAGATGAAGCGATACGAGATCTCCCAACCTGAGTGACACGGGTATGTGTCCCAAAAGTGGGAATGGCTGTTCTACCGTAATTTCACACGCCTTCCTGCTATACGTCTTCATCCGGTAATGGGCGTCTGTGCTCTCAAGATTGATCCCGACCCGCCAGCCACAACCAGAAAAATCCGCTGACGCCTGCAAGCAGGGAGGCGATCAATACCCCGGTCTTTGTCATCAGCAGATACTCGGGCTGGCCTTCAAAGCCCAACTCGGCGATGAAGATCGCCATGGTAAAGCCGATGCCGCCGAGCAGGGCCACCCCCGCGATCTGGGTAAAACGGGTTCCTGCCGGCAGCTCGCCTATGCCCAAACGCAGGGCGAGCCAACAGGCCCCGGCGATACCGATGAACTTACCCAGCACCAGACCCAGACCTACGCCCAGGGTCACGGGGTGGGCCAGGGTGGCGCCCAGGCCTGCCATATCGATAGGGATGCCGGCATTGATCAAAGCGAAGACGGGGATCACCAGAAAGGCCACCGGCAGGTGCAAGCCGTGTTCGAGCCGCTGCAAGGGGGTTTCCACCTTGCGCACGCTCTTTTCCAAGGCATGCGTCACGGCGCGCAGGGCATCGTTGGTCATGATGCTCTCCCCCGGTTTATGACTGACGTCGAAACGCGCCATCAGCGTCTTCACGTGAGCACCGAATAGCTCAGGGTCATATTTGGGCCGCGCCGGGATGGTGAAGGCGGTCAGCACCCCGGCCAGGGTGGCGTGTACACCGGACTTGAGCAGGGCGAGCCACAGCAGGGCACCCAGGATGAAATAAGGCATGGGCTGGCGTATCCCCGCCAGATTGAGCGCCACCAAGCCGCCCAGCAGCACGGCGGCCAAGGCCAGGGCCTGCCAGACCAGCTCATGCGTATAGAAGAACGCGATCACCACCACCGCTCCCAGGTCATCCACGATGGCCAAGGCCACCAGGAAGGTGATCAGGGCCTTGGGCACGCGCTTGGCCAACAACACCAGGGCGCCGATGGCGAAGGCGATGTCGGTAGCCATGGGGATGCCCCAGCCGCGGGCCGCATCGCCCTCGGGATTCAGCGCAAAATAGATCAAGGCCGGAACGACCATGCCGCCGATGGCAGCGACGATGGGCAGGGCCGCCTGATGGGGATCGGCCAGCTCCCCCACCAGAAACTCCCGCTTCAGTTCCAGCCCCACCAGAAAGAAAAACAAGGCCATCAGACCATCGTTGACCCAATGGTGCAGGGTCTTTTCCAGCACCCAACCGCCCAGAGTGACGCCCAGGGGGGTATGCACCAGGTGCCTGTAGGCATCGGCGAAGAGGCTATTGGCCAATACCATGGCCAGTATGGCGCTAGCCATCAGCAGCAGACCACTGGTGGTTTGGCGGTGGATGAATTCTTCGAAGGGGGTGAACGCCTTGTCGAAGGTCTTCTCCCAGGGGGCGAAAAAGATCCCCTTTTCCCGGGGCGCAGCCGGCTTGGATTTTTGATGGGTCATGACGTTTGCTTCACTGGTTTGTTGATACAAAAAAGCTCCTCCCGGGCCGAGGCCATGATGGCAACGACCGCAGGATGGGAGATCTTGCGTTCTACGGAGATGGCGTAAAAATGCTCCACTACGTCGTCGGTTCGTCCGATACAGCGCACGCCGTACTGGCGCTTCACCTCGGCCTCGATCACCATCGGTGCGATGAACACCCCCGATCCCGCCTGGCCGAAGGCCTTCATCAACGCGCTGTCATCAAACTCGGCCACGATGCAGGGATGAATGCGTCGCTTATCGAACCAGCTCACCAGGCCGGAGCGTACGGCAGTGTTTTCGCTGGGCAACAGCATGGGTGTGCCGTTGAGGGCCTGGGGGAATCCTCCGCCCCGCGCCTCGGGCTGCTCGGCAGCGGCAAAAAAGCTGATGCCGCATTCGCCCAGCAAATGATTGTAGGCCCGCACGCTTACACTGGGCGGCATGGGCCGGTCGGCGATCACCAGATCCAGGTGATGTACGGCCAGTTCACCCAGCAGCATATCCAGATTTTCCTCCCGACACAGGATGCGCACCGGCTCCGGCAGGTTGAGGGCCGGCGCCAGCAAGCGGTAGGCAATGGACTTGGGAACCACGTCCGCCACACCCACCCGGAATCCCAGGGATCGCTTTTCAGGCAGGTTGCGTAAGGTCTCCTCCAGCTCGCTGCCCAGCGAGAAAATCTCCTCTGCATAGCTCAGCACCAAGCGGCCGGTCTCGGTGAGCTCCAGGTTGCGCCCGACCCGGGTGAACAAGGCGTTCCCCAACTGCTCCTCAAGCAGGGTTAGCTGGCCGCTGATGGTCTGGGGGGTGAGGTGCAGTCGCTCACTGGCTTTAGCAATGCTCCCCTCTCGGGCGACCATCCAAAAGTAGTGCAGATGTTTGTAGTTAACCATAGCACCGATAATACATCGAAATATACGAACTAACCACGCACTATATCCGGTTTTTATTGGCTATACTGCCGGCTGGTGCGTTTCAGTGATGAGGCGGTTATCGATAGTTACCGAGAGCATCAGGATCATCTGGCCTTTGCTGATCGGCTTTTCCGCCCAATCGCCCGTGATCGCATCAGTATCGATTACGAGTCGGTTGAGATGGGAAATTCTCCGATCATCCATTCGGAACAAGCGCATCTCGATCGATTAACTTTCCGGCGTGGCTTGCGCCTGCAATCTCCACCTCATGGCGGAACAGGCGCTGTGGGCGTTACCGCACGCTGACCCCGGCGGGTAAGAAGCTTGACTCCAGCCCTTCCCGAGGGGATTATTCCGCCTGTCGCTGTTTATGTATTCCCTAAACGATTCTGACTCCAAGGAAACTCAAGTTTCACGCTATTGATTTTGTGGTAATATCAAGTGCATGGGCTATCTTTTTGAAAAACAGAGTGTTTTTTTAGCAAGCAGCGGCTGCGCCCAGAATTAATTTTATGAGGGTTTGCTATAAACCGGGCAAACCCCATCAAAAATAACCTTAGCCCATATCCACTACGTACCTCGGTGCTCACAAAACCGTGAAACTCTTAGCAAGGAAAAAGGAACCACTTATGCTGATGAAACGCTTACTCCGATTTTCAATCATCGGTGCGCTGGTGCTCGCCGGCTGCGGCGGCGGCGATGCTGATGTCAATGTTGACGAATTCGACGTCCGCGGCACCTCGGCAGACCTGGATGAGGGGCGCGCGCCCGTCGATCCGGCTGTAAACAACGGCAATTTCGAGCTCACCTGGAAGGTGGATGACGAGGATGCCTTGGGGTACACGGCCACATTCTACCTCAGCGTCAACAGCAATTTGTCGAGAAACAACGACATCGCTTTCGCCTACATTGTCTGCGATAACTTCCTTTCCTGCGACCATGACAACCGTAACGACGAGGACTGCTATTTCACTAACGACCTTGAGATGTATTGCGGGGACGAGGACAGTTCGGTGAAATACGATGTTGACGAAGCCATCGACAGTCTGCCGATGGACGCCTATATCATCATTGAGGCCTGTTCCCCCTTCGACTGCGACACGGAAACACACCCCGTCCGCCTGCAGTGAGGCCGAGTGAAGGGGAAGGACAGCCGGAAACAAGACAATTTCTCCCACAAAGACGCTAAGACCGCAAAGTTAGGGGAGTCTTTCCAGAACAGCGGGCGCCTGTTCGCCCCACATGGGGAGTGTGCTTATTTCACTGACCGCTATTGCACCCACGACAGGGGGGCGGTGACGCTCGAAGCGCCGCCTTAGCTTACCCCATTCATCCGGATATGCGATAATCCACCTTTTTTCCTGGCTTGAAAGCCTGTCATCAAGATTCAACCGGACACCACAGCGATATGAACGACGAGCCGCGAAAGATCCTCGCCACCAGCGCCCTGCCCTACGCCAATGGTCCGATCCATATCGGCCACCTGGTGGAATATATCCAAACCGATATCTGGGTGCGCTTTCAGAAAATGCGTGGCCATCAGTGTCTCTACGTCTGCGCTGACGACGCTCACGGCACGCCGATCATGTTGTGCGCCCGCCAGGAGGGGATAGAGCCGGAACAACTGATTGCCCGGGTGGCCAAGGAACACCAAGCGGATTTCGCCGAGTTCCAAGTCAGATTCGACAACTACCACTCGACCCATTCAGCGGAAAACCAGTGGTTCGCCAACACGATCTACGAACGCAACCGGGATGGAGGGCATATTGCCAAACGCACGATTACCCAGGCCTACGACCCGGTGGAACAGATGTTCCTGCCCGACCGTTTCATCAAAGGCGCCTGCCCCAAATGCGGAGCCGAGGATCAGTATGGCGACAACTGCGAGGCCTGCGGCGCTAGCTACTCCCCGGCTGAACTGAAGAACCCGACCTCCGCGGTCTCCGGGGCGACCCCCGAGCAACGGGAATCCGACCACTATTTCTTCAAGCTGGCCGATTTCGAAGCGCTGCTCAAACAATGGACCCGCGGCGGCCACCTGCAGGCCGAGGTCGCCAACAAGCTCGACGAATGGTTTGAGGCCGGACTCCAGGCGTGGGACATCTCCCGGGACGCCCCCTACTTCGGTTTCGAAATCCCCGACCACCCAGGGAAATACTTCTATGTCTGGCTCGATGCCCCCATCGGCTACATGGCCAGTTTCAAGCATCTCTGTGACAATACCGAAGGGTTGGAATTCAACGACTTCTGGGCTCCGGATTCCTCGGCCGAACTCTATCACTTTATCGGCAAGGACATTATCTACTTCCACACCCTGTTCTGGCCGGCGATGCTGCACGGCGCCGGCTATCGTACGCCGAACGCCATCTTCACCCACGGTTTCCTCACCGTGGACGGTGCCAAGATGTCCAAATCCCGCGGCACCTTCATCAAGGCCCGCACCTACCTGGACCACCTCAACCCGGAGTGCCTGCGCTACTACTTCGCCGCCAAGCTGGGCGCCGGGGTGGATGACATCGACCTCAACCTGGAGGACTTCGCCCAGCGGGTCAACAGCGACCTGGTCGGCAAGGTGGTCAATATCGCCAGCCGTTGCGCCGGCTTCATCAGTAAACGCTTCGAGGGCAGGCTCTCCGAGGCGCTTTCGGAGCAAGCGCTTTTTGACGATTTCATCCAGGCCGGCGACACGATAGCCGAACACTACGAGAAGCGTGAGTTCAGCCGGGCAGTGCGAGAGATCATGGCCTTGGCCGACCGGGCCAACCAATACATCGACGAAATGAAGCCCTGGGTGGTCGCCAAACAGGCAGGCAAGGAGCAGGCGCTGCAGGCCACCTGCTCCGTGGGGCTTAACCTGTTCCGGGTGCTGATCGGCTATCTGCGCCCGATACTGCCCGCTACCGCTGAAGCGGCGGAGCGCTTCCTGCAAATCGAACCGCTCACCTGGGCATCGCTCGCGACACCGCTCAACGGCCACACCATCGGTAAATTCAAGCCCCTGATGACCCGTGTCGAGCCGAAGCAGATCGAGGCCATGCTCGCGCATTCCAAGGAGGATCTGGCCGTGCAATCCCCCGCCGCAGAGGCCGCCGGACCGGCCACCGATTCACCACCGGCCAGAGAGCCGATCGCCGAGACCGTCCAGTTCGATGATTTCGCCAAGCTCGACCTGCGCATCGCACGCATCGCCAAGGCGGAGCGGGTCGACGGCGCGGATAAACTGCTGCAACTGACCCTCGACCTGGACGGCGAGACACGCAATGTCTTCGCTGGGATCAAGTCGGCCTACTCGCCGCAAGAGCTAGAGGGCAAGCTGACGGTGATGGTCGCCAACCTGGCCCCGCGTAAGATGCGTTTCGGTGTTTCCGAAGGCATGGTGCTGGCGGCCGGGCCGGGCGGAAAGCATCTGTATATCCTCAACCCCGATGAGGGGGCGCAACCCGGTATGCGGGTGAAATAGCGGAACGTTTCATCCGGTCAGAGGGGGCCGAACGGCCTCCGTCCGCCCACAGATGACTCAATCGAAAATCCGCCCCTGAACAACGAACTCGGTACGATCATCACGTTCCCGGGTGAAACATCCAGGCTGGTTTGCCTATCAGTGGGTTAGTATCAGAATGGAGCGGTCAACTGCGGTTTTTAGGATCAAAGTATGAACAGGAGAATCAGACCACCCAGGATGAGCCGATAGACGACAAAGGGAAGCATCCCGATATTTTCGATAAAACGCAGGAAATAGTGGATGCACAGATAGGCGGTGATAAAGGCCAGGCCCGCACCCAGCATCAGCGAGGACCAATCGACTGGCGCATCGCTGTGGATGAGGTCCAGGGTCAGCAGCCCTCCCGACATGAGAATGGTCGGGATAGAGATCAGGAAAGAGAAGCGCGAGGCCGCCTTGCGGGTCAGTCCGAGAAACAGCCCGGCTGTGATGGTGGAACCGGAACGGGAGGTGCCGGGAATGACGGCCAGGGCCTGAAACAGGCCGATAATCAAGGCGTCCGGCCAACGAATCGAATACTCATCCCGCTGCCGCCTGCCGTAGCGGTCGGCGATCAGTAACAGTATCCCGAATCCGATGGTGGTGACGGCGATCACCATGGGTGAGCGCAGGTCGGTCTCGACCAAGGACTTCATCAGCAGGCCGAACAGGCCCACGGGCAAGGTGGCGATGATAATCATCCAACCCAGCCTGGACGCTCCGGAGCGGATGTCGGGGTTGGCCCAGGAGCGGAAGTAGTCGCTGCTTATGGTGATCACTTCGTGTCGAAAATAGCCGACCACCGCCGCCAGGGTGCCGACATGCACCGCAACATCGAAGGCCAACCCCTGGTCTGCATAGCCGATGACGCGGGGCGCCAGAATCAGGTGCGCCGAACTGGAGATAGGCAGGAACTCCGTCAGCCCTTGCAGGGCGGCAAGGATAAAGATCTGCAGTAGTTCCATTGTGGGTGTTTACGTCGCTATTCGGCGGTCCACGGCGATGCAAGCTGTTTATTCTCCCAGGCAAGGGCGGAACCGGCGATGATCGATAAGTCATCATATCGGGGCGTCCATCCCAGCACCTCACGCACTTTGTCGGCGCCGGCCACCAGTTCCGGCGGATCTCCTGCGCGGCGTTCCGCTTCAATAATATTGAGCGGGGCGCCATTGGCTTTCTCAACCGATTTGAGCAGTTCGCGCACCGAGTAGCCGTGGCCGTAGCCGCAATTCAGGATCGTAGAGTCGCCGCCTTTGCGCAGATAGTCGATCGCCTTGACATGGGCGTCGGCCAGGTCCTCGACATGGATGTAGTCACGCACCCCCGTGCCGTCGCCGGTCGGGTAGTCGGTGCCGAAGATGTAGACGGCTTCGCGCTTGCCGACAGCCGCTTCGCAGGCCACTTTGGTCAATAGGGTCGCCTTCGGTGTCGATTGGCCGATGCGGCCCTCCGGATCACAGCCCGCGACATTGAAATAGCGCAGCGCGACATAGCGCATATCGCCGGCGTTGGCCAGGTCGCGCAGCATCATCTCCGACATCAGCTTAGAAGTGCCGTAGGGATTGATCGGTTTAGTGGGCGCATCTTCGTAGGCGACGCCCGTTTCGGGAGTACCGTACACGGCGGCGGTGGATGAGAAGACGAAGTGCTTTACCCCGGCCTCGGCGCAACACGCCAGCAGATTACGGGTATTGCAGGTGTTGTTGGCATAGTACTTGAGTGGATTCTCAACCGATTCAGGGACGATCGTATGGGCGGCGAAATGCAGAACCGTGTCGATGTTGTGTTCTTTGAGAATGCGGCTAACCAGCCCCCGGTCCCCCGTATCCCCAACGATCAACTCACCATGCAACACCGCCTGGCGAAAGCCGGTGCAGAGATTATCCAGGGTAACGAGACACTCGCCGGCTTCACCCAACTGACGCACCGTATGGCTACCGATATAACCCGCGCCACCGGTGACGAGAACTCCGTTCTGTGACATGTAACTTGCTCCCGATTGCAGCATGACTAAGAGATTATCGCGTATGATAGCGGCAGACCTCAATAGAGTCATCCGCAGCCTAGGGGGCGTTCTCAATTACCTGAGTGAGCGTGATTCTGAGTCATTTTTCGTGCCGGCAAGGCGCGATGAGGCGCAATAGTCATTCTAT
>JAHXHR010000077.1 GCA_025656505.1 Candidatus Thiodiazotropha sp. (ex Epidulcina cf. delphinae) | reverse complement strand
CTGAACGTGGTGCTTGGCGGCTCACGTTTGGGCGTTCCCATGAGATTCCCGGATTTGTCAAACGGCTAATGCCTCCCCAGCAGAGCTGGGGGGTCTCCTATGTTTGTCTAGTTACATAATATCTTAACTCATTGAATAATTATCGTTTTTTTAAACACCAGCATCCGTTTTGGAGAGATAATAAATATCTGAATTGGAGAATTCAGTTCGCATCGATTAGCGCCTATTGGTATCTCCTAAGCTAATATGGCTAACACAAATCTTGACTAGGGGTTTGCTTATAGTAAACTTTTAGTATGTATCGGATTATCTATAGGAAGGCAGCGATCAAGGGATTGTCAAAGATGCCAAGCCCGATCAGGACTAATTTCCTGACGGTCTTTGAAGCATTGGCGGAAAATCCTGATAGAAGGGATTTTGATGTAAAAAAGTTATCGGGTCGGAACGGCTATCGGCTGAAGATTGGGCAATGGCGAGCCATTTATCACCGTGAAGATGATGAACTGATCCTGTTGGTTGTCGATGCCGGTTCGAGAGGAGATATCTACAAATGAGCACACAAGTCCAGATTATCGAACGTGACGGTAAGCCGGAGTACGCGGTTGTGCCCATTGATATCTACAAGAAGCTGCTACAACTCGCGGAAGACATGGAAGACACTCGTTCTTATGATGAAGCCATGACTGAGCTTATGCGCGGTGATGAGGGGCTGATTCCTGCGGAAACGGCTAATCGTTTGCTATCCGGTGACGAGCATCCACTCAAAGTATGGAGGGAGTTTCGTGGTCTTACGCAACAGGCATTAGCTGATCAGGCAGAGACTACGAAGGCGTATATTTCACAGATCGAGTCCGGGAAAAAAACCGGGTCCGTGCAGATGCTGTTGCATCTGGCGACTGCCTTGAATGTGGACATGGATGATTTGGTGGGAAAGGTCAATCCTGATCACCGTCGAAACCATGAAGAGCGTGAATAATGGGTACCCCGCCCCCCGACCCGGGTTCTCATAAAGTAGCGTTTTCGTTACAGACTTGAATGGGACCGATCAACCCGTAGGTCACGTTGCGCAGCTACGTGACATCGCCGTTAAGTCAGGTAGCCGCTCCGCGTCTGCGGACCCATGGTCTCCACAAGACCTGTATAATCGGTGATTCCATGCCACAGCCAACGAACATCTTCTCCCTCCGCCCCTACTGGGCGGCTCGCTTCGGCATCGCCCCTGTCCTGCCCATGAGCAAGGAGGAGATGGATGATCTCGGCTGGGACAGTTGCGACATCATCATCGTCACCGGCGACGCCTATGTGGATCACCCCAGCTTCGGCATGGCCTTGATCGGACGCCTGCTGGAGGCGCAGGGGTTTCGCGTGGGGATCATCGCCCAACCCGACTGGAGCAGCGCGGAGGCCTTCCGCCAACTGGGCCGCCCCAATCTCTTTTTCGGCGTCACTGCCGGCAATATGGATTCGATGGTCAACCGCTATACTGCGGACCGCCGCATTCGCAGCGACGATGCCTACACACCGGACGGTGAGGCCGGTAGGCGCCCGGACCGTTCGGTCATCGTCTATGCCCAGCGCGCCCGGGAGGCCTATAAAGGCGTACCGGTGATCATCGGCGGGATCGAGGCCAGTTTGCGGCGTATCGCCCACTACGATTACTGGTCGGACAAGGTCCGGCGCTCGGTGCTGCCCGATTCGAAGGCCGACCTGCTGATCTACGGCAATGCCGAGCGGGCGATCGTCGAAGTCGCCCATCGCCTGGCGGGGGGCGAGAAGATCGGACAGCTCCGGGACATCAGGGGTACTGGGTTCATGCGCCAGGGCGTCGCGGATGGTTGGTGCGAAATCGACGCCACCCAGCTTGACGAACCCGGTCCTAAGGCCCGTCACCCCTCTCCCTACCAAGCCATGCCGACGTGTGACAAGGCGATCAGCTTCACCCCCCGTTCACGGCCGCGCCACCTGCCGCGTGAACGCAGCGTGGTGCGGCTCCCCTCCTATGACCAGGTGTTGGAGGATGAAGTCATCTACGCCCATGCCTCACGGGTCTTCCACCTGGAGACCAACCCGGGCAACGCCCGCGCTTTGGCGCAACGGCACGGCAAACGGGATGTCTGGCTCAACCCCCCGCCGATCCCCCTTACCACGGAGGAGCTGGACCGGATCTATGAACTGCCCTATACACGCCGCCCCCACCCGGCCTACGGGGAGGCGCGCAATCCCGCCTGGGAGATGATCCGCTACTCTGTCAACATCATGCGTGGCTGCTTCGGCGGCTGCACCTTCTGCTCCATCACCGAGCACGAGGGGAGGATTATCCAGAGCCGCTCGGAAGACTCCATCCTGCGTGAAGTAGAGACCATCCGCGATCAGGTCCCGGGCTTCACCGGCAATATCTCGGACCTGGGGGGGCCGACCGCCAATATGTACCGGCTGGCCTGCAAGGATAAAAAGATCGAGTCTGCCTGTCGGCGTCTCTCCTGTGTCTATCCGGCAATCTGCGACAATCTCGACACCGATCATCAACCGCTGATCGAGCTTTACCGCCGCACCAGGAAACTGCCCGGCATTAAACGGGTGTTCGTCGCCTCGGGCCTGCGTTATGACCTGGCCGTCCGTTCGCCCGACTATATCCGTGAGTTGGTCACCCATCATGTGGGGGGATATCTGAAAATCGCGCCGGAGCACACTGAGGCGTCACCACTGAGCAAGATGATGAAGCCGGGCATAGAGCGTTATCAGCAGTTCAAAAAACTGTTCGATAGATATTCCGCCGAGGCGGGAAAAGAGCAATACCTGATCCCCTACTTCATCGCTGCTCACCCCGGAACCAGTGACCTGGACATGCTCAATCTCGCCCTGTGGCTGAAAGCCAACGGCTTTCGCCCGGACCAGGTCCAGTCCTTTCTGCCGACCCCGCTGGCGATCGCCTCGGCGATGTACCATAGCGGCAGAAACCCGCTACAAAAGGTCACTCGAAACCGCGCCGAGGTGAGTGTGGCGAAAGGGCTCAGGCAACGCCGCCTGCAGAAGGCATTTTTACGCTACCACGACCCGAAGAACTGGCCGCTGCTGCGCGAAGCGCTGACCCGGATGGGACGCACGGATCTCATAGGAAACGCTAAAAGACACCTGGTCCCCGGCCGGGAGGGCAATACAAACGGGATAGCAAAAGCGCGCCATGGGAACAGTTTGGGACGGCTGAAAAAGCCCACGAACAAGGGCAAAAAAACAGGCACAAAAAAGGCCCGGTCAAGACGCCCTTGATAAGCCGCTTTTAGATTAATAATCAATATATTAAAAGAAAAATATCAGCGTAGAAGACGCCCTACGCGGAGCTTGAAAAAAACCTGTTTCGGGACCATATTTATAGTAGGGATGGGTAGTTTTCATAGGAGGTATATCATGAACATCACACGTTATGACCCATGGCGCACGATGGAAGACTGGCGTCAGGAACTGGACCGTGCGTTCCACCCGCTCCTGCAACGAGAAGACGATACCTCTCGCGTGGTAGGAGGCGATTGGGCGCCGGCGGTCGACATCAAGGAAGAGGACAACAGATATGTCATTCGGGCCGATATCCCAGGGGTTAAACCTGAAGATGTCGAGGTCACCATGGAGAACGGAGTTTTGACGATCCGCGGTGAGCGTAGGTTTGAAGAGACTGAAGAGAGAGAGAACTTCAGGCATATCGAGCGCTCCCATGGCATCTTCTATCGCCGCTTCTCACTGCCGGACAATACCGATTCAGAAGACGTAGAGGCAACCGGCAAAGACGGCGTGATCGAGGTGATCATCCCGAAGAGCGCAGAAAAACTGCCTAAGCGGATCGAGGTAACCCACTAATCGTCATTTAGGCAAGCCCTGTTGTTGACTATTCCCTCTCCCTGACGAGAGTGTCCTCCCGGCAGGGTTGATGGCGGCGTCCCTGCCGCCAATACGTTTTGATGGACGATATCTGCTAGCCAGGAGGGTTGGCAACCAACCTATCCCGTTTGTCCAGCGGAATATCGTCCACAACCGGGCCGTCTGCATCCACCACTGTCGACTTGCCCAAGGACAGCCTGTTCCAGACACGCTCATGCAAGTAGTAGAGGACCATTTTCGTGACCACTTCCGTGAGGCCGATGGCTACCGCAATGGTCAAATCGTCGGTAAAGAACCAGGAGAGCAACATGGTGTCTATCGAGCCGGTCACACGCCACGAAGCGGCTTTCGCCAGACTGCGGACAGGACTCTCCGACAAGACGGGGGCTGCCGCCCCCTTGTCGGTTCCGTTAGACTGAAAAGGCAACAGCATGGGATGATTCCATCATGTAGGCAGTCCCGGATTTATACGGCTATCGGTTCATAACCGGCATGGAGTACGCCGGTTTCATGCAGATAGGCGAGTAGCTGATTCACTGCATCGGTGACGGTGGCTTCTCCCGCGTGGATGTGCAATTCCGGACTTTCCGGTTCCTCATAGGGACTGTCGATGCCGGTGAACTGCTTGATCTCACCCCGGTCGGCCTTGGCGTAAAGTCCTTTAGGATCGCGCTCGCGGCAAACCGTCAAAGGGGCGTCCACGAACACCTCGATAAACTGGCCTTCCGGCAACATGTTACGCACCAGACGACGATCCGCTCGAAAAGGGGAGATGAATGCAGCCAGGGTTATCAGACCTGCGTCCGCCATCAGCTTAGCCACTTCGCCGACTCTGCGGATATTCTCCTGCCTGTCTTGATCACTGAATTTTAAATCCTTACACAGACCGTGCCTGACATTGTCACCATCGAGAAGGTAGGTATGATAGCCCTGATGGGTGAGAATCTGCTCCAAAGCATCGGCAATGGTCGATTTACCCGACGCACTGAGCCCGGTAAACCAGATCACCAGCGGCAGTTGTGATTTCTGCTTTGCTCGAGTCCGTTGGTCGACCGAATGAGAATGCCAGACGATATTGTTACCACTCATAAAATATTCTCCAAAAAATATCCTAAAGCTGCAAGCAGCTAACTTGTCAATACGAATCAAACTTGGGTGAATGATCAGCAACTTCATTCATGAATGCCGCACTCCCTCTTAAGACCGAAGAAGCGAGTCTCTTCCTCATGCATACCCGGTGCAAGCGGACGGCTGGTGTGTACATCACCCACTGAGGCATAACCTTTATCCCACAATGGATGATAAGGTAAACGGTGTTGTTGCAGGTAGCGATAGACATCGCGGTTGCTCCAATCGACGACCGGATGAATCTTATATCGGCCGCCCTGCATGCGTACGATCGATAGCGCTGAGCGACTGTTGGACTGTTCCCTACGCAGCCCGGCGAACCAACTGCCGGTATCCAGCTCTTTCAAGGCCCGCTGCAAAGGTTCGACCTTATTGATGCGGTTATAGTGTTCGATGCCGGAGAGACCTTGCTCCCAAAGCCGACCGTACCGACTCTCCTGCCATAAAGGCGATATGTGTGAACGATAGACATGCAGTCGCAGATCGAGACGCTCGGTCAACTGTTCAATGAATTGATAGGTTTCCGGAAACAGATAGCCGGTATCCAGCACCACCACGGGGATATCCGGGATGACCCGGGTGACCAGGTGCAGCATCAGCGCCCCTTGGATACCGAAGCTGGAGGTCAGGATATGGTTTCCCGGCAAGTGGTTCTGCGCCCACTCGATACGCTGCTCAGCGGTCAGCTTCTCCAACTTGCGATTCAGCTGCTCAGGGCCTTCACCTTCTTTCGATTCCAATGCAAGGAGTTGTTCAATCGGTTCCATGATAGTCCTCCTTAGGATAAATTACCGGTCTCACCAACCCACTGCGAATGACATAATCGCCAAAGCGCTCATCCGGATTACGCTTGGCGGCGTATTGCTGAAACAACCCGTCGAGCGTATTCAACAGCTCCGCTTCATTGAGGTTTTTTCGATACAGGCGATTCAGACGCAAACCCGAGCCGTCACCGCCCAACAACAGATTATACCTTCCGGGTCCTTTGCCTACGAGACCGATTTCGGCCACAAAGGGCCTGGCGCAACCGTTGGGGCAACCGGTCATACGCATCACGATGGCGTTCTCTCGAATGCCGTGATAATCGGCAAGCCGATCCACTTTCTGCAGCAAATCGGGGAAATAGCGCTCGGCCTCGGCCATCGCCTGCGGGCAGGTAGGCATCGCCACACAGGCAATACTGGCCAGCCGTGTCGGGCTGCCGCCTTCGTATAACAAGCCATGATGACGGGCGATGCCCTCGATCTCCTGTTTCATCCCGTCAGGCACTGAGGCGACGATCAGATTTTGATTCGGCGTAATGCGAAAATCGCCTTTATGAATCTGCGCAATCTTATATAGACCGTTCAGTTGCTCGGCGTCAGGACGATTCTCCACACGGCCGTTCTCGATGTAGAGCGTAAGATGCGATTTACCGTCCGCATTGCCAGCCCATCCGTAACGATCGCCCTGACTGATAAAACTGACCGGATGCGGCTCTTCAAATCGCATTTCCGCGCGCTTCTCCACCTCCTTGATAAAGGCATCCGGCCCCATCCGCTCAATGGTGTATTTGAGCCGCGCATGACGACGGCTGATACGATCGCCGAAATCCCGCTGGGTGGTTATCACGGCTTCGGCCACGGCCAGTGTCTGCTCCGGTTTGATAAACCCCAATACATCGGCCAACCTGGGATAGGTGGACGGGTCGTCATGGGTGGTTCCCATACCGCCGCCCGCGAGAACATTAAAGCCCTGCAGACGGCCGTCATCGGCGATGGCGACGAAACCGAGATCATTGGTATAGACATCCACGTCGTTGTAGGGCGGTATCGCCACGGCGGTCTTGAACTTCCTCGGCAGATAGGTCTTTCCGTAGAGCGGTTCCGACTCATCCCCTGCAAGCTGCTTGCCATCCAGCCAGATTTCATGATAGGCGCGGGTCTCCGGCAACAGGTGCTCGCTGATTCGTTTGGCCCATCGATAAACCTCCGCATGCAGTGACGAGCATTCCGGATTGGAGTTGCAGATCACGTTACGATTGACATCGCCGCAGCCGCCGATGGAATCGATCATCACCTGATTGATGCGCTGTATCAGCGGCTTCAGGTTTTTCTTTAGAATGCCGTGGTACTGAAACGTCTGCCGGGTCGTCAGCCGGATACTGCCGTTACTCAACTCCCGGCAAACGGAATCTATCGTCAACCACTGCTCCGGCGTGCATACGCCGCCGGGCAAGCGGGCGCGCAGCATGAAGCTGTAATAGGGTTCAAGGAACTGTTCCTGGCGTTGCAAACGCAGATCACGGTCATCCTGCTCATAAAAACCGTGAAACTTGCTGATCTGAGCATCATCGGCAGAGAGCGCACCGGTTGCGGCATCGGCTATGCTCTCCTCGAGCGTGCCGCGCAGATAACGGCTGTTGGCCTTGATGATCTCGTTTTGGTTGACTTTGGTATCCATTAGTAAACATCTCTCAGGTAACGGCCCTGGGAACGCAACGCCTCTATGAATTCGCAAGCGGCGTCCGAACCCAGGCCGCCATGGGTCTGCACAATCGCCTTCAGGGAGTGATAGACGGACCTCTCCATCGACACCCCGCCGCAGACATAGAAATAGGCCCCATCCTGTAACCAGCGATAGACTTCAGCACCCTCTTCAAGCAATCGATGCTGTACATACAGACGTTCTTCGCTGTCACGGGAAAAGGCCAGACTGAACCTGCCCAACAAGCCCGCTTTACGGTATTTGAGCCAGTCGGTCTGATAGAGAAAGTCGCGGTGAAAATTCCGATTGCCGTAAACCAGCCAATTGCGGCCCTTAGCGCCCCGTGCCTCGCGCTCCTGCAGGAAGGCGCGGTAGGGAGCGATGCCTGTGCCTGCACCGATCATGATGATGGGCGTGTCGGCATTTTTCGGCAGTCTGAAGCTGGGATTGTCCGCCACATAGATCGCCAAACTCTCACCTTCACTGACACGGCGGGTGAGGTAGCCCGAAGCGCCGCCGAGATGGTCGCGTTCATGGGCGCGGTATTGCAGTGTGGCAACCGTCAGGTGGACCTCATCCTCGAATACCGCCTGGCTGGAGGCGATGGAGTAGCAGCGCGGTTGTATCGGCTGAAGCAGGTCTGCCAGCGCGGCGGCGTCGATCCGAGCGGGAAAGGCGTGCAACATATCGACGAACTGATGCTCGTAGGCAAACATCCGTAACCGGCCGCTGTTGCCGCTTATGGCGCTCAATTCGGCGTTATCGGCGATTGATGCCCAGCGCGAGACGGCTTTCGGATGCAGTTGAGTCAACTCCAGCTTGCTGCCGAGGGCCTGTGAGAGCGTAAGCGTCTCATCCCGCAGACTGACGGAATCATCGCCTGCAAGACCGGTCAGGCTGAGCACCTCGTCAACCAGCGCCGGATCGTTGTGAAACAGCACACCCAGGGAATCACCGGGTTGATAGCGGAAACTACCGGCGTCAACCTCAAGCGAGAGGTGATGCACGCTCGAGAGGGCGGCAGCGGTAGTGATGCGCCGATTCTCCAGAACCTCCGCCTGATAGGGGTTGCTGCGATCATATCGTGGCGCGGCCTCTGCGCGCCTCTGCAACGGAATGACCCTGGCTTGAGGGATAGTCAACTCCTGCTCGGCCATCGCCAAAATCCGTCCGTACCACGCCTCGGTGCAGTCCTGGAAATCCACATCCGCATCAACCCGTTCCACCAGCGCATGGGCGCCTTGTCTTTTCAGTAAACGGTCCAGATCCTTCCCGGCCTGGCAGAAGTGCTCATAACTGGAATCGCCCAGGCCGAAGATGGCATACTTCAGTCCCTTGAGCTTGGGCGGCTTTTTGCCATCCATATATTTGAACAGCTCGCGGGCACTTTCCGGAGGCTCACCCTCACCCTGGGTGCTGATCACTAAAATCAGCAGCTTTTCCTTGCTGAGATCACGGGATCTGTAGTTCTCCGCGGAGACCAAACGGGCTGAAAAGCCTTGGCATTTGATATTCGCGGCCAATGTCTCGGCCACCGCGCGGGCATTGCCGCCCTGTGAAGCGTAGAGGATCGTCAATAGTGGGGAGTCTTTGGCTTGTGAGGATATCCCAGCCTCGACACCCAGGCCGGCAAGATATCCGCTCGCCCAGGTCAGTTGTTCCGCGGTCAAACCCTCAATTGCCTGATCCAGACGAGAAAGCTGGAACCCGCTCAGCGAGTTGACTGCAAGTGTTTCTGCCGAATTCTGCATGATTTCTCTTCCGTGGTGGTTATTCGATTGTGATCAGGTGGAAATATCGTCCATCAGGGTATATCTTGTGAAGCAATTTATTTTGATTATTTATCACAAAACAAGATATGGAATTGAGGCAACTCACATCTTTAGTGGCATTGGCGGAATCGGGATTCAATGTGACGGATGCGGCGGAGCGGTTATGCTTGGTTCAATCTGCGGTGTCACAACATCTGGCGCGTCTGGAGCAGGAACTGGGCACCCATCTGTTTATGCGCAAGGGCAAACGGCTGATCGCACTGACTGCCGCGGGGGAGGCCGTACTCAATTATGCGCGTCAGGCACTGGCGATCCGGGAGAATATCCTATCCATCGGACGTGATCATGTGGAGGAAGCGAGCGGTGTCCTGCGCATCGGCACGACCCATACCCAGGCGCGTTATGTGTTGCCGCAGGTGATTCGTTGTTTTCGCCTGACTTACCCCTCTGTCATCCTGCAAATCCACCAGGGCACGCCACAACAGTTGGTCGAGATGGCGCTGACCGATCAGGTCGATTTCTCTATCTGCACCGAGGAGTTGGGTCAACACTCCTCATTGACGGCTATCCCCTGTTACCGCTGGAACCGGAGCCTGATCACGCCCAAAAAACATCCGCTGCTTAAGCAACGTCCCCTGTCGCTGGAAAGCATCTGCAACTATCCGCTGATTACATATACCTTCGGATTCACCGGCGCCAATCGCATGCAGACCAGTTTCACCCGATTGGGACTTAAGCCGGAAGTGGTATTGAGCGCCGCTGATACGGATGTGATCAAAACCTATGTGCGTGAAGGGCTCGGGGTCGGATTGATAGCGAGTATGGCCTATTCGCCCAAACACGATGACGATCTGGCCTTGCAGGATCTCAGCCACCTGTTACCCTGGGAGACCACATGGATTGCCTATCACAAGGATAAGTATTTACGCCGCTTTCAGCAAAAATTCATCGATCTGCTGGATACCATGACCATGGAAAACGGGGTGATAAAAACGCCTGATGCCGTCGCACCCACAAAAGATTAGCGCACTTTGCGAGAGGTTCAGAAGCGGAAGATCAGACCGAGGTTGGTCTCGAATTGGGGGAAGATATCCCCGTTGATTTGAAGATTGCAGCCGCCGTCGCAGAACAAGCTTCCATTGGAGTTCACCAGGGTGCTGTAACCACGCATCTCAAAGCGTATCCCCAGGCGCTCGGTGGGGTACCATTTGAGTCCGCCCCCTACACTCATGGAGAAGCGGGTCTCATCGTCATACCCCCGGTGTCCCGGATTCATGAAGGTCATACCGAGCCCGCCGGTAATGTAGGGGGTGAAACGATCCTGGTATACGTCCACGGCGCCGCCCAGATGCAGATAGTGAATATCCAGATCGAAAGCGTTGTTCGGATCGGTGCTATCGGCCAGGGAAGTATCCTGGTGACTGTAGAGGAATTCGTAGCGGGTCGTCTTTGAGGCTGTCTGGCTGACCGTGAATCCCCAGCCCGCCGTGTCGTCCACATCCAGCGAGTTATCCGATCCGCTATCCTCAAAGGAACCACCGAACCGGTATCCCGTGAAGGGCGAGAATTCCAGACCATCCGCCGCCGCCGCACCGCAGGAGGCGCCGATCAGCATCAGCCCGATTATTAATAAATTTGCTCTGTACATGGCACGCCGGATCGAAAAATACAGGTCTCAGATTTCAATTATCGCCCAAAACCGTCGGAATAACCCGGTATCGCATCACATCTTAGCCCCCGACAATCTCAAGCGCCTGTTTATAAAGCTTATTTTTTTTACCGCCCGATATCCGGGCCGCCAGCGCGACGGCCTGCTTCAGCGGCAGTTCGGCGAGAAGCATGGCCAACAGCCGTTCGACATCGACCTCGATGCGCCGGTCCGCTACGGACTCGGCGCCGGCAATGAGAATGACGAATTCGCCTTTCCGTTGGTTGGTGTCCTCCTGCACCCTGTCGAACAGGCTCCCTAGACTCCCGCGCAAAAAAGTCTCGTGCAACTTGGTCAGCTCCCGCGCCACCACCCCTTCCCTGGAAGCGCCGAAAAGCTGCGCCATATCCGCCAGGGAGTCTACCACTCGATGGCCAGACTCGTAAAAGATCAGGGTCGACTCTTCGCTGGCCAGGGCTTGCAGCCAAGCCCGCCGCTGGGAGGCGCTGCGGGGTGGGAAACCGACGAACAAAAAACGGTCCGTGGGCAATCCCGCCGCCGAGAGTGCGCAAGCCATAGCGCTGGCGCCGGGGACCGGTACGATCCGCCCTCCCCGTTCGGCGACCGCCCTCACCAGAGGAAAGCCCGGATCGCTGATCAGCGGTGTGCCGGCATCGGAGATCAGGGCGATCGACCGCCCCCCATCCAGGAACGCCAACAGGGGCGCCAGTTGAGCCTGCTCATTGTGTTGATGGAGCGCGCGCATCGGCGTATCTATGCCATAGCGGCGCAACAAGGGGCAGCTATGCCGTGTATCCTCGGCGGCGATGAGATCCACCCGCTTCAGGGTCTCCACCGCGCGGGCTGAAAAGTCGTCAAGATTGCCGATCGGTGTGGCAACAACGTAAAGTACACCCTTTGACACAGATATTCCTGATGTAGAATTAGCAAACCATCCTGCCATAGATACCTAACCATGCAAATCGATCGCCGTCTCCTCCTCCTCTTGCTGCTGTCGCTCCTCATCGCCCAGGGTTGCACCACGATAATGACCGAGCGCTCCCCGGAAACCCGGCAACTGGCGGCACAGATCAGATTACGGGTGGAGTTGATGGTTGAGAGCGGCGACTATGCGGGGGCGGCCGAGTTGTTGCAGGCATCGGCTGCGGAAAGCGAATCCCCGTTGCGTGAACGGCTGCTGCTGGAAGCCATGGAGTACTGGCTCAAGGCCGGTGACCGAATCAACAGCCTCTCGTTGGCACAGCAGTTGCTGCCCATTGACGACGCCCCCGATTTCAACCTCAAACTGCGTATGGTGCGCACCGAGATCGCGGTCCAACAGGGCGATATCGAACAGGCCCTCGATCTCATGGAGCCCTCGCCCACCCGGGACGCCCCTCTCGCTTTGCGTCGGCACTACCACAGAAACATGGCCGAGATCTTTCGTCTCTCCGGGAATCTGCTGGAAAGCGCCCGTGAACTCGATGTGCTTGACCTGCTTCTGCAGGACGGCGAGGAACAGCGTCTAGCCACGCAGCAACGGCTGATACAGACCCTGGCCACCATGACCGACACTGCGCTCACCCTGCTGCAACCTCAACCCCCCGCCACCTTGATCGGCTGGATGGAGCTGGCCAAGGTGGTCAAACGGCAGATCACCGACCCGACCGAACTGAGCGACGATCTGGCGGTCTGGCGAGAACGCTTCCCGGAACACCCGGCGTTGCAGGCGCTACTTGTCGGCTACCTGGAGCAGCGCGGCCTGAGCAGCGACGACCATATCGCCATCCTGCTGCCCCGCAGCGGACCTTACGCCAAAGTCGCCGCCGCCGTCCGCGACGGTTTCATGGCCGCCTGGTACCAACAACCGCCGACGCACCGGCCGCTGCTGCAGTTCTACGACAGCAGCGAACTGAAAGATACCCTGTATATCTATCAGCAGGCGGTTCTGCAGGGGGCGCAAATGATCGTGGGTCCCCTGAACAAAGACGCCGTGAGGATGTTATTGAACCTGGAACTGCTGGACCGGCCGATATTGGCCCTCAACCAGGTCGACGAGCCCGGCCTGTCGCATCCCAGCCTGTTTCAGTTCGGGCTTGCCCCTGAGGACGAAGCGGACCAGATCGCCGAACGCGCCTGGCTGGAGGGACATAGAACCTCGCTGATACTGACCCCGGCGAGCCAGTGGGGCGAACGCCTCGCGGAGAGTTTCCGCGCCCGCTGGGAGGCATTGGGGGGGCGGGTAATGGAGCAACAAAGCTATAACCCTAGCGAAAACGACTTCTCCGTTCCGATTCGCATGTTGCTCAATATCAACGAGAGCGGGGCGCGAAACCGCGCCTTACGACAACTGCTGGGCCGGCCATTGGAATCTGAACCCCGCTCACGGGAGGATGTGGATGTCATCTTTCTCGCTGCTCGCCCGCAAAAGGCCAGGCAGCTTAGACCGCAACTGAAGTTCTATCATGCCGGGAGCCTGCCGATCCTTTCCACCTCGCATATCTACACCGGTGTCGCGCAAGCGGATCTGGACCGGGATCTGGGCAAGATCAGTTTTGTGGATACGCCTTGGCTCTTGGAAGAGAGCCGGGAGGGGGCTCTGTCGCGCAAACGGCTGGAGAAACTGATGCCCGGCGTGAAGGGACGATACGCACGCCTGTATGCCATGGGCATCGACAGTTATAACCTCCTGACCCACTTGCAACGACTGCAGGATCAGCCGGGACGACTGTTCAACGGCAAAAGCGGCACCCTCTATCTCGACGGTCGCAACCGCCTCCACCGGCTGCTCGCCTGGGCCGATATGGAGGGGGGTCTGGCAAGCATCAGCGGCTATGCGCCGCGCATAGAATCCCGACTGCCTTATCCACAAACCGGTTTTGACTCGCTACAACCGGGAAATACCCGAATCCAGGGTCTGAGCCTGCCGCCCGTCACCGATCACCACCTCTCCCGACCCGACACCTCTGAATAATGGCCAAGCATCTGCAACTGGGACGGGAGGCCGAGCAGCAAGCCCTCGACTACCTGACCGGCAGGGGCCTCAAACTGCTGGAGCGGAACTATCGTTGCAAGGCGGGAGAGATAGACCTGATTATGCGGGAAAGCGACTATTTGGTTTTCGTCGAGGTCCGCTATCGGCAATCGAGCGACTTCGGAATGGCTCTGGAGACGGTAACCGCACATAAACAGCGCAAGCTCCTCGCTACGGCAAACCGCTATCTGCAGACGACCGACGCAGACGCACCCTGCCGTTTCGATGTCATCGCGCTCAACGGCTCAGGACCGGCTCGTATCGAGTGGATCAAAAATGCTTTTCAAAGTGCCTGGTAATCCGAAACAATCACCGAAGGTGTGGTAAACAGATGCATAATGCCGAACGCATCCGGATGCTCTTCAATCAGAGCATCCAGACCAAGATAGACGCCCTGCCGCTGCTGACCCAGCCGATAGGCGATGCCGCAGACCTTATTTTCAGCCGACTCCTGGAAGGCAGCAAGGTATTGAGCTGCGGTAACGGAGGATCGGCGGGGGATGCTCAACACTTCTCTTCCGAGATGCTCAATCGCTACGAACGCGAACGTCCCGGACTTCCCGCCATCGCCCTCACCACGGATAGTTCGACAGTCTCCTCGATCGCCAACGACTATGACTTTTCCCTGGTCTTCTCGCGCCAGATCGAGGCCCTGGGCCAACCTTATGATCTGCTGATGGCGATCTCCACCAGCGGCAACTCCAGCAATGTCAACCATGGCGTTCAGTCGGCCCATGAACGAGAGATGTCGGTGGTGGCGCTGACCGGACGCGACGGTGGGGAACTGGCGAAACTCCTTGCCCCAGGCGATGTCGAAATTCGCGTTCCATCGGATGTCACGGCACGAATTCAAGAGACCCATTTACTGATTATTCACTGCCTCTGCGACCTAGTGGATCAACAACTACTCGGAAGTTGAAAACCCTTACACTCAAGAGGAAGACCATGCAGAAAAAAGTCGTCACGGCACTCTATCTCTTTATCATCTCGCTGACGCTGCAGGGCTGCGCCGCCGCCATCGTCGGCGGGGCCGCCGCCACGGCGGGCATCGTTCACGACAGACGCACCGCAGGGGTCATCGTCGAGGATCAGAGCATCGAACTCAAGGGCTACGATCTGATGGCGAAGTATCCCCGCTTCAAGGAGCAAAGCAGTATCCATGTCACCAGCTACAACATGGTGGTTCTGTTGACCGGTCAGGCCGGCGACGAGACCCTGCGTGACAAAGCCGAACAACTGGTATCCGGCATCGAACGGGTTCGCCGGGTGGTGAATGAAGTGGAGATCGGCAGCACCTCCTCGTTCGGTGAGAACGGCCGGGATGCCGCCTTGACCTCGGAAGTGAAACTCAAGCTTGCGGGCATCGATATCCCTGATTTCGACCCGCTCAGGGTCAAGGTCGTCACCGAGCGAGGCGTGGTATTCCTGTTGGGGCTGATCACCAAGGCAGAGGGGGACGCGGTCACCAAAGTGGCTCGCCACATCAGCGGCGTTCGCCGAGTGGTCCGCGTGTTCGAATACATCTGACCCTTGAACAGCAACCTCAGTCACGCCCTGATCCGGCGATTCAAGGCGATTGTCGGCCCGAAAGGGCTGTTTACCGATCCCGCGGACTGCTTGCCCTACGGCTATGACAACAGTCGCCTTCAGTCCACCCCGGCGGCGGTGCTGTTCGCCGAGGAGCACGATCAGATACTAGCGATCGTGCAACTCTGCCATCAGCACGGCATTCCATTGATCACCCGCGGCAGGGGCACGGGCACCACCGGCGCAACGGTGCCGCAACAGGGCGGCATCGTACTCTCCCTGGAGCGCATGCACCGTATCCTTGAGATCGACCCCGATAACCGCTTCGCACGGGTGCAACCGGGGGTAACCAACAAGGCGCTGCAAGCGGCGGCGGGTGCTGAGGGTTTCTTCTGGCCACCGGATCCCACCAGTGCGGCGGTCTGCACCATCGGCGGTAATCTCGCCTACAACTCGGCGGGACCCCGGGCGGTGAAATACGGTACGCCGCGGGAAAACACCCTCGGTCTGAAGGCAGTCACCGGCAGCGGCGAAACCATCGTCACCGGGGTCAATACCACCAAGGGCGTGGTCGGTTACGACCTCACCCGACTGCTGATCGGCTCAGAGGGCACCCTTGCCGTGATTACCGAGGCCCGACTCAAGCTCACCCCCCTGGCGCAAACGAAACGCACCCTGCAGGCCAGCTACCGGGATATCCATACCGCAGCGAATGCCGTATCCACCATCATGCGTCAACCGGTGACCCCCTGCGCCCTGGAATTCATGGACGGCGCCGCTCTGGAGATGGTCAGGGCATTCTCCGATCTGCACCTCGATCCGGGCGTCGGCGCGTTACTGATGATCGAGGTGGACGGCCCGGAGCACAGCATCAACAATGAGGCCGCCGTGGTGGCACGAGCGGCGGATGTCGACGGCCTGTTGGAGATCCACACCGCCAAGACAGAAGAGGAGATAGCACGGCTGTGGAAGACCCGTAAGGCCCTCTCCCCCGCGCTGCGCAACATCGCTCCCAAGAAGATCAATGAAGATGTGGCAGTGCCCGTTTCGCGTATCCCCGACCTGATCGAATCACTGGAAAGACTCTCCCGGGACAGCGGTATCACGATTGTCAATTTCGGACACGCCGGCAACGGCAATATCCATGTCAACCTGTTGCTTGACCCAGACGACCCCAAACAGCTTACCGCAGGTGAAGCCTGCCTGGAATCGCTGTTCGACCTGGTGCTGAACCTGGGCGGCACCTTGTCCGGCGAGCACGGCATCGGGGTCGTAAAGAAGGCGTTCATCGACCGGGAGATCGATCCCGTCTCGTTGCGACTGATGCAGGCCGTCAAACAGCAGTTCGATCCCAAGCTCATCCTAAACCCCGGCATATTGTTTCCGGAGCCGCAATCCTAGAGGGCGTTTTCAATCAATAAAGCCACAGTTGGACGGGGTGAAGTGTGCGCTTGCGGGGGTGTAGGGCAAAGGTCGCTCCTGCACATCCCTGTGCTTGCGACACTTGCGCCTCCCTGCACGACGCACAACAACGCGGAATCGTCATGCTATTCCAAGGCGTTGCAACGCAACCATACGCCACCGGCGGCCGGGTGAAATATCCGGGCTAGTGTCGTAGTGCTGATATCACATTAACGAACGGGAACAAGAGATTACATGACAGACTGCCTGATCGTCGGTGGAGGTCTCATCGGCATGCTCACCGCCTGGGAACTGCAAACCGCAGGCATGAAGGTCACATTGGTCGAACAGAACAACATCGGCCGCGAGTCATCCTGGGCGGGCGGAGGCATTATCTCCCCCCTCTACCCCTGGCGATACGATGCCTCGATCACCGCCCTCGCCGCATGGAGTCAGAGTCACTACCCCTGCCTAGCTGATACATTGGCGGAGGAAGGGGGAATCGACCCCGAGTACACCCGCAACGGTCTGCTGATTCTGCAACCGGATGACACCGGCGATGCCATTGGCTGGTCAGCTCGTTTTAAACAGTCACTTGAGGTCATCGAACAACGGGGCGTATCCGATTGTGAACCCAAGCTGCAGACAACAGCGCCAAAGGCGGTGTGGATGCCGGAAGTCGCCCAAATACGCAACCCGAGACTCGCCAGATCCCTGCATCGGGCAATCGCCCGTAAAATCGAAATCCATCAGCAGACCGAAGTAATGGAGCTAGTGATCGACAAGGACCGCCTGCTGGGCATCAAGACGAATAAAGGCATCTTCAAGGCAGACAGGACCGTGATCTGCGCAGGCGCATGGACCGGGGGGCTACTCCGTGAATTAGCCACACCGCCGGTGATCGAACCTGTACTTGGGCAGATGATCATATTTCGATCCAGCCCCGGTGAGATCGCCCGCATCGTCCTGCACAATGACCGTTATGTCATACCCCGCCGGGACGGCAGGGTGTTGGTCGGCAGCACGCTGGAACACCGGGGGTTCAACAAGCGCACCACCGAACAAGCTAAACGGGAACTCAGGCATTTTGCCCTCAACCACTTCCCAACACTTGCCAATGCGGAAATCGAACACCACTGGGCAGGATTGAGGCCAGGTTCTCCGCACGGCATTCCCTATATCGGCGCCGTGCCGGAAATACCCGGACTGTATATCAATGCGGGACATTTCCGCAACGGGGTGGTATTGGGTCCAGCGTCATCACGACTCTTGGCAGACATCGTTCTGGAGCGCCCGCCAATCCTTCCGTCCTCCCCTTATGCCCTCTCGGCGATACGCCAAAGTAGGCCACCCGCCTTTTTCCTCTTTTCCTGACCAATGCCTAACTTGCGCGACTTAACAAAGGTTAAAATCCAGCCACTGAACGGATGGACTGGACCCCAAAACAACTGAACGTCTATAATTACCGGTTTTCGGCCGATGTAGCTCAGATGGTAGAGCAACTGATTCGTAATCAGTAGGTCGGCGGTTCGATTCCGCCCATCGGCTCCATTATTACATTGATAATCAATAAGTTATAAGGGAATTCACGTCGTTGGTTTTGTTGAAAATTTTCAGTGCTGCACGGGTGCTACGACAACAAAGTATTATTACTATGGTGACGCCCTAACACAAAAAATACCCTTTCCGGGTTTGGCTAATAATACCCACACTTAAAATCCAGACTACTTTTAATTTGATTCACGCCACCTGGTTAAAGTCGATGCGGCCTAGCTTATCTGTGTTAACGGCTTGTCGTGCCTTCCACAGATCGTAGTTGTCCTGCAAAACTCTCCGCTGTTCGCCCCAGGACCGCCGACAGCCTCACAGCCATCTCCGGAGAAATATCTGATTTCCCCGTAAGCAGTCGGCTAAAGGTGCTTTTAGAAACACCCAGCTCGCGAGCAATACTTGCTGCTGAGACTTCTTTGAAAGGTTCAATATAGGTTCGCTCAATCAGCCCGCCAGGGTGCGGCGGATTAAATTGCTGAATTGCCATCAGTAATAGTCCTCATAGTTCACAGCGTAGGCGTCACCATTTTCAAACTTAAACACTATTCGCCAGTTACCGCTTACATTGACTGCCCAATGTCCTGCCAGCTTCCCCTTTAGCTCATGGAGGCGATAACCGGGTAAATCCATATCCTCGATGCAGGTAGCGGTATGCAGAAATGTGAGCCTGTCCTGAATCTTTGCCGCTAGATGTCAAAAGAAAAAAATGCGATCGTAAAAAACCAACAATAATTCATAGACTTAAGGGTGACAAAGTAGAACTAATCAGTAAAATCTTTGATTTTTTGCCTACAAATTTTCTCTGTAAGCTTGAGTAATTTCTTTACAGAAACAGCAATAATTCCCAACCCCTCTTTGGATATTCGGTACTTAGGATCATAGCGGGCACCGATATAAGCATAGTCCAGCAAGAGAAAACGGGATTTTTCTTCTTCTGTTTCTTGTGGAAAAACACTGTCAAAGGAACTGTCTTCCTTCACAACCATCTTACTGAGAGCGGCAAGCCAATGTTCATTTGGGTTGTAGTTAGTGTCCGTCCATAAACAGCCTATATTTATCAGACCGTAAAATTTTCGCGCAAGATTATTTGCTGCTTCAGACCTACACATTCGGCT
>JAHXHR010000076.1 GCA_025656505.1 Candidatus Thiodiazotropha sp. (ex Epidulcina cf. delphinae) | reverse complement strand
TCTAAAAAATCCCGTTCCATTGTCAATCGGCCAATCTCGGCATGCAGCTCTTTTACCTTTTCGTCTGTCTCTTCGCGCTGTCGCTGACCACGACCAAACAGCTGATCTGCATCGTTAAGCAATCGTTTGCGCCAATCCTGGATCTGATTTGGATGTACGTCAAACTGTTCTGCCGGTTCAGCCAATGTCCGATCATTTTTAACGGCTGCCAGGGCTACTTTTGCTTTGAAGGCCGATGAATGATTACGTCTTTTTCTGCTCATCTTCTGCTTACTCCTCTTCAGTTGGAATAATCGCAGAAGACACTTATAATTTCAGCTATGATGTCCGACTAATGGGCTCCACCACTAAGGGCAAGGTCAAAAAACGCTATCCCTACGAGGAGATGAAGACCCCCTATGACAAGCTCAAGCCCCTGCCCGAGGCAGACACCTTTCTTAAGCCGGGCATCACCTTTGACCAGTTGGATGCAATCGCCCTCGCTATCAGCGACAATGAAGCCGCCAAACAGATGAACGAGGCCAAACACAAACTTTTCAAGACCATCTTTGAACAGGGCAGGAAGGTCGGCTGATGAGCACCTCTCAGACACACCTTCAACTACCCTGTTTCAGACTCATTTAAGGATTGGAATAGACTTTTAGTAACGTCAGTGATGGTAGTGCCCTCTCTAACGGATTTATCCGTCCCGAGAATCCCGTCGATGCATGAGCAATGGCTCAAGGAGGTCTATCGGCAAGGGAAACACCAAGGTATGACTCTTGTCACCCGCCACTTCCGTTAAGGTTTCAAGATATCTCAATTGAATGGCTTGGGGTTGTTGGGCGAGGATTTTAGCGGCCTCCACCAGCTTCTGCGCCGCCTGCTGCTCCCCTTCCGCATGGATCACCTTGGCGCGTCTGGCGCGCTCTGCCTCCGCCTGGCGGGCAATGGCGCGGATCATGCTGTCATCCAGGTCCACATGTTTGATCTCCACATTCGACACCTTGATGCCCCAGGTATCGGTCTGCTGATCGAGTATTTTCCGAACATCGTCATTCAACCGCTCTCGTTCGGCCAACATCTCATCCAGTTCATGCTGTCCCAACACGGAACGCAGCGTTGTTTGGGCCAGTTGACTGGTGGCCACCATGTAGTCCTCGACCTGTATGATCGCCCTCTCCGGGTCAAGCACCCGGAAATAAACCACGGCATTGACTTTCACCGAGACATTGTCGCGGGAGATGACGTCTTGTGACGGCACATCGAGAACGATGGTGCGCAAATCGACTCGCACGAACTGTTGGATCACCGGGATGATAATGATCAGGCCGGGACCTTTGACCCGCCAGAAACGACCCAGCATGAATACCACACCACGCTCATATTCACGCAGAATCTTGAGCGACGAGACCAGAAAAGCGGTGATGAAAAATAAAATAACAGCATATACATAGAGTGTCATAACCGTTTCTCCTTATCGATCAGTGATACTTCCAATACCAAGCCTTCTCTGCCGGAAATGCGCACCGGCTGATCCTTCCGTAATGGTTGATCAGAATGTGCGCGCCAGATTTCGCCATGCACCCTTACAGTGCCATGACCGGTAAAATCCTCCACTACGAGACCTTCGCTGTCCAGCAACCCCTCACGGCCGCTCACTACCGGCCGGCGGCGGGATTTCAGGGCCATGCCGACAATGAATAGCGATAAAAAGGCGCTGCTCACTGCCACCACCAGAATAAGCGGCAGGGAGATCCCGAAACCGGCCTGATCGGTATCTATGAGGATCAACGAGCCGAAAACGAACGCAATCACGCCGCCGATGCCCATGGCGCCGAAACTGGGCACGAATGCCTCTGCGACCATCAGTGACAGGCCGAGTAAAATCAGTGCGATACCGGCATAATTGATCGGCAGAACGTGAAACGCATAGAGCGCCAGTAACAGGGAGATGGCCCCGGCCGTGCCAGGTACGATCGATCCGGGGTTGGCGAATTCATAGATGAGACCGTAGATACCGATCAGCATAAGAATATAGGCCAGATTCGGATCGCTGATAATGGAGAGCAGCCGGCTCTGCCAATCGGGCAGGAGTTTCTCCAAAACCAATGCCTTAGTGTTCAGTACCTTACTGCCGAACGGCAACTCGACCTGATAACCGTCCAGCTTGACAAGGAGTGACTTCAGATCAGTGGCTATGATATCGATTACCCCCTTCTCCAGCGCCTCTTCGGCCGACAGGCTGACCGCCTTGCGGACCGCCTGTTCGGCCCAGTCTGCATTGCGGCCGCGTAGCTTTGCCAGGCCACGGATATAGGCAGAGGCATCGTTCACCGCTTTTTGCGTTTTCGCATCGGATGCCGGCGGTTGATCGGTGTCCTTCTCACCTTCAGCATCACTGTCCGGCATCGGTTTTGGCAGGCCGGCCAAAGTCACCGGTGTTGCAGCGCCCAGATTGGTGGCCGGTGCCATAACGGCGATATGGCTGGCATAAAGAATATAGGTCCCGGCGCTGGCGGCGCGTGCGCCGCCCGGCGCCACATAACCAACCACCGGGATCTGTGAGGCAATGATGCGCTTGATAATGGCGCGCATCGAGGTATCGAGTCCTCCCGGCGTATCCATACGCAGTACCACAAGTTCGGCGGAGAGGGATTCGGCTTTATCGAGGCCGCGTTCGATATAGTCAGCGGTTGCCGGTCCGATGGCGCCGGAAATTTCCAGCATAAATCCCTGGCGGCCGTTTTCAGCGAGACATAGGAGGCTAACACCGCCTAACAGCAGGCTCCAGAAGCATAGAAGTGACAAGGACCATCGAGACACAGACCACCTCACTTGTCGCAAGCACAGGGATGTGCAGGAGCGACCCTTGCTCTGCACCCCTGCAAGCGCACATTCACCCCGTCCAACTGCGGTTTTTAGGATAATACATCTCTATTTTAGTCGCTGAGCGGATTTGAGATGAATCATCCTGGAATCCTCAGTTGAACGCCGTGAAGAGTGCGTTTGTGGTTAGGAATATCATGGGTTATCAAAAATCTGGTAGGAGGTAGCCCATAGGCTACCCCCTCGTCTTTCCGTCCGGTAACGGCGGACCATACAGGTACACACGTGAACGGCTGGCTGAGCCGATCCGGCAGCAATCACTCCCGGCAGTTACCGATTGAATCCGCCCCGCAACTCCTGCCGTCAATCCAGATGGCGCCGTCCAAGCGGACGCCCTGCAGGGTTGCGTCATCAATCCGACTGTCGCTCAAGTCGGCAAAACGAAGATCGGCACGGCTCAGATCGGCATCCCGCAAATCGGCCTGCCGCAGATCGGCCCCAACCAGTATGGCTTCACCCAGTTGGGCATAGCGCAGATCCGCCTGACTCAGGTTGGCATAACGCAGATCCGCAGCGGTCAGATCGGTGGCGCTCAACCTGGCATTGCGCAACACGGCGTTGTTCAGATTGGCCCCGGCCAGACTGGCAGCCCCCACATCGAGATCCACCATCAAACAGTTACGCCAGTTCACACCCGGTCCGGGGGGGGCGTCGCACTGCGGTCTATTCACGTCCTCAGGCATACCGATCCAGAGCGAAAAAACCACAATCGTCCCCGTCAGCAGAAGCGCCACCAGTAGCGGAATCAGAGGAAAGTGAGTCTCTTGCTCGCTATCCCTGGCGTATGCCTTTTCCCGCGCCTCCACCTGAGCCATGGCTTCACGGTCCCCTGCCTCGGCCCGTAACTGCAATGGCACGATGGCGGGATTGGCCTTGATCTTCAGCCACTGCATCTTGTCAGGACTGACCTCGTCCTCCAGGTCCAATTCTCCTTTAAGCAATAGATGGCGTATCCTAGCACCGGAGAATGGCCCCATAACCAGACCTTCGTGCCTGACAAACCAAGCTTGGGGCGATTTTTCATCCTGTTGCTGCATATTTTGACTACCCCTTAAGTTGATACCCTCTTTAACCTAAAAACCGCAGTTGGAGCGGTCAATTGCGTTTTTTAGGTTTAACGGCTATCCGTAGAAGAAATGAACAACACTTGGCAGGCTTGCTTATACTTTAACCTGGATCCCTGGTTTCAGGTTACTATCCGAACAAGAGCATGCAGATACCAGATACCAAAATAGTCCTACCGCTACCGACACTCCCGTCAGGCAAGCCCCTGTTGCAAAATCTGCAACCTGGACAGATCCTCCAGGGTACGGTGCTGAGTGAGAATCTCAACGGATCCATACAGCTAAAAATCGGCGTCATCCGTCTGCTGGCGCAGACGGCCCTGAGTGTACGTATCGGCCAGCCCCTGACTCTGCAGGTCGAGAAGGCGGGCAGTCTGCCGGAGTTACGGGTGCTGACCCTTCCCAGTCTGGCGGAACTCAAGACGGCAGCGCTGAAAAACGTCCTCCCCCGACAACAGCCGTTGCCGCTGTTGTTCAAAGCGCTGACACAAATCATTTCCGACAGCGGAGGGAAATCCCTGCCACAATCGGTAAGAGAAGCGGTGGAGAATCTGCTCACCCGGGTGCTCTCCCTGAATGATCCAACCTTCAAAGCCCAACTGACCAAGGCCTTACAGATAAGTGGCACACAGACCGAAGCGCACCTCATCCAGCAAAACCTCGCCGGTAACGATTTCAAACTCAATCTGTTACGTCTCATCGGGATAATAAAACCGCTTATCAGCCCACAGGCCAAACCGACAGGCGTGACAAGCCCTCTCCCACCGCAGCCTCCCGTCCCAATGCCCCTGCCGGCATCCTCGCCGGAGATGAGTTCCACCACCAGGCTGTTACTCGATCTATTCAAGCATTTGGACGGCGCCATAGCCCGGATTCAGACCAATCAGCTCAGCTCGCTCCCCACGGAAGATCCGACTCGGCAGGTCTGGCAGTTTGAACTCCCCATCCGTCAGGGAAACGGTTTCGATCCGCTTCATATCAGAATCGACCGTGACGGCCCGCGCAGGGAGGGAGATGCCAAAGTGGGCTGGAGCCTCACATTACATATGAACCTGCGGCCTCTCGGACCCATGAGAGTCCGCCTGCACCTGCTCGGTGACGCCGTCTCGACCGTGATCCGGTGTGAAAGAAAAAAAACAACCGATCTGGTCAGACAACATCTCTACAAGTTGCGCACCGGCCTCGAATCCGCTGGGCTTGAGGTGAAAAAACTGGAATCATTTCAAGGCACAGCCAATAATGAATACGAACTACCCAACGAGTACTCATTGCTGAATGTGAAGGCATGACCGACTACCAAGCAAATCCGCCCGATCTGGCCATTGCGCTCAAGTATGATGGCGAAAACGCACCGCGTCTGACTGCCAAGGGACGTGGCGAGCTTGCCGATAGAATACTGGCCTTGGCGAATAAGCATGCCGTACCGCTGCATGAAGATGTGGAGCTGGCCGCCCTGCTTTCGCAAATCCCCCTGGGCGACGAGATTCCCGAGGCGCTCTATCGGGCCGTAGCGGAGGTGATCGCCTTTGCCTTTCTGATCTCGGGTAAGCGACCACCGGGCTATGAAGATATCTGAGATGTTTTCGACGCATCAGTATCTGAGTGGATAGGGATAAAACGCTGGAGAAAATTAACCATGAAACCCGCATTCGCACTTTTTACCCTTCTTCCGCTTCTGCTCGGCACCCTGCCCGTGATGGCGCTCGACCCTGAAACGCTCCGGGCAAACCCACCGAAGAGTAGCTCGTCCAAGACCTACTCCACCCATCCCGGCGGCAGGCCCCGGCTCAGCCGGAAATGTGCTATCTACTCCGGTATCTGCCCCATGAGTGCATCGGCGGAAGTGGGGACCTATTGCGTATGCAACACACCCTCGGGGCCGATCCATGGCGTCGTCATTCCCTAATCGGTCACGTCTCCCGCACTACGCCTTCACCCTAAAAACCGCAGTTGGACGGGGTGAATATCCACGCTATCTCCCCCGTTGATTGCGGTCGTCGCTCTCTTTCTGTTCCCGGCGATCAGCGCTCTGGATCTCTTCCCGGCGATATCGGTCTACGACCTTGTTCAAGGCCTGGGTGCGAGTGTGTTTCTGTTTCCAGTTGTTTTTGCTGCTGCTGTGACTGACCATGCTGGCGGCCACCACTTCTTGCTGTTGTCGGATGGCTTCATCCAGCTTGGCGAGAAACGTACGATACTCCTGGAGTTGATTGCCGCTGATCCCCTCCTTGGCGGTCTGTTGAAAGCGCCCCAGGTACTCCTGATGGTAACGTTTCAACTGCTGTAGTTTCGCCTCTTCCTGCTCTAGGTGTTTACGCGCCTCTCCCATACTGCGCGCTGCGGTTTGCTCCTTCGAGTGAGCGACACGTTGTACGGGTCTGAGTCTTTTTGTCGGCGACATGTTTTATTATCCCGGATATCCGTCGAGTTGCTTAGGCAGGTTGAGCCCCTCCGGCATCTCAACTTTGTTTTCATTCTCTGCCGGAAACAGGGCCTCGAGATCTTCCTGACTCTGCGCCAAAGTGACCGGGGCATGCATGTCCTGGCGTAGAAACCGGCTCAAGGCGGGCATCGCGGAGATCGCCATATCGATCTGCTCGTTGCTGCCCGGCTCATAAGCGCCTACGCTGATCAGGTCACGGTTCTGCTGATAAAGAGAGTATAGATGCTTAAAGGAGCGTGCTGCATCCTGATGGCTGTAACTGGTGACATCGTTCATTGCACGACTGATGGAGGCTTCGATCTCGACGGCCGGATAGTGCCCTGCTTCGGCCAAGCGGCGGGATAGTACGATATGTCCGTCGAGGATCGCTCGCGCTGCGTCTGCGATGGGATCATTCTGATCATCCCCCTCGGCCAGCACGGTGTAGAAGGCCGTGATCGAACCGCCACCCTTGTCACCGTTCCCGGCCCGCTCCACCAACTGCGGCAGTTTGGCGAATACCGACGGCGGATAGCCCTTGGTGGCCGGCGGTTCATGGATGGCCAGGGCGATCTCTCGCTGCGCCTGGGCAAACCGGGTCAATGAATCCATCAGCAACAGGACGTGTTTACCCTGTTCGCGGAAGTTCTCAGCGATACTGGTGGCCAGCATAGCGCCATGCATGCGCCTGAGTGGCGGATTGTCCGCCGGCACCGCCACCACCACGGCCCGTTTAAGTCCTTCTTTGCCAAGAATGTTTTCGACAAACTCCTTCACTTCGCGGCCACGCTCACCGATCAGACCGACCACGGTGACGTCCGCATTGGTGTAGCGGGTCATCATCCCGAGCAGGACACTCTTGCCGACGCCGGAACCGGCGAACAGGCCGAGACGCTGGCCGCGCCCGACACTCAACAAGGCATTGATCGCACGGACGCCCACATCCAGGGGTTCACGGATCGGTGTCCGCGCCAGAGGATTGAAGGTGGTGCCGGTCAATGGACGACGCTCGTCATGATGGATAGCGCCAAGACCATCCAGCGGCTTGCCTGCGCCATCGATGACGCGCCCTAGCAGGTGCTCCCCCACCACCGCCTCACAAACCCGTCCGGTGGGAATGACGCGCGCGCCTTGCTCCAGGCCCTGAATATCGCCGGTGGGCATCAGATAGAGGTTGTCTTCACCAAAGCCGACCACCTCGGCCTCGATATGGGTACCGTTACTGCTGACGATATCGCATTGACCGCCAATCACTGCGCGGCAGCCGATGGCCTCGAGGGTCAGGCCCACCATGCGGGTCAACCGGCCCTCTACCACCAATCCGCGGTCATCACCCAGACGATCCCGGTAGCGGCGAAGCCTTTCCGCCAAATGGGTGTATCTTGAATCCATGGATGGCGTATTCATCATTCGCTACTCATCATCCACCGGGTCATCTATGGCCCGGGCGCCGGAAAGCAGGGGTGCGATCAGACTGGCCAAGCGGGACTCCAGGGTGCCGTCTATCTGAGAGGTGTCAGTCACCACCTTGCAACCGCCGCGATTGATCACCGGATCTTCGATCAGGCTCCATCCAACCTCGGTCTCATCCAGGGCATACACGGAGCGAATCAGCTCCGCATCCTCCGGATGCAGCAACAGGCGAACGTTTCTGGAAGAGACAGGCAATACCGAAAGGGCCTCGCGCACTACACCGACAATCAAGTTCGGATCACTTTTCACCTCGCGGCGCACCAGTTGTTTGACAATAGCGATAACCAGCGACAGGAGTTCCTTTTCCACTTGATTATCGAGGTTGTGCAGCGGTTGTTCAAAGGCCGAAAGAAGCTTGTCCAGTTGGGTGGTGTAGTGCTGTAAATCCCGTTGAGCTTGGGTGAGACCCTCCTTGTGACCGTACTCGAATCCCTTCTGTTTACCTTGCTCAAACCCTTCTTTATAGGCCTGCTGTTGTAGGGTTTCCAGCTCCGCCGTCGTGGGCGGCGGGTGCAGCATGCGTTGAGACACCACCCTGCTCCCTCCCATTTCAGGCGGCAGCCACTGTCTGACCTCCATCCCGTCGGGATCATCCATCGGCTTAGATGAACTCATCGCCGCCACCTCCGAGCATGATCTCGCCCGCTTCGGCCAGGCGACGCGCTACCTGCAGGATCTCCTTCTGCGACGCCTCAACATCGCTCAGCTTGGCAGGGGCAGCCGCTTCCAAATCATCTTTCAACATTTCAGCCGCACGCTTGGACATATTTTTGAAGATCTTATCCTTCAGGACTTCGTCGGCGCCGCGCAGGGCCAACAGCAACTGCTCGGTACTGACTTCACGGAGCAGGGTCTGGATACCGCGATCGTCGACATCGATGAGGTTTTCGAAGACGAACATGTTGTCCTGCAGCTCCTGCCCGAGATCACCGTCGACTTCTGTGATCTCGTCCATCAGCTTACTCTCGACGGCGCCATCCAGCATATTGAGTATCTCGGCAGCGGTCTTGACCCCGCCCAAGCTGGAGGATTTCACATTCGTGGCGCCGGAGAACTGCTTCTCCAGGATTCCATCCAGCTCTTGCAGGGCGGCGGGCTGAATGCCGTCCAGGGTGGCGATGCGCATGATCACGTCGGTGCGCACCCGCTCCGGGAACTGGCTGACGACCTGGGCTGCCTGGTCGGGCTCCAGGAAGGAGAGCACGATGGCGATGATCTGCGGATGTTCCAGGCGAATCAGCTCAGCGATGGCGCGAGGGTCCATCCACTTCAACTGCTCCAGTCCCTTGCTGTTGCGCCCGAGCAGGATACGGTCTATGACGCCGCCCGCCTTATCTTCACCGAGGGCGTTGGTCAACATGTTACGGATGTATTCGTCAGAACCCAGCCCCAGGGCCGTCTGTTTTTCCAGGGTGGAGACGAAGTGATGCATCACCGCCTCCATCTGGTCAGTGCTGACGTCGGTCAGGGACGCCATCGCCAGACCCACGTCCTGCACCTCTTTCGGACCCATATGCCGCAGCAGTTCGGCCGCATCCTGTTCACCCAAGGCAAGCAGCAGGATGGCGGAACGTTTCACACCACCGATCTTGGCAAGCGCCACGGCTTCCCGTTCGGTATCGGTACGTTGACTATTTTCCATCTTCTGCGATCCACTTTCTCACGACCTGGGCGACCCGCTTAGGGTCTTCCTCGATCATAGTGCGCGCCGAATCCAGGGTCTTTTCATAAGTGCGCGGCCCCGGGAGATGGAGGGATGTGTCATCCGTGCCCATGGCCCCCATCTGTCCCTCCCCGCCACCTGGAATACCGCCGGATTGTCCTGCGGCAGCCATTTCACTTGTCATGCGGGCCGTGGGGGCCTGCCGTGTCAAGCGGGTCATGGTCGGCTTCAATACTCCAAAGATTAGTAGCAGAACCAACAGAACGCCACCCGCCTGACGCACCAGATCCCAGAACCAGGCATCTTCCCACATCGGTATTTCCGGCAACGGCTGCGGAGGTTCGGGGATGTAGAACGCTTCGTTGATCACCTGTACCCGGTCACCCCGCTGCTGATCGAAACCGACCGCCTCCTTCACCAGATTGGAGATCCGGGTAACCTCCTCAGCGGTACGCTCTATCGCCTCTACCTGCCCATCCTCTACGGTCTGAAAACGATCGTTGACCACCACGGCGACGGAAAGCCGACGCAGCCGGCTGCTGGGTAATCGGGTATGGCTGATGGTCTTATCCAGTTCGAAGTTACGGGTCGATCGCTTGCTGGTATTCACGGGAGTGCCGCCAGGCTCGCCCACACCCCCACCTCCGGCCGTCTGGGGTGCGGTAGCTGCGGCGGGAGGCTGATTGGTCAACGCCCCCGGCACACCCTGAACCTCGTTCAGCAACGAGCGCTGCTCATTGATCTGTTCAGAACGCAACGCGGTGGCATCGGGATTGAAATATTCCTGGGTCTGCTCCACATAAGTGAAATCCATATCCGCCGCCACTTCGGCGCGCAGGTTTTCACGTCCGATCAGGGGCGCCAGGATGTCCTCAATACGTTGTTTATAGTGGCTTTCCAGCTCCCGGGTATATTCGAACTGGCTAGTGGTCAAGCCCATTTCCCGTGAGTCCTCCTTGCTATTCAGCAACCGCCCCTTCTGGTCCACCACTGTCACCTTGGAGGCCTCCAGCTCCGGCACGCTGGAGGCTACCAGATGGGTGATCGCTTCAACCTGGCCTTTCTCCAGGTGGCGTCCGGAATAAAGCTTTACCACCACCGAAGCGCTGGGGAACTTGCGCTTGCGGATAAAAACCGACTGCTTGGGCGTCGCCAGGTGGACCCTGGCTGACTCGACACTGGCCAGGGTCATAATCGAACGGGCTAGTTCACCTTCGATGGCGCGCTGGTAACGGGCCGACTCAACCAGCCGACTGGTTGAGAAGCCGGTATCCTCCTGCATTAACTCGAAGCCGGTGGAGCCCGACTGCGGCAAACCCTGACCGGCAAGTTTCATCCGCGCCTCTTGCAGACTGGAGCTGGGCACCATCACGATACCGTTGCTCTGATCAACCTCATATTCGATACCCGCTTGCTGCAGCGCCTGAGCGATCTCCACCGCATCCTTATGCGACAGATTGCCGAACAGCGGGGTGTAGCTCGGTTTTTGGCTCCACAACACCACCGCCACGCCCAGCGCGACACTGGCGGCAATACCCACCATCACGGCGACCTGACGGACGATGGGGTTATCCTGAAGACGATGCCCCACCTGAAGTTCCTTTGTCGTATGTTCGGTTGTTGCTGTAGCCATGTTTCGTCTTCTTACTTACTCAGTCAGATAGGCATGTTCATCACGTCTTTGTACGCCTCGATAAGCTTGTTGCGCACCTGAACCATGGCCTCGAAGGAGAGGCTGGATTTTTGCGCGGCGATCATCACTTGCGCCAGATCCATATCACCCTGTCCGCTTTCGAAGGCTGTGCGCAAAGCGCCGGCCTCCTGCTGGGCGGAATTGACGTGATCGATCGACTGCTTCAGGAGATCGGAAAAATCCGTACTGTCGCTCTTTACAGACTCTGCCGACTTGTGGGCGGCCTGGGCTGACATAACCCGCATCTGCGCCAGCACCTGATCGATATTCATACTGTTGTTCATGCTATGCTCCCCGTTTCACATTCAGCCACTCTTGTCTACGCAGCATTCGCGCCATCCCGCCTCAGCCGGGGATGGCCACGCCGGCCTCGCGCATGCGTGCGATCTTATAGCGCAACGTACGCTCGCTGATGCCGAGCCGGCCGGCGACCGTTTTGCGGCTGCCGCGCCCCGCTTCCAGGGCATCCAGAATCATCTGTTCCTCCACGGAACGGAGATCTTCGGGCAAGCACCCTGCACTGGCGCGTTGAGGATCCTCTTCATGTCTCTGCTCAGATGCAGTGCTCTCGAAACAGAGATCCTGCTCCTTGATCGTACCGTTAGCATTGAGGATCAATGCCCGTTGGATCAGATTGTCCAGTTCGCGCACGTTGCCCGGCCAGGTATGAGCCAACAGCCGCTGTTTCGCCTGACTGCTGAATGTCGGCATTACCTGCCCAGGGCGCAGATTCTGTTGCAACAGATGGCGGGCCAGGGGCAGGATATCCCGCTGGCGCTCGCGTAGCGGCAGCATGGCGAGCGGAAAGACGTTCAACCGGTAGTAGAGATCTTCCCGAAAACGCCTCGCGGATACCTCCTCGCGCAGCTTGCGATTGGTGGTGGCCAGCACCCGCACGTCGAGTTCGATCAGTTTTCGGCCTCCCAAACGCTCCAGCTCCCTCTCCTGCAGCACACGCAGCAACTTGGCTTGCAGGGCGAGGCTCATCTCGGATACCTCATCCAACAGCAGGGTGCCGCCCTGAGCCTGTTCGAACTTTCCCGGCGTCGCCTGATAGGCCCCGGTGAAGGCACCCTTTTCGTAACCGAAAAGCACTGCCTCCAGCATATTTTCGGGGATCGCGGCGCAATTAATGGCCACGAACGGCCCGTCAGCCCGGACAGAGTGCTGATGGATGTAGCGCGCAAAGACCTCCTTACCGGTGCCGCTCTCGCCATGCAGCAGCACTGTGGCCTCGCTGAGCGCCACCCTTCGCGCCAGGGCCAACAACTCCCGGCTGCGCAGATCTTCCACGACGGGGCCGTCCGGTGTTTCATCATCGGCCGGGCGTATGTGGCCGGCAACCTTACTCACCAGCACTTCCGCCTCAAAGGGCTTGACCAAATAGTCGACCGCTCCGTCATGCATCGCCATCACCGCTTTTTCGATGCTGCCGTAGGCGGTCATCAACAACACCGGCAGATCGGGATAGGCTTTCCTGACCCGCCGCAGCAGGCTGTGTCCGTCCATCGGCTGCATCTGTACATCGCTCACCAGCATGCCGACAGGCCGTTGCTGCAGGATCGCCAATGCGGCGCCACCCTCCTCAACGGCATGCACCGGATAACCGGCCAGCTCCAAGGTGTCACTCAAGGCCTCCCGCAATGCGGGATCGTCTTCAACAATCAGCACCGTCGCATGACTCATGACAGGCTCCTCGTCTCTTCTTTCGGCTCCGTGGCGACCCGCGGATCACGACTGATCTCAGCATTGAACTCAGCAGATCGTAGCGCTAGTGGAAAACGCAGATGAAACAGGGCACCCCCTGTTTCAGAATGACCGACGATAATCTCCCCGCCATGGCTGAGCACCAAATTTTGCACCACTGCCAATCCCAGGCCGGTGCCGCCGCTACGGGTGGTGAAAAAGGGGTCGAAGATGCGTTGATGCAGGTCGCCGGGGATGCCTTTCCCGTCATCGGCTACGTCCAGCTCGATCTCCGAGGTCACACGCAATGCAATCCGAATTTCGCTTGCGTCCTGCTGGACAGCATTTTCAAGTAGGTTGTTCAGCACACCCAGCAGGGCATCCTCTCGGCCGATCATACTGGCCCGACCCCGGCTCTGATCATCGATCGACAGTCTGACCTGTGATATCTGCAGTTCCTGCTCGACACAGGCGGCGAAATGTTTCAGCAGCGCACTTAATGAGAGTCTCGCCTCGCCGGCGTCCGCGCCTCCGGCGAACATCAGGATGTCATGAATTTGACGTTCCATGTGTTGCAGGCGATTGCGTAATTTAGCGGTGAATTGCTGACGCTTTTGCGGCTGCAAATCACCACCGGCCAGATGTGAAACATAGAGTAAGGCGGTGCTCAGGGGAGTGCGCATCTGATGCGCCAGTTGCGCGGACATCTCGCCCATTGCGGTAAGCCTTTCACGGCGGTTCAGTCGTTCTTGAAGCCGGCGGGTCTCCGTCACATCGAGCAACACCAGAATACGTCCGGGAGCCTGCTCCAACCGGCTGGATGAGAGGGTAAGTAAATGGCCGTTATGCAGTTTGAGTTCATTGCCGCCGACCGCACCGGTCAATGCCCTGTGACGCATCACGTCCGGCCAATGATCCAGGTTATCCAGTCTACCCAGGAGTTGCTCTGCGGCCGGATTGAACTCCCTGATGCGCTCCTCTCCGTCCAGTACGATAACGGCGGCCGGAAGGGTTTCAAGCAGTCTCTCCAACCGATCCGCCAATCGCTCTTTCTCGGCCAATTGCACCATCCGCTCACTACGCGCCGCCGCCAGCTCCCGGCTTAACTCCAACACCTGCGTCTGCAGTTGCCGGTATGAGCCCGTCAGCTCTTCAGAGAGCTGATTGAACAGCTTGAAGGCGGACTCCAAGGCGTGCTGTCGATCGGAGAAGGATGGCTTGGGTGACACGTCGTTTTGCCTCTGTAGTCGGTTGTCATTCCACACTTCCAACTAAAGCAAGATGCGCGCCTAATTTATTATTATTATATATTTCAATTAGTTATAAATACAAAATAGGCCTACCGTCAAATTCCCGGCGACTCTGTTTGACGCTGGAGGCCATATTTACGCAGCTTTTCCACCAGGGTGGTGCGGCGCATATGTAAACGCTTGGCAGCGTGGGCGACAATCCCATCGGATTCATCAAGGGCCTGTTGGATCAAGCTCTGTTCAAGGGAATTCAGATGGGCCTTGAGATCAAGGCCGTCATGGGGCAGGCGCGGCGCATTCATGGTGGTCCCCGGCTCGCCGCCCCCAAGCGTGATCTGCGGCAGTTGCGTAGTATTCAGCAGATCACCGGCGGGACGAAACTTCTCAGGGAGGTCAGCCATATCCACCACCCCGTAGGGATACAGGATGGCCAAACGCTCGGTCAGATTCGCCAACTCCCTGACGTTCCCAGGCCAGCGATAGTGGCTCAGGGCTGCGATGGCGGCCGGGGTCAATCTGACTGAGCCCCGTTTCTCATTTTCGATGCGATGTATCAAGTCATGCACCAACACAGGAATATCCTCTACCCGCTCCCGTAGCGGCGGCACCTCAATCGGAAATACGTTCAAGCGATAGAAGAGATCCTCACGAAAATCACCGATATTGATCGCCTCTTCGAGATTTCGATGGGTCGCCGCAATGATGCGCACATTGCAGAAAATGGTCTTGTTGCTGCCGACCCGCTCAAAGGATCTCTCCTGCAACACCCTCAGCAGCTTGACTTGCATAGGCATGCTCATATCGCCGATCTCGTCGAGAAACAGGGTACCGCCCTCCGCCATCTCGAAGCGGCCCTGGCGGGCGCTGATGGCGCCGGTAAACGCCCCTTTCTCATGCCCGAACAACTCACTTTCAAGCAGATCCGCTGGAATGGCGCCACAGTTGACCGGCACAAAGGGCTTGCCGCGACGCACCGAATGGAAATGGAGCTTACGCGCAACCACCTCCTTACCGGTGCCCGATTCACCGAGAATCAGCACCGTCGCCTCCGAGTCAGCCACTTGTTCGATCATCCTGTTGACCAGCCGGGTGGCGCGGCTGCTCCCGGAGAGGCTACGAAACAACTCCACCGGACGGGATCTGCCCACCTCGGGATTTTTCAACTCCTGGAACACCTGGGCCTTATGAGCGAGCGCCATCAGCTCTACATAAAGGGCCGGCAACTTAAAGTCGCCAATCACATTATCGCAGCCTTCGATTTTCTCCAGGGGAGGACCCGCCTGCGCGTCATAGAGTTGAAAAACGGGCAGTTCCGGCTTCTCCTTGATCAACGCCTTGATGACACGCAGGCGCTCATCCTGAGCCATGGCAAAACCGATGAATACCGCCGCACAATCCACTCCGTTTGCTTCGGCAGGGGTTGCGATTTCGCCCGGATCCTTGACAACACGCAACTCACCCTCCACAAAAGCGAGGATATGCCTGAGGTAGTTCTGCCGTTCAGCATCCTGATCGAATAAATAGATACAGAGAGTAGGAAACACTGGACCTTCTTTTTCAAAAGTTTGCCCCATTAGTCAGGTCCCTTTGCAATGGCGGTTTTCTTACCTTGATTGCAGCGAAGTTAAGCAGTAAATATGCAAAATGTCAAAATTACGTCGACCCAAGATTTTTAATCAAAAATTTTAATTAAGATATTGTTATTACAGGATATAATGCTATCAGCCGGGGGGAGCTTTTTTAGCCGTTTCTTTTCGAGCATTTATTTTCCACCCAGGTAACGAAAAATCGTCATTCCTCCACGAAACCGTTGCAAGCCCTGACGCCTGTTGAGCCCCGACACCCCTGTTAGGCAAGTATTTTGCGAAATTACTGACTCCTGGTCAAAGAAGAGTGATGCTGCTATGGTTTTTTCAACAAATCTAGCTATATACTTTGGTTTATACAGGTTAAATCTAAGACTACCCAATGCCTAAATTGACCCTCTCTTTCAAAGGTCGTGTAATCGATGTCTTTCACCTGGAATCAGGAGAGACTCATATCGGCCGAAACGAAGACTGCGGCATCATGATCGACAGCCTTGCCGTCGCCCCCGTTCAGGCAGTCATTACCCAGAATCAAGGTGAGGTATATCGACTCCAGGCGCTGGACGAGACGTTTCCGATCCTGGTGAATCACCAAAAAGCGCAACAGACCCAGCTTCACCACGGCGACGTGATACAAGTCGGCAAACACACCCTCGCCTTTGCGGAAGATGTCATGGAGCTCAGCGCTGTCCTGAGTGAACCATCCCAACCCGCCGACGTAGAACCCGCCACTGAGAGCGAGGATGTTGAGGCTGCAAAAGCCGGATCAGGCATACTCCAGATCGTCAACGGCGATCATTTCGGCCGGATCATTCCGCTGAAACGCAACATGACCCGGATCGGTCATGCGGGTGGGAATTGTGCGATGATCGCGCGTAGAGAAAACGGCTACTTTATCTGCTTACTCGAGGGCCCCAATCCTCCCAGCATCAACCGACAACCGATAGGCGATCAGGCCCAACTACTGAAGAATGGGGATCTGATCGATGTAGGCGGCACACAAATGCAATTTCACGACTGATCAGCTATGAGTAACTCCCAAACCGATGAACGCAGACGCTTCCATCGCATTCTGTTCGATGCACCCGCCACCATCGAATCGAACCGGATCACCTATCAAACAACCCTGCTTGATATCTCCCTGAAAGGCGCCCTGACAAGGATACCTGTCGACTGGAATACCCAGGTGGGAGAGAAAATAACGCTCAGGGTCAGGCTGGACGATGCCGCAACGGTCATCACCATGCAGGCCATCTGTGCTCACATCGAAGAGGGGTGCATCGGCGTCTTATGCGAAGAGATCGATATGGAGAGCATTTCGTTGCTGCGCCGCCTGGTGGAACTGAATATCGGTGACGATGCCGTACTGCAGCGGGATCTCGAAGCGCTTGGCTGAGGAGTGGTCCGCAAATGAACGCGAATAGATTTGCCTACAGATCTAGGGGGTGTTCTCAATCATCGTTCGCGGCGTGATTCCGGCCCTTTTCCGCGCCGGCGGCGTTGCGATTCGTTGCAATAGAATGACTATTGCGCCTCATCGCGCCTTGCCAGCACGAAAAATGACTCAGAATCACGCTCACTCAGGTAATTGAGAACGCCCCCTAACAACCACCATCAATAGATTTCCAACACCTCGCCCAAGCTTTCAACGGCAACCACCTCCAAACCTTCCATACCCTGCTTCGGGCGGTTTCCGCTAGGTACGATGGCGCGCTTGAAGCCGTGCTTGGCTGCCTCGCGCAGACGTTCCAGGCCATTCGGCACCGGTCTGATCTCACCGGTCAGCCCCACTTCGCCGAAAACCACCAATCCATGATCGAGCGGCCGGTCCCGGAAACTGGAAAGGGCAGACATCAACACCGCAAGATCGGAGGCCGTCTCGGTGATGCGCACCCCCCCCACGACATTGACATAGACATCCTGATCGAACATACCGATGCCGCCATGGCGATGAAGCACCGCCAGCAGCATGGAGAGGCGGTTCTGTTCCAGTCCCAGGGTAACGCGGCGCGGATTGGCCAGGGGACTCTCGTCCACCAACGCCTGCACCTCCACCAGCAGCGGACGCGTGCCTTCGCGGGTCACCAGGATGACGCTCCCGGGAACCGCTTCGGCCTGACGGGAGAGAAAGATGGCCGAGGGATTGCTGACCGCCTTCAAGCCCTTGTCGGTCATGGCGAAGACACCCAGTTCGTTAACTGCGCCGAAACGGTTCTTGATAGTGCGGATGAGGCGAAACTGACTGCCCGCTTCGCCTTCGAAATAGAGCACGCAGTCCACCATGTGCTCCAACACCTTGGGGCCCGCCAGACTACCCTCCTTGGTGACATGCCCCACCAGGAACACCGCCGCGCCGCTGCGCTTGGCGAAATGGACCAGTTGCGCGGTGGCTTCGCGGACCTGGGAGACGGAACCGGGGGCCGACTGCAACAATTCGGTGTACATGGTCTGGATCGAGTCCACCACCATCACTTGGGGACGCTCCCGTTCCGCAGCGGCGATAATCCGCTCCACGCAGGTTTCCGGCAGCAGTTGCAGATCGTCCGCCGGAAGCTCCAGGCGCTTGGCCCGCAACGATATCTGCCGGGGAGACTCCTCGCCCGAAACATAGAGGGTGCGCATACTCGCAGAAAGACGCGCCAGGGTCTGAATCAGCAAGGTCGATTTACCGATGCCCGGATCGCCACCGATCAGCACCACCGAGCCCTCCACAAGCCCGCCACCCAGCACACGATCCAGTTCGGCGCTGCCCGTGGGCGAACGGGCCTCATGCTCGATCTCCACCTCCGTAAGCGCCAGGACCTGAGCATTGGCTGCCCCTGCATATCCGGCAAACCGCCCTTTAGAAGCAGCGGCAGGCGGGACCAGGTTCTCCTCCAAGGCGTTCCAGGCATGACATTCGGAACACTGTCCGGCCCATTTGGGAAAATCGGCGCCGCAGGCCCGGCAGATATAGTACGATTTGGCCTGTCTCTTACCGCCTTGGGCCATCACTCTCTCCTTCGCTGAACAGGTCGATAAATTCCACCCGCTGATTGACGCCGCACAACAGTTCGTAGGCGATGGTCCCGGCCCGCATGGCAATCTCCTCCACCGCCAGACCCTTGCCCCACAACAAGGCTTCGTCACCCACCTGCACCTGCGGCAGGCTGCGGGCATCGACGCTGATCATATCCATCGACACACGACCGGCCAGCGGCAGGCGTCGCCCCCCCACCAACACCGGTGAGCCGGACGGGGCGTGTCGCGGGTAGCCGTCACCATAGCCGATGGCGATCACCGCCACCGGCATCGCTTCGGGACAGACATAGGCTCCGCCGTAACCGATATGCTCACCGGCCCGACAATGCTTGACCGCAATCACCCGGCTACGCAAGGTCATCACCGCACGCAATCCCTCTTCCTCGGCCGTGGTATCGAGAAAGGGAGAGGCCCCGTACAACATAATGCCGGGGCGCACCCAATCCGCAAGGGAATCGGGCAGGCCCAACAACCCGGCGGAATTGGCCAGGGAACAGGCATCGAAAAGTGAACGGTCAAGGCTATTGAACAGGGCGCACTGTCTCAGCGCGGCCGGATCGGCACGATCATCCGCAGTCGCCAGATGGCTCATCAGGTTGAGTCCGCCAACTGCGGGGTTGTTTCGCAGCGACTGTGCTATGCCTGGCATCTCATCGCTATCGAATCCGAGCCTGTGCATGCCGGTATCGACCTTGAGCCAGATCGACAACGGGCGTGGCAAAACACCCGTCTCCTGCAACAGGGTCAACTGTTGCCGATGATGCAGGACAACCTGTAACCCGGCGTCGGCGGCCTGGTTCAGTTCCTGATGGGTGTAACACCCCGCCAGGATCAATATCGGTCGGTCGATGCCTGCTTGGCGCAGTTGCAACGCCTCATCGAGGCGAGCGACGGCAAAACCGTCGGCATCGCGCAGGCAGCGGGCTACCCGCAACATGCCGTGTCCGTAACCATCGGCCTTGATCACCGCCCAGACCTTACGGCCGTTTGCCGCGTGACGGGCAAGCCTCAGATTATGGCGGAGTGCGGCATGATCGATGATGGCCTGCGGGGCATACCCCATCAATAGCCCTCGTCACCATAAATGTTGTCGGTGTAATTTTCGAATTTGGTGTACTTGCCGAGGAAGGTCAGGCGGGTGGTGCCGATGGGACCGTTACGCTGCTTGCCGATAATGATCTCTGCAACACCCTTCTCGGGGCTGTCTTCGTTGTAGACCTCGTCCCGATAGATGAACACGATCAGATCCGCGTCCTGCTCGATGGCGCCGGACTCACGCAGATCCGACATGATGGGTCGTTTGTTGGTGCGCGATTCCAGGCTGCGATTGAGCTGGGAGAGGGCCATTACCGGCACATCCAACTCTTTGGCCAGGGCCTTCAGCGAACGGGAAATGGCGGAAATCTCGCTGGTGCGGTTATCCCCCACCCCCGGCGCCTGCATCAGTTGCAAGTAGTCGATGACGACCAACCCGAGGTCACTGTGTTCCCGCTTCAGACGCCTGGCGCGGGCTCGCACTTCCGTTGGGGAGAGGGCCGGGGTGTCGTCAATGAAGAGCCGGGTCTCCGCCAACATACTGACCGCGGAAGAGAGTCTCGGCCACTCATCGTCCTCGAGTTTACCGGTGCGCACGCGGAGCTGATCGATACGCCCC
>JAHXHR010000075.1:12194-20509 GCA_025656505.1 Candidatus Thiodiazotropha sp. (ex Epidulcina cf. delphinae) | reverse complement strand
GGGGATGCGCGTTTCGAGGCGCTCTCCCATATCTCGGTCTCCCATCTCTACAACCTGCGCCATTCCAGCGGCTACGGCGCCACTTCGACAAGACGCGCCCCGCACGTGCGCAGATCGGAGAAAGGCGCAAACCCAACCCACAGGGCCAACCCGGCTACCTGCGGGTCGATACCGTCCATCAGGGGGATCTGGACGGCATCAAGGGGGTCTACCATATCAATGCAGTGGATGAGGTGACCCAGTTCCAGTGCGTCTTTTCCGTCGAGCGCATCAGCGAACACTTCCTGATCCCGGTATTAAAGGAGATCATGGCGACTTTTCCCTTTATCGTCAAAGGTATCCATGCGGACAACGGCTCCGAATACATCAACCGCAAGGTCGCCCGGTTGCTCGAAAAGCTCCGGGTCGAGCTGACCAAGTCACGCCCCCGCCACTCCAACGATAAGGTACTAGCCGAGTCCAAGAATGACACGGTCATACGCAAGTATCTCGGCTACGACCATATCCCCGGCCTTTGGGCTCCACAGCTTAATGACTTCCACCGCAAGTTTTTCAATCCCTACATCAACTTCCATCGCCCCTGCCTCTTTCCGGTCCCACATATCGACAACAAGGGCAAGGTCAAAAAACGCTATCCCTACGAGGAGATGAAGACCCCCTATGACAAGCTCAAGTCCCTGCCCGAGGCAGACACCTTTCTTAAGCCGGGCATCACCTTTGACCAGTTGGATGCAATCGCCCTCGCTATCAGCGACAATGAAGCCGCCAAACAGATGAACGAGGCCAAACACAAACTTTTCAAGACCATCTTTGAACAGGACAGGAAGGTCGGCTGATGAGCACCTCTCAGACACACCTTCAACTACCCTGTTTCAGACTCAATTTAAGGATTGGAATAGACTGTGGGATGTCACGTAGCTAGGCAACGTGACCTACGGACTCCATCCGGTCTGCCGACGATGTCGGGTAGCGCTTGCTCGCAACCTGATCTACTGGGTGTGCCGGGTGCGGCAGCGCCGCACTCATTCCGCTCACCCCTTCTTGAAGAGGCGCTCTTTCTCCCGTTGCCAATCCCGGTCCTTCTCGCTGGTGCGCTTGTCGTGCAGTTTCTTGCCCTTGGCGAGGCCGATCTCCAGCTTGGCCATGCCCTTTTTCCAGTAGAGGGCGGTAGGCACCAGGGTGTAGCCCTTGCGTTCGACCTGGCCGATCAGTTTGTTCAACTCGCTGCGATGCAGCAGCAGCTTGCGGGTGCGGGTGGGATCGGGACGGATGTGGGTGGAAGCCGTGCTGAGGGGTACGATATGGGCGCCGAACAGAAAGGCTTCACCATTCTTCAGGGTGATGTAACTCTCCTTTATCTGTACCCGTCCTTCGCGTAGGCTCTTGACCTCCCATCCCTGCAGAGCGATGCCCGCTTCGTAGCGCTCTTCGATGAAAAAATCGTGTTTTGCCTTCTTGTTCAGGGCAATGGTGGAGCCGCCCCGGTCTTTCTTGTTCGCTTTGTTTGACATCGGCCTATTCTAATCGCGTCTGGGGTTTCTCACCAGAGGCGGCTTGTTAAACAGGTCTGTTTTACGGAAAATGGCTATCTTTCGCATTCATCGGTTTAACCTGGGTGTTTTGCCTGGGAACGAGGGCGTGCTCAGCGTTGCCTGGTAACACTTCATGCTTTGCTAATATTCTAAATATTATATGTTAAATCAAAAAGTTAATTCACATTATCAGCAGCCGGGTGAAATGTTCGGGTTAAAGGTGGGGTGCAATGACTGAACGACAATCCATCCACGGTCAATGGTCCTCGAGACTGGTATTCATTCTTGCCGCAACCGGGTCGGCCGTGGGTTTGGGCAATGTCTGGAAGTTCCCCTATATCACGGGCGAAAACGGTGGTGGCGCCTTCGTGATGGTTTATCTGCTGTGTATCGCGGTGGTGGGCATCCCTATCATGATGGCCGAAATCATGTTGGGTCGTCGCGGCAGGCAAAGTCCGATCAATACCATGGCCACCCTCAGCCGGGAGGAGGGTGCGAACCGTAACTGGTCCCTGATCGGCTGGAGCGGTGTTCTGGCCGGCTTTTTTATCCTCTCATACTACAGCGTCATCGCTGGGTGGGCCCTGGCCTATGTCGTGCGCGCCGGCGTAGGCGAATTCAATGGTTTGGATGCGGGTGGGGTTCAGGATCTGTTCAATGGCCTGGTGGGGGATCCGGAACGGTTGTTGGCCTGGCATACGCTGTTCATGCTGATGAGCATGTTCGTGGTGGCGAAGGGCGTCAAGGCCGGTCTGGAAAAGGCGGTGACCCTCCTCATGCCCGCCCTGTTCGTGTTGCTTGTGGTGCTGGTCGGCTATGCCATGAATACCGGGTATTTTGCCGAAGGTCTCGATTTTCTCTTTAAACCTGACTTCAACAAATTGATCTACAGTTGCCGGGTGGTCAACGGTCTGGAACAGTGTGAGGTTAGCGGTAGCCCGCTTCTGGTGGCCATGGGGCACGCATTTTTCACCCTTAGCCTCGGTATGGGCGCAATCATGGTGTACGGTTCCTACATGCCGAAAAAGGCATCTATCGCCGGATCGGCGATGCTGATCGCAGTGCTGGACACCCTCGTGGCCCTGGTAGCGGGGATGGCGATCTTTCCCATTGTGTTTGCTAACGGTCTGGAGCCGGCGGCCGGTCCGGGGCTGATTTTCCAGACTTTGCCGATTGCGTTCGGCGCCATGCCGGGGGGGCGGTTTTTCGGCACCTTGTTTTTCGTCCTGCTTGTGTTTGCTGCCTGGAGTTCGGCTATTTCACTGATTGAACCTGCGGTGGCCTGGTTGGTTGAGAACCGGAGTATGACCCGGGTCCGGGCGGCGGCATGGATCGGGTTGACGACCTGGGTGTTGGGTCTCGGAACGGTGTTCTCCTTCAATCTTTGGTCCGAGGCCAAGCTCTTCGACAAGACCTTTTTCGACCTGCTGGACTACCTGACTGCCAATATCATGCTACCTCTGGGCGGCCTGCTGATTGCGATTTTCAGCGGTTGGCTGATGAAGCGTGAATCCAGCCGGGATGAATTCGCTGTGCGACCGGGCGGCTATCGATTGTGGTGGTATCTGATACGTTACGTTTCGCCCCTGGCGGTAGTGGTGGTCTTTCTTCATGCCGTCGGAATCCTCTGATCGTGCCGGTCGTCAAAAAGAGTGCGCTGGTGTATCACTCAGCACAACAGATGTACCGACTGGTGTGTGACTTTGAGTCCTATCCGGAATTCCTCCCCTGGTGCAGCGACAGCCGCTTGATTTATAGGACCGAGCAGGAGATCTGTGGTGAGTTGGAGGTCTCGCGGATCGGTATTCGTCAGCGTTTCTCCACTTGTAACCGGTTGGTGAAGAACGAGAAGATGGATATTCAGTTACGTGACGGGCCATTTCGCAAACTCCAGGGCGGTTGGCGCTTCCTGGCGCTGCAACCGGACGCCTGCAAGATAGAGTTGGTGCTGGAATTCGACTTCGCCGGTAAACTGATCGATGCAGCCTTCGGCAGGGCCTTCAGTCAGATCGCCAATACCCTGGTGGATGCCTTCTGCAAGCGGGCTGACGGAGTGTATGGTAGCGAAAAATGAGATTTGAAGTTGCCTATGGCAGGATGGATGAGCAGGCCCTGTTGGTGGTCGATTCGGCATCACCCTTGACGGCGCGACAGGTCATTGAAACCTCCGGTATTCTGCAGAGGTTTCCGGAAATCGACCTGGATGTGAACAAAATCGGCATTTTCGGTAAAGCCGCCAAGTTGGATGCGGTGCTGGTTGAGGGGGATCGGGTGGAGATCTATCGACCGCTCGTCGCCGATCCGAAAGAGGTGCGAAAGCGGCGCGCAGCCGAGGGTAAGGTGATGCGCAAGGGTGGTGGCGAGAATGGCGCTCCTTCAACCTGAAAACCGCAGTTGGACGGGGTGAAGTGTGCAATTCGCTCACCCAACCGGTGAATAGGCAAATCGAAGTTACTGGTTTGCCTATCAGTAGTTCAGTATCGGCATGGAGCGGTCAACTGCGGTTTTTAGGTTCAAGGTGATCAATCGGTTTCACCGAATCCCATGGAGTACCAGAGCTTTTCGAGGATACCCAGGTCGCCGTCATAGTCCGGTACGCTTACCACCAGTTCTCTCTTTTCCTGGGTTGATTCGATATTTTGCGCCGGTTCGATATCGCCGCTGTAACGGGACAGGTATTCGCCATCGAAAAAGACGCTGAACCGCTTTATTTCGATGGGTTCGTTGCGGCGTTTAACGGAAAAAAGGTAGTCCCAGCGCTGTTCATGGAACACATCGGTAAGCATCGGCGTACCCAGGGCGAATCGTACCTGCCGTTGTGACATGCCGGGTTCCAGCAGGGCCACCATCTCGGGCGTGATGATGTTTCCTTGTTCGATGTCAGGTGAATGCACCAGCGAGATCCCGCCCCACGAACTGCAGCCGCCTAGCCAGGGGAGCAGGCAGAAAATGGTGATGAGAATCTTTTTCATTACGAGTACAATCCAAAGCCAAGCATAATATTAACTCATTCCTTTTCCAAGAAACACAGGCTGGATAAGTACGGGGATGGATAATCAGGATATACGCAAGGCCGGACTCAAGGTAACCCTGCCCAGGGTCAAAATACTCGAGCTGCTGGAAAACAGCACCCAACGCCATGTAAGCGCCGAGAATGTCTATAAAATGCTGATCGATAGGGATGAAGAGATCGGTTTGGCCACGGTCTATCGGGTACTGACCCAGTTCGAGGCGGCCGGTTTGGTCACCCGGCAAAATTTTGAGGGGGGCTATGCGGTCTTTGAATTGGACCGGGGAGGCCATCATGATCACCTCGTCTGTGTCGTCTGCGGCAAGGTGGAGGAGTTTGTGGACGCCACCATCGAAAAGCGTCAACGGGAGATTGCCAAGGAGCATGGCTTCGAAATCGTTGACCATTCGCTGATCATCTATGGTCACTGCGGGAATCCCAAGTGCCATGTGGGTTAGCGCCTGTCTGGAAACAAGACAATTTCTCTCGCAAAGACGCGAAGATTGCCAAGGAAAAAATAAATACATTAAAAAACTATAAGTTATAGATTTTCGTCTTTGCGAGAGTTTTCCTTTCAAGAGGCGCAACGCGGTCATGGACGCTGACAGAGCAACCCTTCGGGCGCTCCTGTGGTGTCCTGCGGCGGCGTTGCGGTGTTTGACAAGGACTATAAGGCCATTGCCTGCGCACTGCGCCTTGCCGCGAAACACTACAGGAGCGCTGAACCCGTCATTATCATGTTGAAGGAGTGCTAGTGTAGGGACACTACACTAGTTGGCGGATGCCAGGTTCACCATCTCCCGGGCATGTGCCAGGGTCTGTTCGGTAATCTTCACCCCGCCCAGCATACGGGCGATCTCTTGAATCCGTTCCGTTTCCCGTAGTCTGGTTATCTCGGTGCGGGTGATCCGCTTTTGAGTTGTTTTCCGTACCTGAAAGTGGTGCATGGCCTGAGCGGCGACCTGGGGCAGGTGGGTGATGCAGAGTATCTGCCGGTTCGAGGCGAGGGTGCGTAGCATCTGCCCGACGATCTCCGCAACGCCTCCGCCTATGCCCACATCGACTTCGTCGAACACCAGGGTGGGCGTGGAGCCACACTGAAGGGTGGCGACCTGTATGGCCAGGCTGATGCGCGACAGTTCCCCACCCGAGGCGATCCTGCTTAGGGGTTGCAACGGCATCCCTGGATTGGCTGACACCTGAAACTCCACTTGTTCTAATCCGTTGGCGGTTGCCTGTTCCGGTTGTAGCGGATGCAATGAAACCGCGAACACCCCGCCCGGCATCCCCAGCTCCTGCATGGCCTGGCTGATCTCTTCTCCAAGTCGTTTGGCTGTGCTGCGGCGCTGCCGGGTCAGTTGCTTGCCGAGCTGGAGGTAAGCGATCCGTTGAGCATCGACGCGGGATGTCAGGTCTGCCAGTTCTTCGTCCGCATGGTCCAGTTGCTGCAATTCCCGTTCGATCTCCAACTGCCTTTCGGGAAGCTGTTCGGGTGTGACCCGGTACTTGCGCACGGCATCGTGAATAGCGCTGAGCCGTTCCTCCAACCGCTGTAGTCCGGCCGGATCCATCTCCATGCCGATCAGGTAGTTACGCAGTTGCCCCAGGCTCTCATCCACCTGGATCAGGGCGCTGTCGAGCATCTGTCGGGGGTCTGCCAGGCTTTCATCCAACTGCGCCATTTCACCCAGGCGTTCCGCATAACGGGCGAGTAGGCTGCGTAGGGAATACTGTTCTTCGTCTAGCCCGTTGACGATTTCACTACAACTGTCTCGGAGTTGTTCCAAGTGACTCAGCCGGGTGTGCTCCTGCTCGATAGCGGCCAGCTCCTCAGTAGTGAGATTGAGGCCGTTCAACTCTTGTAATTGATAGCGCAGCAGGTCGATGCGCGAGGCACGGTCGTTCCCGGCAGCCGTCAGGGCATGCAACCGCCTTGAGTCAATCCGGTATTGCCGGTGCTGTCGGGCAAGCCGCTCCGTCAGTTCGAGTTGGCCGCCGAAGGCATCCAGCAGGTGGCGCTGGCGGTGGGATTTTAACAGGGATTGATGGGCGTGCTGTCCATGGATCTCCACCAGGAATCCGCCCAGTTCCTGCAACTGCTGCAAGGGGACGTTACGGCCGTTGATGAAGGCGCGGGATCGTCCTTCCCGATTGAGGCTTCGGCGCAGTATGCACTCGCCGGCCTCATCGAGGTCCTGCTCCTTCAACCAGTCGGCGGCTGCCTGATGGCCGTCCAGATCGAATACTGCGGTGACCTCGGCTCGTTCACTGCCCGCGCGGATCATGCCGTTGTCGGCGCGTTCTCCGAGGGCCAGCCCCAGGGCGTCAATCAGGATCGATTTGCCTGCGCCGGTCTCGCCTGTGAGAGCGGTCAGGCCGTCCGACAGCTCTAGCCCCATTGCGGAAACTATCGCCAGATTACGGATCTGCAGTTGGGTCAGCATCCGTTCTTTTTCGGGGTTTCCGCCCAACCCAATTTTGCGCGCAGGATACAGTAATAGTCGTACCCTTTGGGATGAATCAGCCTGACTTGGTGTGCGGCCTTGCGAATGCGTATCACCTCACCCGGCATGGCGGGGATTGTGGCCTGGCCGTCGCAGGTGATCTGCACATCTTCCGCATGGGCCGGGTTGAGGCGGATTTCGATCTCACTATCGCCATCCACCACGATCGGGCGGTTACTAAGGGTATGGGGGCAGATGGGCACCATGACGATGGCGTTGAGCGAGGGGTAGAGCAGGGGGCCGCCTCCGGACAGGGCATAGGCAGTGGAGCCTGTGGGAGTCGAGACAATCAGGCCGTCGGAGCGTTGATCGTTGACCAACTGATCATCCACATAGGTTTCGAACTCGATCATGCGGGCGATATTCCATTTATGCAGAACTACATCGTTGAAGGCGAGGATGTTTTGGTCGGCTGAGGATTCATCACCCATGCTCACCTCGAGCAGGAAACGGCACTCCTGCTCATAACGGCCGTTGAGAATCTCTTCCAGGCGGGTGATCATCTGATCGGGGGATAGGTCCGCCAGAAAACCCAGTCGTCCCAGATTGATGCCGAGCAGGGGAGTATTCTGCCTGGCGAGCACCCGGGCTGCATGCAGTAACGTGCCATCGCCGCCCACCACGATGACCAGGTCGCTGTGTTTGGGGAGTTCGATCTCCGGTACGCTGGGTAGCGGCTTGCCCTGCAATAGTCGACAGGTGGTTTCTTCGATCACCACCTCTCTCTGCTGTGAAATGAGGTAGTCATAGAGTCGAATGAGGGTCTCAGTGACTGCGGGGTCGCCATGTTTTCCGATCAATCCGATTTGTTGAAATCGCTTATGCATACGGTGGTGTCGAATCGCGTGGTTGACTGCTGAGCTGGACCTGATTATGGCAATGATTCCACAACGTTAGCACGCTGCCTGGGGCAATCCAAGTTCCGCTCGGGATGCGATGGGGTGCTTGACTAGCCTGGGACGAATTGCTAATTTTTACTTATATATTGGCACTCGGTCAGAATGAGTGCTAACAATCTTCCCGGAGACTCCCTTGGTTGATAAGAAGTCGGTCAGTGAAACCGTTGTCAGCGAACGCGCCCAGCACTTTCTCAAGGCGTTGATCGAGCGCTATATTCGGGAAGGTCAGCCAGTCGGATCCCGCACCTTGGCGAAAGACGCCGGTCTTGATCTGAGTCCCGCCACCATCCGCAATGTGATGGCGGATCTGGAGGATCTGGGACTGGTCTCGTCACCGCACACCTCTGCGGGCCGCATCCCCACCATCACC
>JAHXHR010000075.1:0-12184 GCA_025656505.1 Candidatus Thiodiazotropha sp. (ex Epidulcina cf. delphinae) | reverse complement strand
ACGCAAATGGCGGGGGTGGTGACAATGCCGCGTCGGGAGAAGACCACTTTTCGCCAGATCGAGTTTCTACCCCTCTCCGATCATCGGGTGCTGTCGATACTGGTGACGGACGCAGGAGAGGTGCATAACCGCATCCTGCATACCCATCGGGATTTCGGTCGAGTGGAATTGGACCAAGCGGCCAATTTCCTTACCAAGTCCTTTGCCGGGCATGAAATGGCCGTGGTGCGTCAGCAAGTGCTGCAACAACTTAACGAGGCTCGCGAACATTTCGATCAAATCATGACCCAGGCATTGACCATGGCGGGTGAAGTGGTCGAGGCAAGTGAGTCGAAGGAGGATTGCGTCATCGTCGGACAGACCAATCTGATGGAATTCGCTGAGTTCGCCGGTCTCGAACAGTTGCGCAAGTTGTTCGATGCCTTTACCGAAAAACGGGAGCTTCTGCATCTGTTGGATCAGTTTCAGCATGCCGACGGGGTACAGATCTTCATCGGTGAGGAGTCCGGCTACCAACTGCTGAACGGTTGTTCCGTGGTCACCGCCCCCTATCAGGTCGATGAGCGGATGGTCGGTGTGCTAGGGGTGATCGGTCCGACCCGCATGGATTATGAGCGTGTCATCCCGGTGGTCGATATCACGGCAAAGATACTGAGCGCCGTCTTGAAAAAACACTAGTCACCCCAACCTGACAGGAAACCGTCCATCAATGGGCGCAACCCCTTACTACACAATTGAGGTCAAGTGAAGTGATTGAAAAGGATCAACCGCAAAATTCGCCAGAGACAGTTGAAGAAAAGACATCGGCTGAAACCGGGATATCCGCTGAGGACGGGATCACGGCGGAAACATCGGAGAGCGGACAGTTGGGGCAAGGCGAACTCACCAACTTGCTGGAGGATGCGCGCTCCAAGGCGGATCAACACTGGGATCAGCTAATGCGCACCCGCGCCGAAATCGACAACCTGCGAAAGCGCGCTCAGCGGGATCTGGAAAACGCCCACAAGTTTGCCCTGGAGAAGGTCTCCCAGGACTTACTGCAAGTCCGGGACAGCCTGGAGTTGGGCCACCAGGCCGCCCAGGACGAACAGACCGATGTGCAGAAACTGCGTGAGGGCACGGAGCTGACGCTTAAATTACTGGTCGACGTGATGAATAAGCACGGTATCGAGCAGGTCAGTCCTGAAGGGGAGGCCTTCAATCCGGAATATCATCAGGCGATGTCGATGCAGGAGCGTGACGATGTCGAACCCAATACCGTGGTCGCAGTGGTTCAGAAAGGCTATCTGTTGAACGGCAGGCTGTTGCGTCCCGCCATGGTAATGGTCTCCAAGGCGGCATCCGGCGCGGCAATCGACGAACAGGCTTGAATCACAAGCCGTTGTCCCCACATTAGGAACAGTCAGTAAGAATTACTATTTTATTTTCGAATCCGGAGAGTTAATTATCATGGGCAAGATCATCGGTATCGACCTGGGAACCACCAACTCTTGCGTGGCAGTGATGGAGGGGAGTTCCACCAAGGTGATTGAAAACAGTGAGGGCGACCGTACCACGCCATCGATCATTGCCTACGCCAATGACGGTGAGGTCCTGGTCGGTCAGTCCGCCAAGCGTCAGGCGGTCACCAATCCGCAGAATACCCTGTTCGCCATCAAGCGTCTGATCGGGCGTATGTTTAAGGACGATGTGGTGCAGCGCGATGTCGATATGGTGCCCTACAGGATCGTCAAGGCGGATAACGGCGATGCCTGGGTCGAGGTCAACGGCAAGAAAATGGCGCCGCCGGAGATCTCCGCGAAGACCCTGCAGAAGATGAAGAAGACTGCGGAGGATTATCTGGGTGAGACAGTGACCGAGGCGGTCATCACTGTGCCTGCCTACTTCAACGACTCCCAACGTCAGGCGACCAAGGACAGCGGCCGCATTGCCGGACTCGATGTCAAGCGTATCATCAACGAGCCGACCGCGGCCGCCCTTGCCTACGGCATGGATAAGCAACGCGGCGATCAGACCCTGGCGGTCTACGATCTGGGTGGGGGCACCTTCGATATCTCCATTATCGAGATTGCCGAGATCGACGGTGAGCACCAGTTCGAAGTCCTCTCCACCAATGGCGACACCTTCCTGGGCGGCGAAGATTTCGACATGCGCATCATCGATTACCTGGTGGATGTGTTCAAAAAGGACCAGGGTTTCGATCTGCGCAATGACCCGCTGGCCCTGCAGCGTCTGAAAGAGGGGGCCGAGAAGGCCAAGATCGAGCTCTCTTCCAGTCAGCAGACCGATATTAATCTGCCCTACATCACTGCGGACGCCAGCGGTCCCAAGCATCTCAATATCAAGCTGACCCGCTCCAAGTTGGAGTCGTTGGTGGAGGATTTGGTGACCCGCACCATCGAACCCTGCAAGCTGGCCCTGAAAGATGCCGGTATAGCGACTTCCAAGATCGATGAAGTGATCCTGGTCGGTGGTCAGACCCGGATGCCTAAAGTGCAGGAGGCAGTCAAGGCGTTCTTCGGTAAAGAACCCCGCAAGGACGTCAATCCGGATGAGGCCGTCGCCATCGGCGCCGCTATTCAAGGTGGCGTACTGGGTGGCGAGGTGAAGGATGTCCTGCTCCTTGATGTGACCCCGCTCTCCCTGGGTATCGAGACCCTGGGTGGGGTGATGACCAAATTGATCGAGAAAAACACCACGATTCCAACCAGCGCCTCACAAGTCTTCTCCACCGCCGACGACAGTCAGACAGCGGTGACGGTGCATGTACTGCAGGGTGAACGGGAGCAGGCGGCCGCCAACAAATCCCTGGGTCGATTCGACCTTAGCGATATCCCGCCCGCCCCTCGTGGGGTGCCGCAGATCGAAGTCAGTTTCGATATCGACGCCAACGGCATTCTCAACGTTTCCGCCAAGGACAAGGCGACCGGCAAGGAGCAGTCGATCATCATCAAGGCATCCTCCGGGCTCAGCGATGATGAGATCAGCCGGATGGTCAGCGATGCCGAGGCCCATGCCGACGAGGATCGCAAGTTCCATGAACTGGTGGGTGCGCGCAATCAGGCTGATACGATGATCCACGCCACCCGCAAATCCATGCAGGAACTGGGTGAGGATAAGCTCGAGGCCGGAGAGAAGGAGGCAATTGAGAGCGCTATCAAGGATCTGGAAGCGGTCATCAAGGATGACGATAAAGGGGCGATCGAGGAAAAAACCAAGGCCCTGGCGGAAGCCTCGGGTAAGATGGCCGAGCGACTCTATGCGCAGAAGGGCGCTGACGCCGAAGCGGGAGAAGCCGGGGCGGCCGAGACGGGTGCGGCTGGGCAGGAGAGCGCCGCAGGCAAGGCGGATGACGATGTGGTCGATGCCGAATTCGAAGAGGTCAAGGACAACAAAAGCTAGTCAGGGTGAAATATCCGGGCTGGTTTGCGATAGCAGCCGTTCAAACCGTGCATCGACCATTCGGCCGGTGTGCGGTTTTTGGCGTTATACGCCGTGGAACAGACAACAGCAGGATCGCGTGACAAAAGGCTCGCATAGCGGCGGATGACGCGATCGTTTTCATAACACTTCAGCAGCAGTAACACAGATACCGACCATGGCAAAACGCGACTATTACGATGTTCTGGGCGTCAACAAGAACGCCAGTGAGGCCGAAATCAAGAAGGCCTACCGGCGGCTTGCCATGAAATACCACCCGGACCGGAATACCGGCGATGACGCTGAGGGAGCGGAGGAAAAGTTCAAGGAGGCCAAGGAGGCCTACGAAGTATTGTCCGATGCCCAGAAGCGCGCCGCCTACGACCAGTTCGGCCATGCCGGGGTGGATCCGGGCATGGGGGGCGGTTACGGCGGAGGAAGCGCCAATTTTTCCGATATCTTCGGCGATGTCTTCGGCGATATTTTCGGCGGCGGCCGGGGAGGAGGAGGGTCGCGTGTGCATCGCGGCGCCGATCTGCGCTACAACCTGCAGCTATCCCTGGAGAACGCAGTTGCGGGAACCACGGTAAAGATCAGGGTGCCGACCCTGGTGAAATGCGCCGCCTGCAACGGCAGTGGCGCGAGAAAGGGCTCCTCTCCCAAGACGTGCGATACCTGTGGCGGGCACGGCCAAGTACGTATGCAACAGGGCTTCTTCTCTGTCCAGCAGACCTGTCCGCGCTGCCATGGCAAGGGGACGATGATCGATAATCCCTGTCCGAACTGTCATGCCCAGGGACGGGTTCAGGAACACAAGACCCTCTCGGTCAAAGTGCCCCCCGGCGTCGATTCGGGTGACCGCATCCGCTTGGCCGGTGAAGGTGAAGCCGGGGAGAGCGGCGGACCTCCGGGTGATCTGTATGTACAGGTGGCGGTTAAACCCCATGAGATATTCAATCGGGAGGATAATCACCTCTTTTGCGAAGTGCCCATCAGTTTTGCCACCGCCGCCCTGGGCGGGGAACTGGAGGTGCCGACACTTGATGGCAAGGTGATGCTGAAGATCCCTGCCGGCACCCAGACCGGGTGCATGTTCCGCATGCGCAGCAAGGGCGTGAAGCCGGTGCGCGGCGGTCCGATGGGGGATCTGATGTGTCGCGTGCTGGTTGAGACGCCGGTCAAGCTCACCATGGAACAGGAGGAGCTGCTGCGGACATTCGACGAAACCATGAAGCGGGGTGGGGCGAAGCATAGCCCCCATTCCACGAGTTGGGTGGACGGGGTGAAGCGATTTTTTGAGAATATGGGGTTCTGAAGCATGGAGTGTCAGGTAGCTGCGCAACCTGACCTACGTTTGAAGCAAGGGATGTCAGGGCCAGGGCGGTTGTAGGTCAGGTTACGCGATAGCGTTACCTGACATGACTTGGTTAATAATCGATTAGATTAGGTTTATTTCATAATTTTCTCATGAATATAGAGGGCGAGGTGTTGTCGTGACGAGAATTGCGGTGGTCGGAGCAGCGGGACGCATGGGCAGATCGCTGATCCAGGCGGTGAGCGAGGCCGAGGATCTGACTCTTGGCGCGGCCACGGAGCAGGCGGGCAATCCGGCCATCGGCCGCGATGCCGGGGAACTGGCGGGCATGGATCGGCTTGGCGTGGTCCTGGTGGCCGATCTGGCGCGGGTGGTGGATGACTTCGATGTGGTGATCGATTTCACCTCACCTTCGGCCACTATGGCCCATCTGAAGATCTGCAGGCAGGCGGGCAAGAGGATGGTCATCGGCACCACCGGCCTGAGCGAAGCCGAAAAAGGGGATTTGGCGAGCGCTGCGGATGAAATCGCCCTGGTTTTTGCACCGAATATGAGTGTTGGAGTCAATCTCTGCTTTAAGCTGGTTGAGTTGGCCTCGCGGGTGTTGGGTGATGAGGCGGATGTGGAGATCATTGAAGCCCATCATCGCCATAAGGTCGACGCTCCGTCCGGCACGGCGCTACGGATGGGGGAGGTGATCGCCGAGACCCTGGGTCGGGATCTGAAGGATTGCGCCATTTATGGCCGTGAAGGAAAGACCGGCCCGCGCGACGGCAAGACCATCGGGTTCGAGACAATACGCGCCGGCGACGTGGTGGGTGAACACAGTGTCTGGTTCGCCATGGAGGGGGAGCGGGTCGAGATCGCCCATAAGGCGTCCAGCCGGATGAATTTTGCCCGTGGCGCCATACGGGCCGCCGGGTGGATCGTCTCTAAGGAGAAGGGGATGTTCGATATGCAGGATCTCCTGGGCTTGAGATAGCTATTAACACGACATATCGGGTTGCCGGGTTAATAATGTCCAATCGCGGTTGGAGGCTTGCGATATTGCCGTTTCTGATGCTGCTGCTCATCTCGGGATGCAGTGATCGAACGCCGACCCCCGAAGAGCGGTTGCGAGCCTTGATTGCCGAGGCGGAATCGCATCTGGAAGCCCGTGATCTATCCGCTGCGATGGCGTTTGTCGATCCGGCATACCGGGATTCGCGCGGACGCGATATTCGTCAATTGCGGGCCATGTTGGCAGGCTATTTTCTCCGTCACGGCTCAATCCATATCCTCTCCGGAATCAAGCATATCGAGATAAAAACAGCGAGTGATGCTCAGGTTCTGATCTATGCCGGTCTCGCCGGTTCCCCGGAGGAAACGGCCAAGCCACTGTCCGAATGGCGGGGAGACCTGCTGCGTCTGCAACTCCGCTTTGTCAGTGACGACGGGGAGTGGCGATTGAAAGAGGTAACGTGGCGCCGTGTGCGTCCCGAGGATTTTATCCTTTAGCCCACGTTACTCACCGGGCGGACTCGGATGAACTGAAAAGGTTACGGCATCTTAACAGGCCTGGCGAGACTGGCCCGGAATCTGCACGCAGTCTGTCAGGAACAAACGACTTTGACAGGTGGTAATGCCATGGCTCAGATACCGATCACGCCCCAGGTTCAAGGGGGCATCCTGCAATCCACGGCTCCCGGTGAAGGCGATGGCGCCCTATTGCAGGCCGGCGCTGACGGGGATGCGGTGGGGATCCCATTCGATCAGGCCCTGCAAGCATCTCTCGCGCAAGATGCGCAGGGGGTGTTTTTTCTCCTTGCCATCCAGCAGGGACAAGGCGTTGCGCCGCTCGGTACACAGGTCACTCCACCGAAGGATGGCAGAGTATTGCCGCTGCAACTCCTCGTAGATGGCAAAGCCTTGCCGTTTGCGAGTGAACCGATTCAGCTTCCGTCGAGCGAGCAATTTACCGGTCTTACCCAATTCAAGACCACGACGTCACTGCAGCCGCAAACGGAATTCCCCATCCAAAGACTGGTTACCGGTGATCAACCGATGACCCTGGCTGTGACTATTCCGGCAGGGGAGGATGGCAAACTGCTGGCGGAGGCCGTGAGATTGACCGAATCGGGCGGCCAAGGACAACTGCCCACACACGCCCTGCAACACATCCCGACAGCCGCCAACACCGCCAGGCCTTCGCTCGTTCTGCCACTGGATACGCCAGTGGGCCAACCAGGGTGGGACAAGTCTGTGGGTGAGCGAATACAGTGGATGGTCGGGCAAAATATCCAACAAGCCGAGATCAAGCTCACGCCACCCAATCTGGGGCCGTTGGAGATTAAAATCTCGCTGCACAACGATCAGGCCAGTGTCAGCTTCGTTGCCGCCCAGGCCCCCACCCGTGATGCCCTGGAGGCATCGATTCCACGCCTGAGGGAGATGCTTGGCGAGATCAATCTCAATCTCGCCAATGTCGATGTAGGACACCAAGAGGCAGGTGAATCGTCCGGCGAGCGCTCCGCGGAGTCCGTTACGGACTGTGCCGATGAAAGCGCTACTGTGGAGTGGCCTGCCGATGATGGTGGGACAGGGGTCATCAACAGGAACGGACTTCTGGATACCTATGCCTAGCCCGGATATTTCACCCGGCCGCTGATATGGTGAATTAACCGTTTGATTTAACATGTAATCTTTAGAATATTAGCAAAGTGTTATCCGGCAACGCTGAACGCGCCCTCGCACCGATCTCGTCGCTCAGGGAAGGTATTTCCTAAATTATCAATAGCTTAGGCTATTGACTCAATCGCAAATCCGCCCCTGAGCGCCGAGTTCGGCACGATCATCACGTTCCCGGGTGAAACATCCGGGCTAGCCCTTATCAATAGGCAGAATGCTGCGGGCGACCGCTTCCAGGCTCGTGAAAACAGTTGTGACAAACCGATAATCTCATCGATCTCCTCCCGTCAGCCAATGCATTGGCTATTTCAAACTGGCCGACAGTAGGCGAGAATGGCCTCCTGTGAGAGGGCAAAAGCGAAATCTCAGATGCGATTCATCAAACTCTTCCTTATCATTCTGATCATGATGCTGGGAGCGGTCTTTGCCGTCCTCAATGTCGATCCGGTACGGATCAACTATTACTTCGGTAGTGGTGATCTTCCATTGTCGTTGCTTTTGACCGCCGCCCTCGGCGTCGGTGTGGTGTTGGGTATTTTATCCAATATGGGGAGGGTGCTTGGGCTGAAGCGGGAAATACACTCCCTCAAGCGACGCAGCCGGATGGTCAGTGAAGAGGTCGATAATCTTCGCGCTCTACCTTTGAAGGAGCAGTGATAAAGGGATCTTGGCATGTACTTTCAACCAACGCCTTTCATTGCCGGGTCTAAGATGTTGCCGCTTGGACATGCTGCCGGAGTGGGCTTGCAGGTATCGTCCGATGCTTGAAGTGCTACTGCTATTGTTGCCCGTGGCGGCCGCGTCCGGCTGGTATACCGCAAGGCGGGGTATGACGCCCAAGAAGCAGAAGCAACCACAAGAGATCTCTCCTGTCTATTTCAAGGGCCTCAACTACCTGTTGAACGAACAGCCGGACAAGGCGATCGATCTGTTTATCGAATTACTGGATGTGGATAGCGATACCGTCGAGACTCATTTAGCGCTCGGTAACCTGTTCCGTCGTCGAGGTGAAGTCGACAGGGCCATCCGCATTCACCAGAATTTGATCGCCAGGCCCAGTCTCAGCCGGGAACAGCGCGCCCAGGCGCTGCTTGAATTGGGCCAGGACTACATGCGCGCAGGTCTGTTCGATCGTGCGGAAAACCTGTTTCTGGAGCTTACGGAGTTGAGACTCTACAACGAGCAGGCCTATATCTACCTATTGGAAATCTACCAGCAGGAGAAGGATTGGCAACGATGCCTTGAAGTCGCCGATAAGATCACTGTTTCCCACTATCCTTCGTTGCACAATTCCATCGCCCATTTCTATTGTGAGTTGGCCGAGCAGATGTTGTCGCAACAAAATAGCGCCGCCGCTGAGAGCTATCTCAGGCGCGCGCAACAGATCCAACGCGGCAATGTCCGTGCGCTCATGTTACAGGGACGCATCGATTACACACGGGGCGATTATCGATCAGTGATCCGGTTGCTGCGCCAGGTTGAAGAGAATGATCCTGCTTATATGCCTGATATACTGCCTAGGCTGGTTGATTGCTACAGAAAACTCGGACAACAACAGGCGTTGTTCGAATACATGCAGCAATTGTATCAACGCCACCACTCTACTGAGGCAATGCTGATACTCTCCGAGATGATCGCCGATGCCGAAGGAGAGAGCGCCGCAGTCCAGGCAGTGCTCAGGCATTTGGGGGAAAACCCTGACTTGAAAGGACTTGAGCGATTGGTCAGGCTCAACCTGCAACGGGGTGAAGAGAGTCCGAGAGAGACCCTCGAGGTTCTCCTGCAATCGGTTATGAAGCTACTGGACAATCACCCCGCCTACCAGTGCGAACACTGTGGCTTTATAGCAAAAAAACTGCATTGGCACTGTCCGAGCTGCAAGACATGGGGGGGAATAAAGCCACTGCAGGAATTCGTCAGGAACGTAAGGGGCTGAATGCGACGGGTTAGTAACAACAATGGGGATAGCCATGAATGAGAAAGACTCAAGGGTGATCGTCGCGCTTGATTATCCGCAACAGAGCCAGGCCTTGAATCTGGTGGATCGCCTGGATCCATCACTCTGCCGACTGAAGGTGGGGAAAGAGATGTTTACCCGGTTCGGTCCCGCATTTGTCGAAGCGCTGAGACGACGTGGCTACGATCTGTTTCTCGATCTCAAATTTCATGATATCCCGAATACCGTGGCTGCCGCCTGCGATGTTGCGGCGGACCTCGAAGTCTGGATGATGAATCTGCACGCTTCGGGCGGACGCAGGATGATGGAGGCTGCGAGAGATCGTCTGGAGGCTCGCCCCAACCGGCCACTGCTTGTCGCAGTGACGATTCTGACCAGCCTCTCCAGCGAAGACATTGCCGAGGTCGGGTTTAGTGGAGAACCGGCGGAGAATGTGTTGCGACTGGCGGAATTGACCCGCCGGTCCGGTCTCGACGGGGTGGTTTGTTCACCCCGGGAAGCAAGAGACCTGCGGCAGCGTATCGGTGAAGATTTTTACTTAGTGACGCCGGGGGTGCGTCCTAAAAGCGCCGCTCAGGACGATCAGCGGCGTGTCATGACGCCGGGTGAGGCGATTCGTTCAGGCTCCAGTTATCTGGTCGTAGGCAGACCCGTCACTGGGGCTGAGGATCCCCTTCAGGCGCTGCAATCGATCAATGCGGAGATTGCCGGGAGCCGGTGAACGCCGCATTGACAGATTAAATCCGCCCACATAGGCTTGATGTTCTATTCAGCGGTGCATTACATAGGAGTGGTGATGGTGAAAAAGATACGTAAGGCGGTCTTTCCCGTGGCAGGGATGGGGACTCGTTTTCTTCCCGCAACCAAGGCAAACCCCAAGGAGATGTTGCCCGTTGTGGACAAGCCGCTTATCCAGTATGCAGCAGAAGAGGCTGAAGAGGCCGGGGTGCAATCCCTGGTATTCATCACCGGTCGGAATAAGCGCTCCATTCCCGATCATTTCGACAAGGCCTACGAGTTGGAGAGTGAACTGCAGGAGGCCGGCAAGACAGCGTTATTGCAGAAAGTGCAAAATATCCTGCCGCCCAATGTCAGCTGTATCTATTTGCGTCAGGCGGAAGCCCTGGGGCTTGGACACGCCGTACTCTGCGCAGAGCCGGTCGTGGCGGATGAACCCTTTGCCGTCATCCTGGCGGATGATCTGATCCGTGGTGATGGCGGTATTGGCGCCCTCACCCAAATGGCTGAGATCTATGAGCGTTACCAGTGTAGCATTATCTTGGTCGAAGAGGTGCCTCCGCAGGAGACGGGCAAGTACGGCATCGTAGAGATAGAGGACGATGACGGGCAAACGGCGAACGTCACTTCTATTGTGGAAAAACCAAAACCCGAGGATGCGCCTTCGAATCTGGGTGTGGTAGGGCGCTATATTCTCACCCCGCGCATCTTCGATTTGATCAAGGAGACCGGTCGCGGTACAGGTGGAGAGATTCAACTCACCGATGCAATTGCCGAACTGCTGAAGTATGAAAAGGTCAGGGCCTATCGGGTAAAGGGGAAACGATACGACTGCGGGAATAAGCTGGGTTACCTAGAGGCTACCGTGGAATTCGGCTTGGCCCATCAGGAATTGGGGGAGGATTTTCGCGGTTATCTCAAGCGGTTATCGGATAGCCTGTAGCAGATGAAGTCGACCTTGGGGGGAAAGGTGGCGCAATTGGGGGCGACGAATAGCGCCACCATAGGGATCAACGGCGAGGCGAGCAGACGGGAAAAGGAATTGCCATTTGAGTTCATGGTCAGCATCAGGGTATTTTCGGGCAAGCGCGCCAGGGAGTACCACTTCACCGTAACCGGCAACAATATCCTCTGTATGTACTAACCCGAAGGGTGATTAGATGCTCTACTTCTCGAATCTGTGAATGTAACTCCTCAACAAGAATATTGGGTAAAGGCACATAGCGATCCTTCTTCCCTTTGGCTTGAATGACATGTATCCGTTGATACTCAAAATCAATGTCTTGTACCCTGAGACGAAGCCCCTCAAGCAGGCGCATTCCGGTACCATAGAGTAGTGAGGCGATGAGTTTGTGCTTTCCTTCCATCTGTGCGAGAAGGGCGTTAGCCCTGCCCATTACCCATAAGTCTGAAATATGGGAACAGACATGACATAACCTGTTGTTTTCGTTAGGTTCATATTTTTGTTGGCTGTTAGGGGCATGGTTTGTAACTCATTGTTTTTAAAGGGTGGAAATATTTGTGGGTAATGGGCAGCGTTAGCCTCGCCTGCTCATGGCTCTGTTCTGTCCGGTAGGTGTACCCTCTACGGCGTATCTCAGTAGTGAAGCGTACCAGGAGGTCATGACGAGATGTCCGAATCTTGCTGAGCGGACCATCACCTTTACGTCCCTTGATATAGCTCATCTCCTCAGGAGTCAGCTGCCTAGCAGTGGTCGGGTGGTCAACTTCAAGCTGTTTGGCTGAATCGAACCAATAGTCCCAGTTAATATCCTGACACGCTTGTGTCTTAAGTAAGTCACAATAGAGCATCCGTATAGCATCAATACATTGATGGAATTGCCAGCCGGCGAGATGGTTTTGGCGGCCTATCATCTCGAAATGCCGGTCAATATCAGAGCCCGAAAGCCCCTTGATTTTGTGGCCGTTTTGCGTCTTAATGAACGCCTCGACACATTTTACATGCCAGCGCCTCTGCTTCTCAGGAATGGATGCATTAATTAGTGTCCGTCCATAAACAGCCTATATTTATCAGACCGTAAAATTTTCGCGCAAGATTATTTGCTGCTTCAGACCTACACATTCGG
>JAHXHR010000074.1 GCA_025656505.1 Candidatus Thiodiazotropha sp. (ex Epidulcina cf. delphinae) | reverse complement strand
CAAACATTTTACCATGCGTGAGGCCCTCTTGCTTTTATTTTCAACAGGTTAGGCTTGTTTTTTTGCTGAATTTGAACTCCGAAACTTGAGTCATAAGTATTCAAAACTCAGCGTTGATGAGGTCAAAGCTGATCTACAAAGCAACCATGGCAGAGCGCTTTCGAGGGGATATATCCAAACCGTATCAGACGTGGTCGGCGCATTAGCACAAGCAAAGGAAGAAAAATGGCACTACTCAACACCGCAACTTGATGTGCCTGTATCGAGCGTAAGCATTGGTTTAGAGGGTACAACGGTTCACCTGCGTGAGCAGGGTTGAGGTGGTCTAATGGATTTGTACAACCCAGTTAAGCATAATTAACTTAACTGAGGTAGAGAACTAAAGTTTCACGGTTTTGTGAGCACCGAGGTGCGTAGTGGATATGGGCTAAGGTTATTTTTGATGGGGTTTGCCCGGTTTATAGCAAACCCCCATAAAATTAATTCTGGGCGCAGCCGCTGCTTGCTAAAAAAACACTCTGCTTTTCAATGAGGTAGCTCATGCGCTTGATATTATCACAAAATCAATAGCGTGAAACTTTAGGTAGAGAATAATGACAACCAGAAAGAAATATACAAAAGAATTCAAGTTAGATGCTGTCAGCCTTGTGCTTGAGCAAGGCTATACCCGGTGAGTCCAAACGACTTTGAGCAACAATGGCTAGAGTGGAAAAAAGTAGCTTAACCGGGGTGTAACAAAACCCTTGACCAGGTCAGATGCAAGCGGATATCCCAAGTTGGTACAAACAGATCTCCAATGCCGGCTCCTTCCTGTTGTTTCCGTTGGTAATCAACAAACGGCCGGTCGGGCTGATCTACGCTGATCATTCCAATCCCCATGGCGTCGAGATCGATAAAAAGCGGCTCAATCTACTCAAATCACTGAGAAACCAGATCGTATTGGCAGTGAAGTCATAGGCAGCGGTGATCGGCATCCGGATGGGATGGTGCGGCAGGGCCGCACCCTACGCCCTGTTCACATTATGCGTTCTTACATAGAACATGGGAACGAGTTAAATTTGAACTCCGAAACTTTGCGTTACATTACTCGATCCGTCACTACGCCTACCCGCTCTCCCTCAGGCTCATGGGTAATCGGATCGCCCAGTTCGCCAAACGAAAAGAGTTTAAACGCCCGTTCTCCGTTGTAGTCCAATACCCGAAGATCGTCCGTCTCGTGCAGGTCGTTGGCTACAACGGTAAAATGCCCGCCATAGCGCTCCTTGGCAAGACCATAGGGGACCTCATAGGCAAGAAATTTCTCGATTCCCTTACTGACCAGTTTCTGCAAAATCAGGGAATCTTCAATGGACGCATGGGAAGTGAGAATCATCAGCGGACCGCTTCCGGTCATCAGCATAAAGGTTTTCATGGCTACCTCCCTACCGTGGGACAGAAGGATTGAAGATTGTCGTGTCTCCCTGCTGTAATTCTAGTGTAGTATCTCATATTGTTTGGCGATATCAGCGTGACGCTAGGCCGTTAGCCGCGTTGTGCAGGGAATGGCGCGCCCTTTCCAAGCAACGCAACAACGCGGATGATGGCCTGGCGTCGCGCCCGGAGGGGAGGCCCGCTACTGCCTCAATCCCGCGTTGCACTCGCTTACTGCAACTTGACCTGACCATGTCTGTCCAACGGGATTTGAAAAGTGCTGAGGACCGGGTCCGAAGCGGAGGCGTCCATCGAGCCGTTGAGTTCGTATTTGATCCCTGTTTTGCTTAACAAGGCCGAGTAGAGCCCCATCCCTGCCTGCATGAAATCGAGTGACAACGGCAGATCAATCACACCACGTCCACCCTGCTTGATATCCAGCGGCTGGTTGAGCAAACCCTTGCCTACGGCAAAGCCGTTCAGCTTGAGATTGTAATTCAGCCGATCCAGCAGTAGAGAGAAGCTATTGGGGTTGTCGACCTCAAGCTGCAATAGCAGCCTTGCGCCGTTCATGGTGAGCTGTTGGACATGCAGTGATCTGACCTTGATCTCCGGTATGCTCGGTAACGGAAAATCCCCTTCATAATCAATGGGTATCCGCACCCTGCCGAGTACTGGAATATCGAAGCCCAACCCCAGATCGAGACGATAGGCCACCCGATCGGCATGCTTTAGTTGCCGGTATGTGTTCATCAGCCGCTGAAAACTCAATCGCAGCGGCGCCTTTACCCGGCTGCTGTCATCGGCCGCCAAACGCAAAGCCATAGGCCGCTCACCCTTTAGGAACGTGCTATCCAGCAGCTTGAGGTCATAGTCGAGCCCGTCCAGGTCTATCGGGAAAGGATTGGGATTATCGATCTTTAGATCAAACGCCAGGTCGATGCCTTCGAAGTCTAGGCCTGTGAGCTTTACCCCCTCTACCTGGACGGTGGGTTTCTGACCCTCCATGACCTGTTCGAAGGTGCTGCATCCCTGCAAAAAGGTGAATAGAAACAATGTGATGAACGGCGCTTGCCTGGGCATGATGAGCAACTCCTGATGGATGACTCCGTGCGGGATAATATTCTACCTTACCCCTTGCCTGAAAGAGCGCCATTTCCGTTCCCGCTGACGAAATACCGCCTCACAAGACCGAACAAACCCAGCAGCCAAATACCGGGACCAATGGCGCCACTGCCGCCATAGCCGTCATCAGCGTCCCGGTGACTATCCTCCAGCGGCAACACGGACAAGTCACGATCTTCATAGGGTCCGTAATTGACCACCGGCAAGTCAGCCTCCTCATCATAGAGTTCGATCAGCACATCATAATAACCAGTGGGATAACCATCCAACAGACGGGTAACCACCTCATAATCATCCCGACCGGAGTCCGTCTCGATGGGAAATGAATCCGTAGTGAAGTAGTGGTTCCATGGCCCGCCCTCCAGGCTGAGATAGAGCTTGGCGTAGACCCAGGCTCGATCACCCGAAAGATCCGCGTCGAAACTGACCTTGAGGCGATGGTGATAACCGTCATCATCGTCATCCCGGCTGATCACTGTCTGGGCGTCGAAGATAGAGAAGGTCCGAGCGGCCGCGTGGGCCGGGAGGAAGCGTTGGGCCGTGGCCCGCAGGCGACTGCCGGTAACCGCCAGTTGTGCATGTTCATCCACCGGCGCCTGGTCGAGTTGCCGCAGACTGAACACAGACTCACCGGCCACCGGACCGGCCACCGACTGCGTCAACCGTGTCGCGGCCTGATCCGCCGCCACGGGCCGGCCCAGCATCAACAGCAACAGCAGAGCCGCCCTGCCGGCGATCCGTCCTATCGGGTTATTTCTCAGCATGACCGACTCCCCGCTCAGCCTCAACGATCACGGCGATGCCTGGGCCTGTCCCGATCATGGCCCTGTCTGTGCCTATGCTTGTCCCGACGTTGATAGCCATGACTATCGCTACGCCGATATTCCCGGTGGCTGTAGTGGCGATTTCCATGCCGATGGCCATCGCTGTGATGGTGGTTCCAGTGCAGTCCGAGCAAGACGCCACCCACCAGTCCATAGGGATAATCGTAGCTGTCATGGGCCTGTGCGGGCGCTGCTACGGCCATGGCGACGGACAATACAGTTCCAAGAAGTAATGCTTTGCGCTTCATCGAGTATCTCCGTTTGTTGAGCTTTGATCAAAGCTTACGGAATTCTGGCTGAATGAAAGCTGAATGAGGGAATTTTGATGACCGGAATCAAGGCAAAAGCTTTAGAAATATTATAAAATTTTAATGTAAAAAAACCTGTCTCGATGAAGCCGGAAAACGGCATCTAGTCCGGATGTTTCGCTCGGGCCGGGAGGAGTCTGCAGAAAGGAACGGCTTTTTACCTTTTCCGTTCGAAGATAATCGTGCGCCGTTGCCCATAAAACACTAAAAAATGACCATATAAACTTACTATCCAAAGACCCTGTTTCCTGTGATGCTTACAACACCATCGGTTCATGCGGTGTTCCGCAAGCCGTGCGTCATACAGGTTCGGCAGTTCTTTCTTACCAACTTACACGAGAAGAGGTATGCTTTATGCGACGAACCAACCCCATCGCCTCCCTTTTGGGAAGCTCCCCATTCAAACCCCTGCAGGCGCATATGGGGATAGTCAAGGAGTGCATCGCCGAAGTTCCCGGTCTGTTCGAGGCGCTTATCGCCGGCGATCAGGAGCAACTGAAGGCCGGTAAGGAGAGAATCTTCTCCCTGGAGCATGATGCAGACCAGGTCGAAAACGATATTCGCGCCCACCTCCCCAAAAGTCTGTTCATGCCGGTCGACCGGCGGGATCTGCTCGAACTCCTGGAGATGCAGGACAGTATCGCTGACACCGCCCAGGATATCGCCGGCTTGATGATGGAACGGGATATGTCGGTGCCGGAAGGTATGGCCGAACCCCTGCAGGCATTCGTGCAACGCTGCGTGGATACCTGCAATCAGGCAGCCAACATCATCGAAGAGCTGGATGAGCTGCTCGAGATGGGGTTCCGGGGCAATCAGGCGAACAAGGTCGAGGAGATGGTTGAAGTACTCGACAAGGTGGAGGATGAGACCGACGAGATGGGGATGGAGCTGGCCCGCAGCCTGTTTGCCCAGGAGGAGTCCATGAACCCGGTGTCCGTGATGTTCTGGTACCAGATGATCCAGTGGATCGGCGATCTGGCCGATTTCGCTGAGAAGGTGGGTGACCGAATGCGCCTGCTGATTGCGCGCTGACAAAAGAACCGGACGGCTTCAGTCGATCCGCGATTCTGATCAGGATTTCTAGATACAACCGGCCGGGCGCACGTCTAAACATCGCTGTGCAGCCAGACAAAAAAGAAGAGCGAGGATTCCAAAGTGGAAATCATTAGTGAATGGGGTACTGTTTTTATTGCCTTGGCCGTCATCTTCGGCCTCTATATGAGTTGGGGCATCGGCGCCAATGACGTGGCCAACGCCATGGGCACTTCGGTGGGCTCCGGCGCCATCACCGTCAAACAGGCGATCATCATAGCCGCCATCTTCGAGTTTGCCGGCGCCTTTATCGCCGGTGGTTCGGTCACCAAGACCATCCGCAAGGGCATTATCGATCCCAGCAGCATCGCGGGTTCACCGGAACTGCTGATCTACGGCATGCTGGCGGCGCTACTGGCATCCGCAATCTGGCTGATGTTCGCCTCGACCCGCGGCTGGCCGGTCTCCACCACCCACTCCATTGTCGGCTCAATCGTCGGCTTCGCCGTGGTCGGCATCGGTGTGGACGCGGTGAACTGGGGAAAGATCGGCAGCATTGTCGCCAGTTGGATCGTGTCTCCCCTTGTCGGCGGCCTGATCGCATTGATCCTGATGATCAGCATCCGCAGGCTGATTCTCAATACCGACAATCCGTTCATGAAGGCGAAGACCTGGGCGCCGGTGTATGTCTTCCTGGTGGGCTGGATCGTCTCTCTGGTTACCCTTTTTAAGGGCTTGAAGCACCTGAAACTTGAACTCTCCATGGGTGAAAGCCTGGTTGTCGCCACCGTGATCGGCATCATCGTTGCCTTAATCGGTAAAATAATGGTCAACAAGGTCGAGGTTGACGATGAAGCCGACAGGGATTTCCACTATGCCAGTGTGGAGAAGGTTTTCACCCCGCTGATGATCTTCACCGCCTGCGCCATGGCGTTCGCCCACGGCTCCAATGACGTGGCCAACGGCATCGGTCCGATGGCGGCGGTGCTGTCGTTGGTCGACAGCGGCGGCGATATTGCGCAGAAGGCCAGTCTGCCGATCTGGGTGCTGCTCATCGGCGGCGCCGGCATCGTGGTCGGTCTCGCCACCATGGGTTACAAGGTCATGCAGACCATCGGCACCAAGATCACCGAACTGACCCCGACCCGCGGTTACTGCGCCACCCTGGCTGCCGCCACCACCGTGGTGATCGCCTCCAAGACCGGCCTGCCCGTCTCCACAACCCAGATCGCAGTCGGCTGTGTGATGGGCGTCGGTCTGGCCCGCGGCGTAGGCGCCATCGACCTGCGGGTGATCGGCAATATCGTGGTCTCCTGGGCCATCACCCTGCCCGCAGGCGGCATCCTGGCTGCGATCTTCTTCTACACCCTGAAGGGCATCTTCAGCTAATGCCCGCGTGCAGACAATAGGAAGAGGCCCTGGCGCGGGCTCTTCCCCTGATCGAGCAGGCGCAAAAAGCAAAGCACACCCCCCTTCCGGAGGAAGAGTGGGGTTTGTAGGACAGCGGTAATGCGCTTATCATTCACAATCCACTGACGATATCCGAGAATATTCTCAAGCCTGCGCCCGATTCCATGAGCCTGATCAAGACCCAGCCCTTTGACGAACTGAAGAAAATGAAGGGTGTGCGCTTCCCCGGCTTCGTCTCATTCCGGCAACTGCTGATCACCGGGCCGCCCGGGGCCGGGAAGAGTACGCTGATCCGAAAGCTCGGCGGGTGGTCTGAAGAGGGGTATATCGATCTCTCCCTGAACAAGTGGTGGGCCGCGCAGAGCCTCTCCCTACGCCCGCGCGAGATACACCTCGGCTTTCCCTTCAAAGGGATAAAAGAGGCATTGGCTGTGTTTGAGAAACCTTGGATGGAAGCCTCGCCACCGCTAGAACCGGACTTCCCGCGGATGCGGATTCCCCCGCCTAAGCATTTCTTTTTCTCTGCCGATTGGCGTCAAAGATATATCTTTGAATTCATTTTGCCGAATGCGCAGGAGTTGCTCAAACAACGCATCAAAAGGGCCGGGCGAGGCACACATCACGTGGATGAAACCCTCAGCCTGGAACTGGTCGAGAAACAGTTGGCGGTATACCGGATGACGGCAAAATACCTTTATCAACAGGGCATCCCCATCTATATCCGGGAAGGCGCGGATGCCGTCCCGCAATGTATTATCTTAGAACCGGCAGCCGAAAACTTATAGAACCATCGAACGAACGGAGTCTACAGACCATGGCCCAATCGGGATTGAAAAGCAAAAAGAGTCTTATCAAGCTGTTGAAAAAAGCCTTTTCCGGCCTCTCCCAGTGTGAAGAGGTGGAACTGGAGAAGTCATATCGTCTGCATGGCAGCAAAATCAAGGTTCCGATTCACTGCCACCCTTTGCAGATCAATCTTCCTCCGGACGGCAAGGCGTTGCACCTCTACCCGGAGAGCCTGACCCATGCGATAGACGACAACCGCGATTCGCACAGCTTCATCGTATTCGATCCCGAAACCTACTATTCGGAAATCAGTGGGTTTTTCCGCATTGAGGAGGGTGAAAAACTGATCATCGGCAGCGATGACAAGGAACGGCAAAAGGCCTTCTTGAACATCTCATCCCGTAGCGGGGATTACGTTTTCTCCATCAGCAATGAGGAGGGCCACCTGATCTTCCGTGACTATTCTCCCAGGTCGGGGAGCTGTATCTCGCCAATGCTGAAAGACAAGAAGATGGTGAAAGTCGCCACTTGGCGCGGAAAAAAACTGAAGCGTTTGCTGAAGATATTCGGTGGAGAGATAACGACTCTGGCGGAAAAAGAGGCCCTTTCCCTACTCCGGGATGTCAACCGAGTCCTGGCGGACGAAGCCTTTCGGGAAAAGGATGAGAGCAGCAACCCGGGTGGGGTGATCCGGTTACCGGATACAATGACACCGTTCATCATCGGCGATCTCCACGGCAAGGTGGACAACCTGCTGGTGGTGCTGAGCCAGAACGGTTTCCTCGAAGCGCTGGAGCAGGGAACCGCCTGTCTGGTGATGCTGGGCGATGCCGTGCATTGTGAAGAGGAGGGTCGATATCATGAGATGGAGGACTCCATCCTGATCATGGATGTCATCCTGCGCTTGAAACAACAGTTCCCTGAACAGGTCTTCTACCTGCGCGGCAACCACGACAGCTTTTCCGATGAAATAGCAAAAGGCGGCGTGGCGCAGGGACTGCTGTGGAAAAAAACATTGAACAAAACCCGGGGAAAAGAGTATCGCAAGGAGATTGAACGGTTTTACGACCTGCTCCCTTATGCCGCCTATTCAAAGGATATGATCTGCTGTCATGCGGCGCCCCCCACATCCAAGGTCACCTTGGAGACGTTGATCAACATCAAGCGCCATGCCGGGTTGATCAAAGAGCTGAACCAGAACCGCCTGCAGAAAGCGAGTCGCCCCGGCGGCTACAACAAGAGAGATGTCAAGCGATTCCGCAAAGTATTCGACCTGCCCGCCGACACGCCGGTCATCGTCGGCCATACGCCGGTCAATACGGATGACACCCTGTGGACGAATGTCGGGGAGATCGAAAACCACTATGTCGTCTATGGCGGCAACAACGATTGGGTCGGGGTGATGAGCGGAATCGGCGATAAAATGTATCCCCTGATATACCCGGTAGAACCCTTGCTGGACTATATCAATCAGCTTTCCGATAGTCCTTGAGGACAAGCCGGCTCCCACCCTCCGCGCGGGAGTGAAAAACATTGCCGGTGAGTCCGCCTCCCTGCCGCTACCGAACGCCCTGCACACCCATCTCTTTTATTTTCCGGGAATAATTTCCCTTAAGAATTACAAAGGATTGCCGATAGGGTCTTGTAAACCGGTCGGGAACGCGACACAAGGGGAATCTATGTCACGGAAATCATCAGGTTTTCCCGGTTGTACCGCACTCGACGCAGCTAATACGGGATGTGGATCCGACCTGATCGTTCAGGGATTCCATCACCCAGGAGAGATCCGATATGAATAAATTATTCGCCCTGCTGGCGACAACATTACTGATGCCGTTAGCCCTCCAGGCCGAACAGATCGAGGTCTGGGGTTCCACCACCTGCCAAAAGCGCTTTCTCGAGCCGGGCAACTCGGCGTTGGAGAGCGCCACAGGGGTCAGCGTCAAGGTCAAGGGCGTCGGCACCGGTAAGGGTATGCTGGCCCTGTTCTCTGGAAAGACCGGTGTGGCTGCCGCCTCCAACACATTGGAAGGCGCGATCAAATCGGCGCAAAAGGTGGCCAAGAAGAAGAAACAGTCGCTGGAGATCCCCACCAATCTACAGTTCCACGAGATCGCACGGGACGAAATCGTGCCCATCGTGAATAAGGACAATCCGATCACCAGTCTGACCTGGGAGCAACTCGCCGAAATCAATACCGGCCGGATCACCAACTGGAATCAGGTCGGCGGTCCCGATCTGACCATCCGGGTGGTTACCAGCCATGCCGGCAGCGCTACCCGAGCGGTGTTCCAGAAAATGGTCATGAAAAAGAAGGACTATGTGGCCAATGCCAAGAAGGTCAACTCCACCCGCAGGGAGATCCAGGAAGTCAGCAAGTACCGTGGGGCGATCGGTGCGGTCAGCGTCGGTTTTTTCCAGCAGAATCCCGGTAAGACCGCAGTAGTGCAGACGGATTCCATTTCTCGTCCACTGGGCCTGATCACCATGGGGGATCCTTCGCCGGCAGCCCAAAAGGTCATCGATTTCTACCGCTCGGAGGCGGGTCAGAAACTTGTTCAATAACTGACCGGTGCCTGTGACCGGCCCCGCCGGTCACACTCGCTCAGACTTTGGAGTAGTATTGTGAACCTCAAATTCGGACTCAAGACCAAACTGATAGGCATCCCGCTGCTGGCCCTGCTGGCGCTATTCGGCATCGCTGCCGCCGTCATACTTGGAGAGGTTGACGAGGCCTTGGATAGCATGGAAGGACAACATATCCGCTATGCATCAAGCGCCATGCTGCGCCGGTTCCGCGACCAGCGGGAGCAGATGCGCAACGACATCAAACAATCCGTGGTCCAAACCAGCCTCTATGACGGGTACTTCGGGGCTCAGGAAGGGGATTTTGACTATCTCGATGACCTTTTCAACCAATGGAAGGCGTTGACCGGGGTCGACCAAGTGTTGCTGGTTGAGAAAGACGGAAAGATTCTATACGCCGTCGGCGCGGACTTGCATGGCGGGACCACGCACTTTGCCGACCGGTTAAAACCGGTCCTGGATCTGGAGACAATCTCCGGGGCCGAAGCGATCAACCAGGCTGCGATCAGTTTTCTGGTCAGTGGCGACCAAGGCAACCAGATGATCGCGGCGGGTCCTGTTGTGGATGTGGAGACATTGGTCGGCGCCCTGGTGTTCGTCAATAATCTAGATCAGAAATTCCTGCAGCGGCAGGTTGGCGAACAGCGCTCGATGGAACTGTCGTTGGCCGGCCGCGAGGCGGTGCTCGCAAGCTCTTTGGGCGAAAACTGGCCCCTCCCCTCCAACCTCTCCGCCGAGGGTGGGCACTTCGATCTCCACTCCCTTCGTGAACGGCTTTTTCTGCACCATTTTCTACCCGTGGAAAAAGACAGCGGCATCTACCTCGGGGTCAGCCTTGACATCACCGATATGATCGCGGCGCGCTCGCTGATGCGCTGGCTCCTGAGCGGGGTGTTGCTGGTTGCCGTCGGCGTGCTGGCGAGCATCATCTTTGTCAGCGTCACGCGGATGCTCTCCGGGGTGAGCCGGGTCTCAGGCTATGCGGAGGCCATCGCCGAGGGCGACCTGAGCCAGGAGATCGAACCCATGGGCCATGACGAAATCGGTAGCCTGGCCCACTCGTTTAACAGGATGAGCAACAGTCTCGACGGCGTCGCCCGGCGGATCACCGGGGTGGCGGACAACACCAATCAGCATGCCGGACAACTCACCGAAATCACGGGACACCTGACGAGTGTCGCCGGCAATCAACGGCAGCAGGTCGGACAGATCGCCACCGCCATGACCGAGATGTCCGCCGCCGCCCGACAGGTGGCGGAAAGCGCCGGGTTGGCTGCCGAGCAGGCGCAGAACGCCCAGGGTCTGGCCGAACAGGGGGGCGAGGCGGTGGAGCGCTCCACCGAGGCGAGCCAGACCATTGCCCGGACGGTTTCCGAGATCGCCGGCGATATTGAGGAGCTGGGCCGTAGCGGCGAGACCATCGGCCAGATTGTCCTAGTGATTTCAGGGATCGCCGAGCAGACCAACCTGCTGGCGCTGAATGCTGCCATCGAGGCGGCCCGGGCGGGCGAGCAGGGCCGTGGTTTTGCGGTAGTGGCTGATGAGGTTCGCTCCCTGGCCGGCAAGACCGCCAACGCCACCAAGGAGATCGGCGCCATGATCGGCAGCATCCAGGAAGCGACCAAGACGTCGGTGACAAAGATGCAGGTCGGTCAAGAGCAGGTGACCCAGGGCGTGACCATTGCCGGCGAGAGCCGTCGCACGGTGGAGGGCATCAGGACGGCCGTCGGCCAAACCATGGACATGATCCACCAGATCGCCAGCGCCGCCGAGCAGCAGTCGGCAACCGCCGGCGAGGTGGCCAAGACCGTGGAAGTGATGAGCCACTCCATCCAGGCATCCGAACAGGAAACCCGGCAGATCCAAGCGGCCTCGGAAGGACTGGAGGAGATGGCCGGGGAGTTGCAGAGCACATCAACTTGGTTCAAGTTATCCGAAAGCCAGTGATGGCGATGTGAAGTATGCGGAGAAAATCCTAACAATCTCAACGCAAATCTGACAGAATCAATGCGCAGTATCAAGATTGCCTGACAGCTCTTGAGCTGCCATATTTCTGCGCGTTGCGGGCCTTCAAATCAACGAAACCATGTTCCATTTCCCCTAGGGGGTGTTCTCAATTACCTGAGTGAGCGTGATTCTGAGTCATTTTTCGTGCCGGCAAGGCGCGATGAGGCGTAATAGTCATTCTATTGCAACGAATCGCAACGCCGCCGGCGCGGAAAAGGGCTGGAATCACGCCGCGAACGATGATTGAGAACACCCCCCTAATATTCCCAATATCAGATGACACCCATACTCTAGTCAAAATATGGCTCAGTCTGAGATACTTGATCTGGAATGAAGCGAGGCCGATATGGATACCCTTATCACTTCTTGGATTTTTCAAAAGGCGAGGGCTACGCCGTTACAAACGAGGAAGACTTTTCCAAACAAGACGAAGATTTGGATCGTGAATACCGAGCACTTGTCCGTAACCGGCGATAACCTTCCGCTAGTTACTCAACATATCTACGAAAACCATTGAGACGTATTTGACACCATACTGGCTCGAATGAAAGAAAGGGTGCCTGGCATAGAAGGTGTGGATGCTGATGAAACCATTGATGGTTACGTCGTTCTCAGATTCCAGGATGGTAGCTTTAACGATCCCTTTGTTGCTCGCTATGTTTCGGATGGCACCATCAAGATGCCAATGATTGCCGGGTAGTCAAGCAGGAATTGTTGGAAATTTGCAATACTGCAAGGCGGACCGATGTCAAAGTGTGTATTGCCTGTTATGAACTGGAAGCATGGTACTTTGGTGACTTGCCCGCCGTCGAAAAAGCGTATCCGAAATTTAATGCAGCAAACTATCAAAACAAAGCCAAGTATCGAATACCTGATAACATACAGAAGCCTTCGAGCGAATTGCAGCGTTTAATTGACAAATTCCAAAAAGGTTCCGCTTCACGAGTGGTCCCAATTCATATGGACATTGACGCTAATCGGTCTGCCGGTTTTAACTACTTCATTCGTGGTGTCCGAGCACTCACTGGGCACAAATAGTTATTTCCTTACTGAAGTTTCACGCTATTGATTTTGTGGTAATATCAAGCGCATGGGCTATCTTTTTGAAAAACAGAGTGTTTTTTTAGCAAGCAGCGGCTGCGCCCAGAATTAATTTTATGGGGGTTTGCTATAAACCGGGCAAACCCCATCAAAAATAACCTTAGCCCATATCCACTACGCACCTCGGTGCTCACAAAACCGTGAAACTTTAGTTTCCTTATACAACCAGTGTAATACACTAACCCTACTCCTCATTCATCTCCTCTGGAGGGATCACGGTCTTGGCCATACGCTTGGCAAAGTAATAGATGCGCTTCTGTTTCTCGATAATGTCCACCTCGGTGGTATAGGCGGCTATGCGGTTCGGTTCTTCCGCGACCAGCCGGGACGCCTGATGCACCGCCGCCGAGTCGGCCATGGCGTTGATCTCCTCTTTCATGGCGACAACCGTATGCGCCACCTGGGTATTGAGTTGGGAGACGGCTTGCACGGCGCCGTCCACCGCCTTTCTCACCACCTTGTGAAAACCTTTAAGAACCTCTTTGGTGGGATCGCTGATGGAAAAACCGTGATCGATACGCTCATGACCCAGCGCCACCATGTTGGTCTCTATGGTGTCGCCGATATTTTCCAGGTCACCGACCGCCTCCATCAACGCCAGAAATTCCGCTGTCTGATGGTCGGTCATAGACTGTTTGCTGATCTTGCCCAGGTAGTCGATGATCTGCTCGTAGAGGATATCCACCTCATCATCGAGCTGGGCTACGGCATCGAGTGATTGCCGGTTACCGGTCAGGATGGCAGGCATGATCTTGTCCAGCATCTCCTGCACCCGCTCCCCCATATGCAGCACCTCGAGACGCACCCGGAACAACGCCAGGGAAGGCGTGGAGAGCAACTCATCATCCAGGTATTTGGCGCTGACGGCCAGGCCCTCCTCCTCCAACAGACGATCAGGAACCAGCCACTCCGCCAGGCGCGCCACCTGGGCGGTAAACGCGATGAAGATCAGGGTGTTGGCCAGATTGAAGACGGTATGGGCATTGGCGATCTGGCGCGGCGTCTCCGCGCCCAGCCTTTCGATCCCTGAGAGTTCGGGATGACTGGGCGAAAACAGGGTCACGAATTCGGCCAACGGGGGAATGAACATCAACCACAACAAGACTCCCGCCACATTGAAAAAGACATGCACTATGGCGGCCCTCACCGCCTCTCTCGGCTTGCCTATCGATGCCAGCATCGCCGTCACGCAAGTGCCTATGTTGGCGCCGAAGGCGAGGGCGATACCCGCCGGCAGGGTGATAAAACCCTGACTTGCCATCACGATAACGATCCCGGTGGTGGCCGAAGAGGATTGGATCAGGCCGGTGAATGCAGCCGCCACCAGTATGCCGACCATGGGATTCTCCATGCTGATCATCATGTCCAGGAACGGCTGGTAGCTACGCAACGGCTTCATGGCGTCACTCATCACGCTCATACCGAAAAAGACCAGCCCCAGTCCCATCAACATGGCGCCGTAATGCTTGATCCGCTCCTGTTTGGAAGCGAACAGCATGCTGAAACCCACACCGATCATCAGCAGCGCCGCCTTGGTCACCTTGAACGCCACGATCTGAGCGGTAACGGTGGTGCCGATATTGGCGCCCATGATGACCCCGATGGACTGAGAGAGGGACATCAAACCGGCGGTGATGAAGCCCACCACCAACACCGTGGTCACCGACGAGGACTGGATGACTGCGGTCACGAAGGCGCCGGTGGCGGCTCCCATAAAGCGGTTGGTGGTCAGTTTCGCCAGGATACTCTTCATCCGTTCTCCGGCCACCGCCTTCAGGGCGCCGGCCATCTGCTCCATGCCGTACAGAAAGAGGGCGAGACCGCCGAACAGCTTCATCCCCATCACGCCCCATTCGATCCCCTTGTCCGCGCCGTTATCGGCAAAGGCGGGGAGGACCGGAAGGATCGCCATCACCCCGACGAGCAAGATCAAGGCGCGACTCGGACCGATCTCTGCATGACGAATGAGTTTGCCAAGAAACATGGCGCTATTCCTCTGTTTGCGAACCGGCCTTGACGACCGTGACCGGGACGGGGCAGAGTTGCGCCACCCGTTGCGCAACGGAGCCGAGCATCATGTGCTTGATCCCCGTCTCCCCTTTACTGCCCATCACCACCATCACTGCGTCGAGCTTTTCCGCCACCTGTAGGATGCGGGTCGAGGGCAGGCCTATCACCAGCATCCGTTTTGCCTTCTTCAACGGCTTGACGCCTGGATGCCGCCTGCGCACGTCATGCATGAATTCATTCAGCATCTCCCTGGCCGCGTCCTGCATCCTGCCGAGGTTTTTCTTCTTCGCCATCTTCGCGTAGTAACCCGGCATCTCGCCTGGATCATGCACCACATGAAGGGCGACGACCGGTATCCCGAGGCACTCCGCCAGTTCGCAGGCCTTAAGCAGGGCCGCTTCCGACGGCAGGGAAAAGTCGACCGGCGCCAAAATCGCTTGTTTAGCCGCTTTTTCAGCCATCACCACCCTCCTCTGAAACTGATTGTCATGAATACACGGACTCAGGCCGTTCACTGCGAGGCGCGCCTTGTCCTGAACGCTGACAGACCAACTGAACCCGTCATTATCATGTTGAAGGAGTACTAGGGGGCGTTCTCAATCATCGTTCGCGGCGTGATTCCAGCCCTTTTCCGCGCCGGCGGCGTTGCGATTCGTTGCAATAGAATGACTATTACGCCTCATCGCGCCTTGCCGGCACGAAAAATGACTCAGTATCACGCTCACTCAGCTAATTGAGAACGCCCCCTAGTGTACTGTCTCATACTAATACGTGACATCAGCGTGACGCCGGGCCATTGGCCGCGCCCCGCAGGAAGTGCCCTTGGGGTGCTAGGCGCGTGGAATGGCGCGCCCTTTCCAAGCCACGCAACAACGCGGATGGCGGCCTGGCGCCGCACTGACAACGTCAAACAATATGAGACGCTACACTAGAGCCGCTCTATTCTGACTTTCACCACGGAACGCTCATCGGCTTCTATGACGCTCAAGCGATGACCCTGCTCCTCGATGGCGTCGCCTTCCACCGGGATGTGCCGCAACCGGCTGACGATCAGTCCGCCCACGGTCAATGCTTCCTCCACGGAAAACTGCACATGCAGAATGTCGTTGACCTCGGAGATCGGCGTCCGTCCGCTCACCAGATGACTGTTTTCATCCTCGTGCTCGATATAGATGCGGCGCTTCGGGTGGTATTCGTCAAAATCGTAGCCCACATCGATCTCGCCGACCACCTCTTCGAAGACATCCTCCATGGTCAGGATGCCGACCGCAGAGCCGAACTCATCCACCACCACCGCCATATGGTCTTTTCTTGCCTGCAACATCGGCAGGGCGCGATCGATGGTCTGTCGCGGCGATAGATAAAGAACCGGGCTGATATAGTCGGATATCGGTTGATCCTCAACATCCGGCAGCATCAGATCCCAGGTATCCAAGGTCAGGATCCCCTTTACATTGGTGATGTTTCCCCGGTAAACCGGCAGCCGGTTGTAGCCGTGCTTCATGACCAGACGCACCGCCTCCTTCATGTTGCGCACCTCGTTGAAACCCACCACATCCGGCAAGGGGATCATCGCCTCTCCCACCGTGGTATCGGCAAAGCGGATGATCCGGCGGATCCGTTTCCGATCGATGGTTTGCGGGTCTGAAGTCGAATCCGATACGTCCAGCAACACCCGCAGCTCTTCACGGGTGATGAACATATTCTGCGGCACCGTACCGCCACCCACGATCCTCGTCACCAACCTCGCCACACGGCTGAAGATGAAAATCACCGGGTAGAAGACATAGGAGAAAAAACGCAGGATGTAGATCAACCGGCTTACCAGACTGTCCGCCTCCTGCTGGAATACACTCTTCGGCACCACTTCACCGAAGATCAACAGAACGGGGGTCAACACAACCACTGAAATCAGATCGCCGGTGGAGCCGAACAGATCGATGCACAGCAGGGCGCCGAGGGTGGAGATGGTCACGGTCGCGATATTGGTCCCGACCAGGGTCGTGCCCAGGATGACATCCGGGGTCTTGAACAACTTCAGCACCATGCCTGCGCCGCGGTTTCCCAGCTTTGCCTGATGCCGCAGTTTGAGCTTGTCCGAATTGACCATTGCAATCTCAGATCCGGAGAAGAACCCCTTCAGCAGCAGGAAGACGATAATGATCAGCAGTTCAACGGTCCAATCCATTTTCCACCTCCTCGGTTCGGGTCTCGGCAACCGATGTCTCTTCCTGGATCGATTCCTCCGTTGTCTCCTCTTCCATCGGTGGCGGCTCCTCCTCGTTGGCGACGATTTTACGCACCTGCACCTTGCTTATCCGCAGCCCTTTCACCTCTCTGGCGATAAACTCGTAACCTTCGTAGCGAATCTGATCCCCTTCCTTCGGCAACCGGTCGAAAAGGCGGAACACAACACCACCGATGGTAGTCATCACCGGGTCTTCGATATCGAAGTTGGTCAGGTTATAGAAGTCGGTCAAACGCATGTCACCGGGTACGACATAGCTATTATCGTCCTCTTCCCGGTAGTACTCCAGACCCACCATCTTGCCGCTGATTTCACCGAAGATGAAGGTAAGCACATCTTTCATGGTGACGATACCGAGCACCTCCCCGTACTCGCCCAACACGATCGCAATCCGGGTGTTGTGCGCCTGGAAATAGTCGAACATCTCGTCGACCTTCTTGGTCGGCGGCACGAAGTGCGCCGGCTTGATAATCATCTCCAGGGTCACCTGCTCCAGTTCACCGCCACCCCTGACCAAGCGTAGAATATCCTCCGAGTGAATAAAGCCGATCACGTTGTCCCAATGCCCCTGATAGAGCGGAATCCTCGGATGGCGGTAGCTACGGAATTTGTCGATGAGTTCCGGCACCGGAAGATCGGCGTCCAGAAACAGGATACGCGGCCCGGGGGTCATGATGCGTGAGATGTCGGTCTCAGAGGCTTCGAGTACATTGTCGATCAGCACCCGTTCCGTGGCCTCGATCACGCCGCTCTCCTCGCCCTCTTCCAGGAGGGTTCGCAATTCGTCCGGATGGAGGATATTCTCCCGGCTCACCGCCTCACCCACGATCAGGGTGGTTATCCGGTCCGCCACCTGCCGTACGACCTCCCGCAAAGGGGTGATGAAGACAATCCAACGCGGCAGCATCCGCGCCGTCACACGGGTGGCGAACTTGACCGGAAAACTCACCGCGATGGTCTTCGGCGTGACTTCGCCGATCAACAGCAGCAACGGCACCATAATGAGGATATTGAACCAACCGATATCCTCGCCTCCGAACAGCAACAGCAGGATCGCCGCCATATTCGCCGCCGAAGCGATATTGACCAGTTCATTGCCGCACAGAATCGAGATAATCAAGCGCCGCGGCTCATCCAGCATGGCGTGAATGCTTTCCGAGTGCTTGCCGCGGCTGTGCCGCAGTTTTTGCAAATCGATCCGGCTTAGGGAGAAGAGCGCGGTCTCCGAGCCCGAGAAGACCGCCGACATCGCCAGCAGGAACACCTGCAAACTACCGCGCAACAGCAATTCCCAGTTCACGTCTCCGAGTCCGAGGGAATCGTAAAGTAGTCTCAGCTCTTCCATCAAATAATTCCGGGTCGATGTCTGTCAGCTACGGCGAGGGGGGCATTTAGCTGATGCGTAAAAACCGTTCAGTCAGACTGAACAGTCATTCCCCTACATCATAGGCCAAAAGAGGTGTGGGGTTAAAACCAGCCGCCGCTCCCCTTGAAGAGAGATCGATCGGCGCAGCCTTAACTCATATTTGTATCGGCAGGATCCATACAACTCCGTCCATCCGCGCCGGGTTAATAAACTGTGCGACGCAGCCGGTTCCGAAAAACTCGGTAATGATAAGGATATACCGCTTGGCCTATAATTGTCATGGATTTATATCAGTTGGATGGCCACAGTCAATACACTGAATCTTAAAATCGGCAAAAAGTTTTTCCGTCCGCATCTTGAACAAAGGATATTGAGGTATTGCTCCCATCATAACAGGGGCAGAAGGGTGGATGTTTACGCTATAACAAATACACGCCCACATTGAGCGGACCGAGATAAACCAACAATGATTCGAAAAATTCTACTACCCAGCATCCTGATCGTTCTCACCTACGGCTTTTGGATAAGCCCCGACTTCAAAGAGATCGCCGCAGGCGTCGCCATCTTCCTCTTCGGCATGCTCTCACTGGAGGAGGGCTTCAAGGCTTTTACCGGGGGAACGCTTGAGCGCATCCTGCGCAAAAGCACCAACCGCTACTGGAAGAGCCTGAGCTTCGGTATCGTCAGCACCACGGTGATGCAATCCAGTTCGTTGGTCTCGGTGATCACTATCTCCTTTCTCAGCGCAGGCCTGATCACCTTGGCCGCAGGTATCGGCATCATATTCGGCGCCAACATCGGCACCACCACCGGCGCCTGGCTGATCGCCGGTCTCGGCCTGAAAGTGAAAATCTCCGCGTACGCCATGCCGATGCTGGTGTTCGGCATCATCCTGGTATTCCAGAAATCAAACACCGCCAAAGGATTCGGCTATATTCTCGCCGGTCTCGGCTTCCTGTTCTTGGGCATCCACTACATGAAAGAGGGCTTCGAGGCATTTAAGGCCACCATTGACCTGACCGAGTTTGCGGTCGAAGGCTATCCGGGTCTCTTTCTCTTCGCCGGTATCGGCATCTTCGCCACGGTCGTGATGCAGTCCAGTCACGCCACCCTGGTATTGATCCTGACCGGCTTGGCCGCCGGCCAGGTTACCTATGAAAACGCCCTGGCATTAGCGATCGGCGCAAACGTGGGCACCTGCATCACTGCGATCCTCGGCTCCCTCAGCGCCAACGTGGAAGGGAAACGCCTGGCCGTCGCTCACCTGATTTTCAACGTCATTACCGGCGTCATTGCCATCGCATTCATCAACCAGTTCCTCTGGGGTGTGGAGGGCATCAGCGCCGTAGTGGGCATCGCCGACGACGACTACACCCTGAAACTGGCGGTATTTCATACCCTGTTCAATCTCACCGGCGTGCTGGTCATGTCGCCGATGATCGGCAAACTGGTGCAATCCCTCGAAGGCATGCTGCGGGCAAAGGCGGTTTCGGTGGTCGAACCAAAACACCTTTCCGCCGCCACCATGGAGTTCCCTGACACCGTGATGGAGTCTGTGCGCAAGGAGACCCTCCACCTCTACGACAACGCCCTGGAGATCATCGCCCACGGCATCAGCCTGCACCGGCGCGATATCTTTTCCGACTGCGAGCTAGCCACGATCGTGGAAAAACCCCACCAGGTCATCGACATCGATATCGACGAGGTTTACGGGCGGAACGTGAAGGTGCTGTACGGCTCTATCGTCAGCTATATCTCGGAAGCCCAGACCCAGGTCACTCCGGAGTATTCCGAAGACCTCTACTCACTACGGCTTGCCGGACGCCATATCGTCGAGGCATTGAAGGATGTGAAACACTTGCGCAAAAACCTGGCAACCTTTATGGTCTCCGACAATGCGCATATTCGCGGTGAATACAACAACTTCAGGCTGCAGATCGGCAATATCCTGCGTCAGCTCGGGGAGCTGCGCGAACAGTCCGAAGCCCCGGACAACCTGACCATCCTCAACCTGGATGGACTGAAAGCGGAGATCGAAGAGATCGATGTCGTAGCCAACGGTTCCCTCGACCATTTGATTCGTGAGAACCTGATCACTGAGCGGATGGCGACATCGATCATGAATGACAGCGCCTACACCTTTGACATTTCTAAAAATCTGATCGATATGGCGGAGACCCTGTTCGCCGCCCGCGTTCTTGATCTCAGAGAGGCGGAGCGGGATATCGCCCTTAACGAAGATGAGCTGGAGGAGATCATTGACGAGGTAAAGGCTGAAGAACGGATGAAAGTCAGGTAGAAAACAAAGAGGTAGATAACATGCCCCCAGAGAAACTCGTAAATAAACTGATGAACCTGCTCGACGCCGGAAAGACAAAAGACCGAGCAAAGTGCGATCGCATATCAGACCTCTTGAAAAAGCTGAAAAAGCAGGAACGGGCCGCCAAAGAGAAGCTGGCCAACGAAAAAGACAGCATAAAACGCAAGCGTCTTTCCACCGAGGTGAAGATTATCCATACTCAGCGCAAGAAGGCGATTAAGCGTTTTAAAGAGCTGAAGGAAAAGCGCTAACAGGACCATTGGTCCACAAAAAAATTGTGGGCCAATGGCTTGCAAATTAAAACATATCAGCCCGGATATTTCACCCGGCCGCTGATAAGGGCCTCGGAAAAAAAGATTTAACCCAAACTACTTGCCTTCTTACCGGCCTTCTTTGTTGTAGCTTCGGTTACGTAGGCCCGGCTACGCGCCCTTCGCTACGCCTCGAAGGCAGGCAACAATCCGGCGCATTTTG